>DATMJE010000328.1:0-50746 GCA_035553995.1 Usitatibacter sp. | reverse complement strand
GCAACTACAAGGACGTTTACGCGTTCATCGTGCTGATCCTCGTGCTCGTCTTCCGGCCCCAGGGGCTGCTGGGCGAACGCGTCGGCGACCGGGCTTGATCATGCGTTGGAGATTCATGCAGCCGAAAGGCGGGGAACACAGATGAACACGGATGAACACGGATTCTTCGGATGAAAGGCTCAATCGCATAACCGGATCGATCATCGGGGCGGCCCAGGCGGTCAGCTCCGAATTGGGTAGCGGTTTTCTCGAGAAGGTCTACGAAAATGCGCTGGCATTCGAGCTTCGCCGCAGGGGCCATGAAGTCGCGCAACAGAAGGCGGTGGATGTGCGGTATCGGCAGGAAATCGTCGGGCAGTACTTCGCCGACCTTGTCGTCGACAGATGCGTACTGGTCGAGCTGAAGGCAGTGGCGGGCCTGGAAAAGATCCACAGGGCCCAATGTTTGAACTACCTTCGCGCGACGGGATTGAGGATCAGCCTGCTGTTGAACTTCGGACGACCGCGATTGCAGTACGAGCGCGTCATCCACGGATATTGAAAGCCTTTATCTGTGTTCATTTGTGTTCATCTGTGTTTGAAATGCCTTTAAACCCGTGAACGCGCTCGCCGCCCTGCGACGAAACCCAGCCGCCAAGTGGATCGGCCTGGCCCTCATCGTGGCCACGCTGATAGCCCTCCCGTTCGTCCTCGCCATCGCGGGCACGGCCTGGGTGCGCATCACCAACCTCGCGATCCTCTTCGTCCTGCTGTCGCTGGGACTCAACATCGTGGTGGGTTTCGCGGGGCTGCTCGACCTGGGCTACATCGCCTTCTACGCGGTCGGCGCGTACACCTACGCGCTGCTCGCCTCGCCGCATTTCAACCTGCACCTGCCGTTCTGGGTGATCCTTCCCATCGGGGCGGCGATCGCCTGTCTCTTCGGCGTGATGCTGGGCACGCCCACGCTCAAGCTGCGCGGCGACTACCTCGCCATCGTCACGCTCGGCTTCGGCGAGATCATCCGCATCTTCCTCAACAACCTCTCGGAGCCGTTCAACCTCACCAACGGCCCGAAGGGCATCACCACGATCGACCCGATCCGCGTCTTCGGCCTCGATTTCTCCAACACCACGCGCATCGGCGAGCTCGCGATGTCGGGCACGATCAAGTACTACTACTTCCTGCTCCTCGTGATGGTGATCGTGATCGTGCTGAACATCCGCCTGCAGGATTCGCGCATCGGGCGTGCGTGGGAGGCCATCCGCGAGGACGAGATCGCCGCCCGCGCGATGGGCATCAACACCACGCACATGAAGCTGCTCGCTTTCGCCATGGGCGCCTCGTTCGGCGGCGTGGCGGGCGGCATGTTCTCGGCCATCCAGGGCTTCATCAGCCCGGAGAGCTTCATCCTCACCGAGAGCGTCATGGTCCTCTCGATGGTGGTGCTGGGAGGCATGGGCAACATCTGGGGCGTGGTGATGGGCGCGATCCTGCTGTCCTTCGTGCCGGAGATCCTGCGCTACACGGTGGAGCCGGTGCAGCGATGGCTCTTCGGCCGTTCGCTCATCGACCCGGAGGTGATCCGCATGCTCCTCTTCGGCGTCGCGATGGTGGCGATGATGCTCTTCCGCCCGGCGGGGCTCTTCCCTTCGGCCGTGCGCAAGCGCGAGCTCGCCGTCGCCGACAATGGCCGCTGAGGCGCTGCTCGAGGTC
Source organism: Usitatibacter sp. (assembly GCA_035553995.1). Classification (GTDB taxonomy): domain Bacteria; phylum Pseudomonadota; class Gammaproteobacteria; order Burkholderiales; family Usitatibacteraceae; genus Usitatibacter. The sequence continues at coordinate 49,051 of DATMJE010000328.1, read as the reverse complement.
GAGGGGGTCACCAAGCGCTTCGGCGGGCTGGTCGCGCTCTCGGAGGTCTCCTTTGCCATCGGCAAGGGCGAGATCTACGGGCTCATCGGCCCGAACGGCGCCGGCAAGACCACGCTCTTCAACGTGCTCACCGGCCTCTATCGCCAGGACACGGGCACCTTCCGCTTCGAGGGCAACGTCCTGCGCAACGCCACCCCCGATCGCATCGCCGCCCTCGGCATCGCGCGCACGTTCCAGAACATCCGCCTCTTCGCCAACCTCTCCGCGCTCGAGAACGTGATGATCGGCCGGCACGTGCGCACGAAGGCCAACGTGGTCGGAGCCATCCTGCGCAATCCCGCCACCCGTGCCGAGGAGCGCGCCATCGAGCGCCGCGCGCACGAGCTGCTCGAGTACGTCGGCATCGCCCACCGCGGCAACGAGCTGGCGCGGCACCTATCCTATGGCGACCAGCGGCGCCTCGAGATCGCGCGTGCGCTGGCCACGGATCCGCGGCTCCTCGCCCTCGACGAGCCGGCGGCCGGCATGAATGCCACGGAGAAGGTCGAGCTGCGCCGCCTCCTCGAATCGATTCGCGGCGACGGCATCACCATGCTGCTGATCGAGCACGACGTGCGCCTCGTGATGGGGCTCTGCGATCGCGTGCTGGTGCTGGACTACGGCCGGCGCATCGCCGAGGGCCTGCCGCGCGACATCCGCAGCGATCCGCGCGTGATCGAGGCGTACCTCGGCACCGCCGCGCAGCCCGCTCCATGAGCCTGCTTTCCCTCGAGAGGCTCGAGGTTTCCTACGGTGGCATTCGCGCCGTAAAAGGCGTCGACATTGTCGTGAATAGCGGCGAGCTGGTATGCCTCATCGGGGCCAACGGCGCCGGCAAGACCACGACGCTCCGCGCGATCACGGGGCTGGTGCGCCGCTCGGGCGGCCGCGTGCTCTACGACGGCGCCGAAATCTCGACGCTGCGCGTGCACGAGATCGCGCGCCGCGGCCTGGCACTCGTGCCCGAAGGGCGCGGCGTCTTCGCGCAGCTCACCGTGGATGAAAACCTCGCCATGGGCGCCTATGCGCGCCGGGACCGCGGCGGCGTGAGCGCGGATATCGAGCGCGCCTTCACCCACTTCCCGCGCCTGAAGGAGCGGCGCTCGCAGGTGGCGGGCACGCTTTCGGGCGGCGAGCAGCAGATGCTCGCGATCGCGCGCGCGATGATGAGCCGCCCGCGCCTGCTGCTCCTCGACGAGCCGAGCATGGGACTGGCTCCGCTCATGGTGGAGCGCATCTTCGAGGTGATCCGCACCATCGCGGGGGAAGGCGTGACACTCCTGCTGGTCGAGCAGAACGCGCGCCTCGCCCTCGAGGCGAGCCATCGCGGCTACGTGCTCGAGGGCGGCCTGGTCGCGTTCGAAGGCGAGGCCCGATCGCTGCTCGGCGATCCCCGCATCCGCGAGGCCTATCTCGGCGAGTAGCGGCTACATTTGAAAGTTGCGCGAGTGACCGGCGTCACAGACTCGCATGCAGGGCGCTCCCCAGAATCGAAACGTGCCTGAAGGCTCCCGGGCGCGACCCTGCACAACAAGAACGCCGCACATGACGCCCACCCGCAAGATCCGAAGGTTCGTACTCCCGGCAATCGCCTGCGCGCTGCTCGCGGCACTCGCCTTCCTGTTCGCGATGAGCAACCCGGCCGCCTACAAGTCCGAGTCGCAGGCGCTCGCGTTGCTGCGGGAGCTGCGTGATCTCGACCAGCGCTGGGATGGCGACGCGCTGCGGCTCGCGGACGCGCTGACGCCGGTGCTCCCGGCCGTCCCCGACCGCCGGCCGGTGCTCACGCGCATCCTCCACGAGCTCGAGCAGGAGCCCGCGAGCGAGGTTCTCGCCGACGACATGGGTGCCCTTCGTGCCGGCATGGAGGAGAAGGTTTCAACCTACGCGGAGCTGCATGCGCGCCACCTGCGCTCGCTGCAAACCGCTGCCGATTTCCGCGAGCGCCTGGCTGCGCTCGCCAACGAGGCGGCAGCGGCGCGTGTGCGGGCGCCTTCCAGCGGTGGCCGCGCCGATGCGCTTCTCGCCCAGATCGAGCGGGCGCGCCTCGCCACGAATGTGACCGACATCGAAGCCCACACGCTGATGGCGCAGATGCTGGAGCCGCCCGTGGCGAGCCTCGTTGCCGCCGCAGTTGCCGTGCAACCGGGGCTGCGCTCCGCCGGGCAAGCCGCGCAACAGGCCGGCGAGGAATTCCTCTCCGCGCGTGAAGCCGAAGCGACCACCTGGGGCCGCTTCGCGATGCTCACGGTCGGTGCGCGCGTCGATGTCGTGGCGCGCCGCGTGAGCGACGTGATCGACGCCGGGCTCGACGAGAAGGAGCGCTGGCGCGTCTATCTCGCGGCCTATGCGGCCGCGCTCGTCGTCGGCATCGGCTACCTTGCGGCGCGGCTGCTGGCCACGCAGGCGGCGCTGCGCGTCGCCAACCAGGGGCTGGAGAGCCGGGTGCAGGACCGCACGCGCGACCTCACCCGCACGCTCGAGCAGCTCCGGGAATCCGAAGCGCAGCTGGTGCAAAGCGAGAAGATGTCGTCGCTCGGCCAGCTCGTGGCGGGTGTCGCGCACGAGGTGAATACGCCGCTCGCGTACGTGAAGAACAGCCTTGCCACCGTGAGCGACCGCATGCCCGAAGTGCGCGAGACGCTGGAGCAGGCCGAGCGCATGGTCAGCGCCACGCGCATGGAGCCCGTCGATCCGCGCGCCCTCCACGATGCGATGGACGGGCTTGCCACGCGCCTCTTCCATCTCTCGCAGAACCAGGTGATGCAGGACATCGAGGCGCTCGCCGCCGACGGCCTGCACGGCATCTCGCAGATCACGGACCTGGTCGCGAACCTGCGCAACTTCGCGCGCCTCGATCGCAGCCGCGTCGCCACGTTCGACGTGAACGAGGGCATTCGCACCACCCTGCTCATCGCGAAGCCCGCCTTGCGCCAGGTGCAGGTGGAGATGAGCCTGGGCGATCTCCCGCCGATCACCTGCTCGCCTTCACAGGTGAACCAGGTGGTGCTGAACCTGCTCACGAATGCGGCCCAGGCGATCGAGGGCGAGGCGGGGCTCATCCGCATCACCACGCGGCAGGAAGCCGACGGCGTTGCAATCGAGGTCGCGGACAACGGCAAGGGCATCCCTGCCGCGGCGCTTCGGCGCATCTTCGATCCCTTCTTCACCACCAAGGAAGTGGGCAAGGGCACGGGCCTGGGCCTGTCGATCGCCTACAAGATCGTCACCCAGCATGGCGGCCGCATCGAGGTGCAGTCGCGGGAGGGTGCGGGGGCCACGTTCCGCGTGGTCCTGCCGCTGCGCCCGCCGCAACTGCCCGCGGCCCCGCCCGCGCTGATGGAGGCCGCGTGAGCGAGACCCAACGCATCGGCAAGTACCAGGTCGAATCGCTCATCGCGCGCGGCAGCGCCTCGAAGGTTTGCCGCGGCGTCGATCCCGCGACGAAGCGCGAGTTCGCCCTCAAGATCATCCCGCGTGCGGCGCTGAACGCAGCGGCGCTGGCTCGCCTGCAGCAGGCCGCACCGGTGCTCGCGCGGCTGCGCCACCCGGCGCTCGCCAACTTCATCGAGATCCTCGAGTCCGGCTCCGCCGTGTGCGTGGTGAGCGAGATCGCGCACGGCACGCCGCTCGCGGCATTGCCGCAGGAAGGCGCGCCGAACCTGCCTCGCGCGTGGGAGATCGCGCGCCAGGTGCTCGACGCGCTTGCCGCCGCGCACGCGAAGAACATCGTGCACGGCGACCTGCGGCCGGCGAACATCTTCATCGATGACCAGGCGCGCGTGACCCTCACGGACATCGGCCAGGCCGGCCTCAATGCCCCGCCCGACGCGCAGCCGCATTACTGCGCGCCCGAGCAGCTCGGGCCGGGCGAAGTCACCACGCGTACGGACCTGTACCAGCTCGGCGTGATCGTGTACGAGCTCGTCACCGGGGAGCTGCCGTTCACGGGCTCGCGCGAGGAGATCGTGCATCGCCTCATGGAGGAGCGCCCCGAGGATCCCTCGTCGCTCACGGGCGTCGACGGCTGGCAGCTCGACTGGGTGATCCAGCGTGCGCTGTCCAAGGATCCCGCCGATCGCTTCGCCACGGCCGCCGAGTTCGCCGATGCCCTGCGCAAGGGATTCGAGCACGTGCTCGGCATGGCGCTTCCGGCCATCGGGCACAGCGCGCGCGCCGCGCAGGCGGGCGCCATGGCGATCGCGCCGCAACGCGCCGCGGACCCGCGCCCGCGCGTGTTGTTCGTGGACGACGAGGCGCGCATCGTGACCGGCCTGCGCGCGCTCTTCCGCCACCAGTACAACGTCTTCGTGAGCGACAACGGCGCCGACGCGCTGGAGCAGGTGAAGAAGCACGCGATCCAGGTGGTGGTGAGCGACCAGCGCATGCCGGGCATGACGGGCGTGGAGCTGCTGCGGCACGTGAAGGAGCAGGCGCCCAATGCGGTGCGCATCCTGCTCACCGGCTATACCGACCTCGCTGCGCTGGTGGGCTCGATCAACGAGGGCGAGATCTTCCGTTTCGTGAGGAAGCCCTGGGACAACGACGAGCTGCGCCGCACGCTCGCGGAAGCGGCGAAAATGGCGGCGGAGCTCGAAGGCGCGCAAGCCGCCCCTCCCGAAGCGACTCGCACCGCCGGCTCGCTGCTCGTGATCGACCCGAGCCAGGAGCTCGCGCGCGGGCTGCAACCCCTGCTTGCGGGACGCGCGACGGTGCGTGTTGTCTCCAGCGCGCTCGAAGCGGCGAAGCTCCTCGACAAGGAAGAGATCGCCGCGGTCGTGGCCGACATCGGCGCGGGCCGCGACCACCTGGTCCCGCTCTTCAAGCTGCTGAAGAAGCAGCGCCCCGAGATCCTCTCCATCCTGGTCACCGACGAGCCCGATGCGGATCTCGCCGCGGATCTCATCAACAACGCGCAGATCTTCCGCTTCCTTCCGAAGCCCGTCGACGCACGCGAGCTGCGCGCGCACGTGGCCGCGGCGCTGCGCCGGCACGCGACTTTCAAGAAGATTCCTTCGCTCGTGCACAAGCTGCAGGCGGTAAAGGCCGAGGCGCTCTCCGCCTGAAATCCCGGGTGCGCCGGGGAATGCGGCGCGCACGTGGCTTTTCCTGCGCCGCATGGACCAGGGAACCGCGCAACTCCTGTCAAGAATCCCGGTCTGGTTAACAGGCGTTACCCGTGCCGCTTGGCGGCACTCCGAACCGATGGAAACAGACCTCGGCGCGAGACCTCCCGCCTCGCGCACCGCGAACCTGGTGGACGTGCTCGACCGCGTCCTCGACAAGGGTCTCGTGGTGGCGGGCGACATCCGCGTCTCGCTGGCGGAGATCGAGCTGCTCACGATCCGCATCCGCCTGATCGTCTGCTCCATCGAGAAAGCCGAGGAGATCGGCCTCGATTGGTGGAAGGGCGACCCGTGCTTCGGCTCCGGCCGCGAGCCGCTGGCACGGGAAAACAAAGCCCTCAGGAAGCAATTGCGCACACTGGAGCGCCGCGTCGCGACGCTCGCAAGGAAAGCGCGGCTGCCGCAATCGGAGATCTCCCCATGAATGTCGAACGAACACCCGGTGGCTATAGCCTCGTCGACGTGCTCGACCGCGTGCTGGACAAGGGCATCGTCATCGATGCGTGGGTCCGTGTCGCGTTGGTCGGCATAGACCTCATCACCATCGAGGCCCGCGTCGTCGTCTCCTCCATCGACACCTACCTTCGCTACGCGCAGGCGATCGGTGCGCTGGGCAATGTCGCAACCCCGCGAGTGGTGTCGCCGCAGGCCCACGAAGCGCTGGCCGCGGAGAACGCCGCCTTGCGCTCGCTGCTCGCGCAGCGCGTCGCCACGCGGGCTGCGCGCGCGCCACGCCCGCGACGAGGACCGGCGGGAACGCCCTAGCGAACGCAGGCTGTGCCGATGATTCGCGAGGTCCCGGCGCCCGCATGCTATGTGTATGGCGTCGTGCGCGCCGGAGCGCCGCTGTCGCTCACTGCCATCGGCATCGAAGAGCGCTGGCCGCGCGTCTACGCGTTGCGCAGCGGTGACATCGCGGCCGTGATTTCCGGCGTCTCGCTCGAACGTGTGGATCCCACGCGCGCCAACGTGATGGCCCACGAGCGCGTGAATGGCGCCGTCGTGCGCGACCGCACGCTGATCCCGATGTCCTTCGGCACCGTCTGCAGGACGCCGGAGCACGTCGTGGCGCTGCTTCGCTCGGGGCACGACGCGTTCGCCGATGCGCTGGTGCGCATGGACGGCAAGGTCGAGCTCGGTCTCAAGGTCCACGGCGTGGCACGGCGCCCCCAGGAGGACGTCGCGGCGATCGTCGAGCGCCTCGGCACGGTGTCGGCAGCTTCGAGGCTGTGTGCCACGCTCGAGGAGGGCATGCTGATGAATGCGGCGTTCCTCGTCGGGCGTGGCCGCGAGGAGGCGTTCGACCGGCGCGTGCGCGACATCGCAGCGAGCCACGCGCAGTTGCGCTTCCGCTGGTCGGGCCCCTGGCCGCCGTACAACTTCGTGCAGATCCGCCTGGGCACCGGGGGTGCGGGCTCGCCCGCATGACGCCGCCCGAAGAGCCCATGTTCGTGCTCGACTCGCTCATGATCTCCGGCATCCGCGGCACGCTCGAAGCGATCGCCCGGGCGGCCGAATCGACGCCGCTGGACGCCGGCCTGCTGCGCAAGGCGCTGCTCGATGCGGCCGTTCGCTTCGAGGCGGGCGAGATCGACGCGGCGGAGCTTGCCCGGATCGAGACGCAGATCCTCGCGGGCGGCGATGCCGGCGACGGCGCCACTGCGTCTTCCAACGTTGGGGAAGCTCCCGGTCCCGGGGCCGCGTTTCCGACGGGTTCGCTCACGCACTTGCATGCGCTGCTGCGCGCCCCACGGCGCCCGTCGGCGCGCCCGGTCGACGAGGCATTGCCGGGGGGCGGACCGGTGCGCCTCCTCGCGGCCGGCGAGGGGCTGTGGCTGGTCGTAAGCTCCGTGCCCGCGCGCGATTATGGCGAGGAAGCCCTCGCGCGCGCGGTGCACGACGTGCAATGGGTGGCAGCGCGGGCACTGGCGCACGAACGTGTCGTGGGCCAATTCCTGTGTGTGCCCGCGGTGCTGCCCATGCAGCTCTTCACGCTGTTCGAATCGGACGCGCGCGCGCTCCAGCGCGTCGCCGGCGATCGCGATCGCGTGGAAGGCATCCTCGACCGCGTGGTGCGCCACGCCGAATGGGGATTGCGCCTCACCTGGGACGAGCGCGCCGCGCGTGAGACGGCGGTACCCGCCGGGAGCGATGCAAGCGGCACGGCGTACCTCGCGCGCAAGCGCGACGTGCGCGATGCAGGACGCCGTGGCCGCCTGGGCGCACAGGCGCAGGCCGAGCGTGTCTACCAGGCTCTCGCGCGCGAAGCCGCCGACTGCCGCCGTCACGGGGACATCGAACGCGCGCCCGGATCGCCCGTCCTGCTCGATGCGGCGTTCCTCGTGTCCTCGCGGCACGGTGCAACCTTTCACCGGGCGCTGCGCCGCCATGAAGGATCCCTCCGCGACGCCGCCATCGATGTCGCGTTCACCGGGCCATGGGCACCCTGGAATTTCGTCTGATGCGGCGGGCACGCACTGCTCATCCCGTTGCGGCCGGCCTGGCGGAAGCCAACGGCTCGTTGCTGGACCTGGTGGACAACCTGCTCAACAAGGGCGTCGTCGTCACCGGGGAGCTCACGCTCGGCATCGCGAACGTGGACCTGGTCTGCGCGCGCCTCACCGTGCTCTTGTGCGCCGCGGACCGCATCCTTCCGAGGGAGGCGCCCTGAGCGCGGTCTGGCTCTACGCCATCTGCCGCTGCACCGGGCATGCGCCGTCCTTCAGCGGCCCGGCCGGCGAGCACCTGCGGCTCGTGGAAGCCGCCGGACTCGCCGCGGTAGTGGGCAAGGCGATCGCACGGGGCGCCTCGCTGCCGGCGCTGAAACGGTACGACGCGCTCCAGCGCGCGCTCGCCCGCCAGTTCGACGCGATGCTTCCGGCCCGCTTCGGAACGCACATCCAGGATGAGACCGAAGCCGCGTTCATCCTCGAGGCGCGCGCGGCATCGCTGCGCCTCGCCCTGCGGCGCGTGCGCGGATGCTCGCAGATGACGCTGCGGACCGTGTGTGGCACGGATCCGCTGCCGCCGGCTGCCTCGCGGGCGTCTTCCGGCGCATCGTACCTCAGGGCTCGTGCCTCGGCGGCGCAGCGCGATCGCGCGATGGCGTGCTTCGAGCCGGTAGCGGCGGCGGTCGGCCGCTGGGTGAGCGCCGAACGGTTCGAGCGGCGCGGTGCGGTCGCAAGCCTCTTCCAGCTGGTGCCCGTCGGCGCCACGGAAGCCTACGCGGCCGCCGCGCGCCAGGCCGCCGAGGAGGCCCGCGTGAGTGTGCTCGTCACAGGCCCCTATCCCGCGTACGCGTTCGCCCCGTGAAGACTGCAGGACACAAGCCGCGTGCACGGAGAGCCGGCTCGCGCACTCGCGGCAAGACGGGCTTCACGCGTGCGCAGGCCGCCGAGCTCGAGCGCCTGCGGCTGGAGCTCGCCCGGAGCGCTCGGCCGGAAGGCGCCCGCTGGAATCCCGATCCCGAAAACGTCGAGCGGTCGGTCGCGCAACTCGTGCTCACGCTGGTCGAGTTCGTGCGACGGCTGCTCGAGCGCCAGGCGATCCGGCGCATGGAAGGCGGCACGCTGACCGAGGTCCAGGTCGAGGACGTCGGACGTGCACTGATGAGGCTCGAGGAAACCGTCGCCGAGCTCGCGGGCCGCTTCGGCATCGCGCCGCAGGACCTCCAGCTCGAGCTCGGTCCGCTGGGCAAGCTGCTGTGACGCCCGACGGAGGATGGGGTCGTGCACGGTGCGCTCCACGTCGGCGGGCAGGGACAGTCATCCTCATCCGCGATTTCGCAGCGATCTGTCGCTCGAAGCCCATCGGCGGTGTCGGCCAACTTCTACCGGCACGTGCAAACGTACGTGGACCCACGCGGCGCGGTAATCTGGAGCCATGGAACTGTCCGCCGAAGACCTCGCCTCGCTGAAAGACGCGAAGTGGACCCTGGAGCATCCCGGCATTGCCGCGAAGCTCTCGTCGGTGCTGGGCTCGCCGATCGAGAAGGGCATGAAGCTGCTGCCGGAGCGCGTGCAGTCGGTGGTGCACGACGCCACCCACGCGGCGCTCATGAAGGCGCTGGACGTGGCCGTCTCCTCGCTGGGCGAGCGCCGGCGGCTCAAGTCGAGCGACCGCATGCACCAGATCGCGGCCGCGGTGTCCGGCGCGGCGGGTGGCGCCTTCGGCATCGCCGCGATCGGCGTCGAGCTGCCCGTGTCGACCACGGTGATGCTGCGCTCCATCGCGGACATCGCCACGGCCGCGGGCGAGGATCCGCGCGAGATGGAGACCAAGCTCGCGTGCCTCACGGTGTTCGCGCTCGGCAGCACGCGCGACGAGCGCGACAACGCGGCGGAGTCGGGCTACTTCGCCGCGCGCTCGGCGCTCGCCACCGCCGTGAGCGAGGCCGCGCGCCACCTCGCGGAGAAGGGGCTGCAGAAGGGCAGCGCACCCGCGCTCGTGCGCCTCATCGGGCTCATCGCCGCACGCTTCGGCGTAGTGGTGTCGCAGAAAGCGGCGGCGCAGATGGTGCCGATCATCGGCGCGGCGGGCGGGGCCATGATCAACACGGTGTTCATCGGCCACTACCAGGACATGGCGCGCGGCCACTTCGCCGTGCGCGCGCTCGAGCGCAAGTACGGACCCGAGGCGGTTCGCCTCGCCTACGAAGCGACGGCCTGAGACCTCACGGATAGCCCACGAAGCGTGGGCCCTTCTCCGGCAGCGGGATGCGCTCGGTCTCGCCGGGCACCGCGGCAAAGCGCTGCGCGTTCCAGTCCTCGGCCGCCTGCACGATGCGCTCGCGGCTGCTGGAGACGAAGTTCCACCACACGAAGCGAGGTCCATCGAGCGGGGCGCCGCCGAAGAGCAGCAGGCGCGCCGGGCGCTTCGCCTCGACGATCGTCTCCGTGCCGGGCGTGAGCAACACCATCTCGCCCGCGCCGAACGACTTCGTGCCGATCGCGATCTCGCCCTCGATCACGTGCACGCCGCGCTCCTCGTGCCTGGCGGGGATGGCGAAGCGGCGCGCGGCTTGCAGCGAGATGTCGGCGTAGATCGTGGGCGAGAGCGTGGGCACGGGCGAGGCGAGCCCCAGCAGGTCGCCGAGGATCAGGCGCAGCGTGACGCCGCCTTCTTCCACCACGGGTAACCCGGTGTGATGCGAGAACGACGGCTCGCACTCCTCGTCGCCGCGCGGCAGCCCCACCCACGTCTGCACGCCGAAGAGGCTGGGGCCGGCGGCGCGCAGCTCCGGCGGCGTGCGCTCCGAGTGCACGATGCCACGGCCCGCGGTCATCCAGTTCACCTCGCCGGGGCGGATGGCCTGCACGCTGCCGAGGCTGTCGCGGTGCAGGATCTCGCCCTCGAGGAGATAGGTCACCGTCGCGAGGCCGATGTGCGGATGCGGACGCACGTCGAGCCCGCGGCCGGGATCGAGGCGCACCGGCCCCATCTGGTCGAAGAACACGAAGGGGCCCACGCTGCGGCGCTGCGCATCCGGCAACGCGCGGCGGACGCTGAAGCCGTCGCCCAGGTCGCGAACACGGGGAACGATGTGGGTCTCGATCACGGGATTTGCGCTACGATCCGGAGCCTGTCACGACTGGGAAAGGGAAGAAGGATGGCCGCGTACGTCTTCGCCGAGATCGAGATCACGAACCCCGACGGCTACCGCGAATACACCGCGATAGTACCCGCTACGATCGCGAAGTACGGCGGCCGGTTCCTCGTGCGCGGCGGCGCGGCCGAAGTGCTCGAGGGCGATTGGCCGCAATGCCGTCGCGTGCTGCTCGAGTTCCCGTCGATGCAGGCGGCCAAGCAGTGGTTCGATTCGCCGGACTACGAGAAGCCGAAGGCGATGCGCCAGGCGGCGAGCAACGGGCGGCTCCTGCTCATGGAAGGCGCGGCCTAGCGAAAACGTTGGCGGCGGGGAGTTACACGGGCGAAAGGCGTTTTGACGCAGATGAACACAGATGAACACAGATAGAACCGTCCCGGTGTTTCGCGTCCATGATCGCGGACACGGCACATTCAACGCTTTTATCTGTGTTCATCTGCGTTCATCTGTGTCGAAAGGCCTTTGGTTTTTTTTTGTTGGGCACGTCGCACCGCCCTCAGCGCGACGGGTGGTGATCGCTGCGCGTGGCGCTCTCCTCGGCCTCGATGTGGAAGCGGTGGAAGAGGCGGTGCACCACGGGCGCGAACATCACCGCCGCGATGCCGAGCACCGCAAAGCCGCAGTAGATCGCATAGAGCCCCGCGAAGATCTTGCCCGCCGCGCTCTCGGGAGAATGCAGCGGCCCCATGCCGGAGAGGATCATCGCCGCGTTCAGGAACGCATCGATGAAGGCGAGGTGCTCGGTCAGCATGTATCCGGCGATGCCGACGATGAGCGACGCGGCGATCAGTCCCATGCCGAGGGTGCCCGCGCCGATCAGCCGCCGCCGGAAGACCGGCAGGGGCGCGAGCGGCATCGCGCGATGCTCGTACATCGCTACAGTGCCGGGGCCGCCGCCCAGTCGCGCGGCGGCGTGATCGCCTCGTAGATGCGCGCCTCGGCCGAGCCGGGCACCGGCTTCCAGTCGTAGCGCCACTTCACGACCGGCGGCAGGGACATGAGGATCGATTCCGCGCGGCCGCCGGACTGCAGCCCGAAGAGCGTGCCCCGGTCCCAGACCAGGTTGAACTCGACGTAGCGGCCGCGGCGGAAAGCCTGGAAATCGCGCTCGCGCTCGCCGTAGGGCACCTCATGGCGCTGCTGCACGATGGGCACGTACGCGGGCAGGAACGCATCGCCCACGGCGCGCATGACGGCGAAGCTGCGCTCGAAGCCGAGCTCGTTGAAGTCGTCGAAGAACGTGCCGCCGATGCCGCGCGGCTCGCTGCGATGCTTGAGGAAGAAATACTCGTCGCACGCCTTCTTGAAGCGCGCGTGCAGGCCCGGAAACGGCGCGAGCGCATCGCGGTTCACGCGATGGAAATGCGTGCAATCCTCTTCGAAGGGATAGTAAGGCGTGAGATCCATGCCGCCGCCGAACCACCATACGTCCCCGGCATTGAAGAAGCGCACGTTCATGTGCACCGTGGGCACGTAGGGATTGCGCGGATGGAATACCAGCGAGACGCCCATCGCCTCCCACGCCTTGCCGGCGAGCTCCGGCCGGTGCGCCGTGGCCGACGGCGGGAGCTTCGTTCCCGTGACCTGCGAGAAGCCCACGCCGCCGCGCTCGAGCAGGCTGCCCTCCTCGATGAGGCGCGAGGTGCCGCCGCCGCCTTCGGGGCGCCGCCACACGTCGCGGATGAAGGCACTGCCATCGAGCGCCTCGAAGCGCGAGACGATCGCCTGCTGCAGGTTCAAGAGGTAGTCGCGGACGGCATCCATGTTCAGGTACGGCGCTGGAACGCGCGATGGCCGATGTCGTGGCGGTACTGCATGCCGTCGAAGCGGATCTTCTGCACCACGTCGTAGGCACGCTCGGCGGCCATCTTCACCTTCTCGCCCAGCGCGGTCACGCAAAGCACGCGGCCGCCGCTGGTGACGACGTGCCCGTCCTTGCGCGCGGTGCCGGCGTGGAAGATGTGGAAATCCTCCTCGTTGCGCGGCAAGCCCGCGATGGCATCGCCCTGCCGCGGCGTATCGGGGTAGCCCGCCGCGGCGATGACGACGCCGAGCGCGGCGCGCCGGTCCCATTCGGCTTCGACGTGGTCGAGCGTGCCGTCGATGGCCGCATCGACCAGCTTCAGGAGGTCGCTCTTCATGCGCATCATCATGGGCTGGGTTTCGGGATCGCCGAGGCGGCAGTTGAACTCCACCACCCGCGGGTTGCCCGCCGCATCGATCATCAGGCCCGCGTAGAGGAAGCCGGTGTAGGCGATGCCTTCGGCCGCCATGCCCTTCACGGTGGGCGTGATCACCTCGCGCATGACCCGATGGTGCACCTCGGGTGTCACCACCGGCGCGGGCGAATACGCGCCCATGCCACCCGTGTTCGGGCCGCGGTCGCCGTCGAAGATGCGCTTGTGGTCCTGGCTGGAGGCGAGCGCCAGCACGTTGCGGCCGTCCACCATGGCGATGAAGCTCGCCTCCTCGCCGTGCATGAACTCCTCGACCACGACGCGCTGCCCATCCTGGGCGCGCTTCTTCGCCGGGAGCATTGCATCGATGGCGGCATGCGCCTCGTCGGCGGTGGTGGCGACCACGACGCCCTTGCCCGCGGCAAGGCCGTCGGCCTTGACGACGATCGGCGCCCCCTTGCGATCGATGTGCGCGTGGGCGACGGCCGCATCGCTGAACGTGATGTGCTGGGCGGTGGGGATGCCGTGCCGCGCCATGAAGCGCTTGGCGAAATCCTTGGACGACTCGAGCTGTGCCGCGGCTTTCGTGGGACCGAAGATGCGCAGCCCCTCCGCACGGAACGCATCCACGATACCGGCGGCGAGCGGTCCTTCGGGGCCGACGATGGTCGCGTGGATGCCGCCTTCGCGTGCATAGCGCACGAGGTCGGGAATGGCCTGCAGGTCGAGGTTCGTCACGCCGTCTTCCTGCGCGGTGCCGGCGTTGCCGGGCGCCACGAAGACGCGCGAGACGCGCTCGGACTGCGCAAGCCGCCAGGCGAGCGCGTGCTCGCGTCCGCCGGAACCGATCACGAGTATCTTCATGGCCGGGTGTCCACTAGTGCCGGAAATGCCGCATGCCGGTGAACACCATCGCGATGCCGTGCTCGTTGGCCGCGGCGATCACTTCGTCGTCGCGCACGCTGCCGCCCGGCTGGATCACGGCGCGCGCGCCCGCATTGGCGACGACATCGAGCCCGTCGCGGAAGGGAAAGAATGCATCGCTCGCGGCCACCGAGCCGCGCAGCGACAGCCCCGCACCCTTCGCCTTGATCGCCGCGATGCGCGTGGAATCGACCCGGCTCATCTGCCCGGCGCCGATGCCCAGCGTCCTGCCTGCCGAGCAGAACACGATGGCGTTGGATTTCACGAAGCGGGCCACGCGGCAGGCGAACACGAGGTCGTTCATCTGGCTCGACGTGGGCTCGCGCCTGGTGACCACGCGCAGCTCCGCCACGTCGAAATCGTCCGCGGTCTGCACCAGCATGCCGCCGCCCACGCGCTTCATCTCGAGCCGGTTCGGCTCGCGCGCGTTCTCGATCACCAGCAGGCGCACGTTGCGCTTGGTGCGCAGCACCCGCAGGGCGTCGTCCTCGTATTGCGGCGCGATGATCACCTCCACGAACTGGCGGGCGACCGCTTCGGCGGTGGCGCCGTCCAGCGGCCGGTTGAACGCGATGATGCCCCCAAAGGCCGACGTGGGATCCGTGACGAACGCGTTGCGATACGCCATGAGGGGAGAATCCGCGATGGCGACCCCGCAGGGATTGGAGTGCTTCACGATCACGCACGCGGGAACCTCGAACGTGCGGCAGCATTCCCACGCGGCATCCGCATCCGCGATGTTGTTGTAGCTGAGCTCCTTGCCCTGGAGCTGCCCGAACCCCGCGAGCGTGCCGCGCGGCGGATCGCGATCCACGTAGAACGCCGCCTGCTGGTGCGGGTTCTCGCCATAGCGCAGGGACTGGGCGAGGCGCAGTTGCACATTGAGCCGGTCCGGGAAAGGGCGCGCCTCGTCGCGGGCGTTGCGGGCCGTGAGCCAGTTGGAGATCATGCCGTCGTATTCGGCGGTGTGGCTGAACGCCTTGGCTGCGAGCGCGTAGCGCTCGGCGAGCGGCAGCTTGCCGTTGGAGCGGCGCATCTTGTCCAGCAGCGAGCTGTAATCGGCAGGATCCGTGACCACCGCGACGAACGCGTGGTTCTTGGCGGCCGCGCGCACCATCGCCGGCCCGCCGATGTCGATGTTCTCGATGGCCTCGTCCATCGTGCATCCCGGGCGCGCCACGGCCTGCTCGAAGGGGTAGAGGTTCACGACCACCATGTCGATGGGCGGGATGCCGTGCTCCTGCATGGCGCGCAGGTGGTCCTCGTTGTCGCGGCGGGCGAGGATGCCGCCGTGGATGCGCGGGTGCAGCGTCTTCACCCGCCCTTCCATCATCTCGGGAAAGCCGGTGTGCTGGGCCACCTCGACCACGGGAATGTCGTTCAGGCGCAGGAGCTGCGCCGTGCCGCCGGTGGAGAGGATTTCGATGCCCTGTTCCACCAGGCCGCGCGCGAATTCGACGATGCCGCCCTTGTCCGAGACGCTGAGGAGCGCCCGGTCGATTCTTATCTGGTCCATCGCGCTATTGTCGCACCGGCCGCGCGCCGGCCGAAACCGCGCACCCGCGTGACGCGGGTGCGGCGCTTCAATCGAGCCCGTGCTGCTGCAGCTTCTTGCGGAGCGTGTTGCGGTTGAGGCCGAGGAGCTCCGCGGCACGCGTCTGGTTGCCCTGCGCCTGCAGCATCACCACCTCCAGCATCGGCTTTTCCACCGCGCTCACGACCATCTCGTAGATGCCGGTGCATTTCTCGCCGTCGAGATCCTTGAAGTACTGGCGCATCACCTTGCGCACGGCCGACGACAACTCGTTGTCGCGCGTGCCGGTGTCCGCCCGGCTTTCCGCTCGGTGTTTAGGCTGCAAGGGCGACCTTTTCGTCATCGTCGTATTCCAGCTCCCGCGAGCGGCTCATGATCTCGCCAAAGAATTGGTGCACGGCCTCGAGCTGCTCCTCCGCGGACTCGAGGGTATTCATGCGCGCACGGAAGACCGCCGAGTTGCGCAGGCCCTTCGTGTACCAGCCGATATGCTTGCGCGCCACGCGCACGCCGCGCTCGCGGCCGTAGAAGCCGTAGAGCTCGTGCAGGTGCTCGATGGTGACATCGCGGATTTCCGCCGCTTCGGGCGGGGGCAGCTTCTCGCCGGTGGCGAGGAAGTGCGCGATCTCGCGGAAGATCCACGGGCGGCCCTGGGCGGCGCGGCCGATCATGATTGCATCCGCGCCCGTGTATTCGAGCACGAACCGCGCCTTCTCCGGCGTGGTGATGTCGCCGTTCGCCACGACCGGGATGCGCACCGATTGTTTCACCGCGCGGATGGTGTCGTACTCCGCTTCTCCGGTGTACATGCACGCGCGCGTGCGCCCATGCATGGCAAGCGACTGAATGCCGTGGTTTTCCGCGATCTTCGCGATGGCGATCGCGTTGCGGTTCTCGCGGTTCCAGCCGGTTCGGATCTTCAACGTGACGGGGACATTCACCGCCTTCACGACCGCATCGACGATGCGGGCGACGAGCGGCTCATCCCTCAGCAGGGCCGAACCCGCATAGACGTTGCAGATTTTCTTCGCCGGGCAACCCATGTTGATGTCGATGATGTCGGCACCCTTGTCCACGTTGTAGCGGGCTGCTTCGGCCATCATTTCGGGCTCCGCGCCGGCGATCTGGATCACCTTGGGCTCGACTTCGCCCTCATGGTTTCCGCGCCGGATGGTCTTTTCGGAGCCCCACAGGAGCGAGTTGGAGGCGACCATCTCGGAAACGGCCATGCCGGCGCCCATGCGCTTGCAAAGGCTGCGAAAGGGACGGTCAGTCACGCCGGCCATGGGCGCGACGATGAGGTTGTTCCGTAGCTGGACGGTGCCGATTCTCACGATCGAGGGTGTTCCGGATGTCGCGTGGTGCTGCCCTCGATGAAGTACCGGGGGGATACGCGAAAGGCTGATATTTTATCGTGGCCGCGGGGTGCGGCGGTAGTCGATTTTCGCACACGCCGAGTGCTCAGCGTGCGATGGCTTCCCCGATCTGCATCAAGGTAGCGCGTTGTTGCTCCACGCTGAGCGGTCCCACGATCTCGATGCGCCAGAGCTTGTTGTCGTCTTTCCAGGAAAGGGTGGTGCTCACGCACCCCGATGGCGAGCGCAGGCCGTGCAATCCCGCGGGCCGGCCGCCGACGGTGCGATTGCTCACATCGGGACTGGCGGGGAGGTCCCCACCCATGTCACGGCGATAGGCCCATTCGGACAACGCCAGGGTGGAGCCTTCCTTGCGGAAGAAGCGCGCGACGCGGCTGGGCATGGGCGAAGGCAGGTAGCCGATGTAGTTCCATTGGGCGAGCGGCGTCCGGAGGACATCCACGGCCACCGCATCCGCCGACGCGGGCAAGGGACCCGGCCGCACGCGCCTGGCCATCTGCAGGATGGCGGACACGTGGCCCTCCTCGGCTTCGAGGAACTCGGCATTCGGATCCGCCTTCGACGCATCCTCGCTGAAGGGGGGCGGATTCGTGGGCATGGGCACATCGGCCTTCGGGCAATCGGCGCGCTGCGCGAAGGCCGTGCTCGATACCACGCACGCCAGCATCGCGAAGACGGCGGGCAGCGCTTTCAGGGCGATCGGTCTCATCTTCCGTATCCTCCTCCTCCGGGTGATTCGACCACGAAGATGTCGCCGGGATTCACCTCCGCCTCGTCGGCGAATGAAAGCTCAACGCGGCTTCCGTCGGCACGGTTTACCCAGTTGCGGCCCACATCGCCCGGCTCGCCACCCGCCATGCCATAGGGAGGAACGCGGCGATGGCCGGCGAGGATCGCCGCCGTCATCTTCTCCAGGAAGCGCACGCGCCGCGTGGCGCCGTTGCCGCCGTGCCAGCGTCCGCGCCCGCCGCTGCCCGCGCGGATCGAATGCTCCTCGATGCGCACCGGATAGCGCCATTCGAGCACCTCGGGATCGGTCAGGCGCGAGTTGGTCATGTGCGCCTGGACCGTGTCGGTACCGTCGAAGCCCTCGCCCGCGCCGGTGCCGCCGGAGATGGTCTCGTAGTACTGGTAGCGCTCGTTGCCGAAGGTGAAGTTGTTCATGGTGCCGTAGGAGGCCGCCATCACGCCCAGCGCGCCGTAGAGCGCATCGGTGATGCACTGCGAGGTCTCGACGTTGCCGGCGACGGTCGCGGCGGGCGGATGCGGATTGAGCATCGACCCCTCGGGAATCACCACCTCGATCGGCTTCAGGCACCCGGCGTTGAGCGGGATATCGTCGTCCACGAGCGTGCGGAAGACATAGAGGACGGCCGCGTAGACCACCGCGGCGGGCGCGTTGAAGTTGCTCTCGAGCTGCGCGCTGGTGCCGGTGAAATCGACCTTCGCGCCCTGGCGATCGGCGCCGATGGTGATCTTCACGCGGATCACGGCGCCGTTGTCCATCTCGTAGGCGAACTCGCCATCGCGCAGCACGCCGATCACGCGGCGCACGCAGGCTTCGGCGTTGTCCTGCACATGGCCCATGTAGGCACGCACGACGTCGAGCCCGAAGTGCGCGACCATGCGCTTCAGTTCCTGCACGCCCTTCTCGTTGGCGGCGATTTGCGCCCGCAGGTCCGCGATGTTCTGGTCGGGATTGCGCGCCGGATAGCGCGCCGCCCCGAGCAGCTCGCGCATCTCGTGCTCGCGCATGTGGCCATCCTCCACCAGCTTCACGTTGTCGAGCAGCACGCCCTCCTCCTCGACGGTGCGGGAGAAAGGCGGCATCGAGCCCGGCGTGATGCCGCCGATGTCGGCGTGGTGGCCGCGGGAGCCGACGTAGAACATGGGAGATCGGGCACCGGCCCCCGGCTTACGGATTGCCGGGGCAGGCTCCGCCGGGGCGCCGGCGGCGGATGCGGCGGCGACGCTCGAGTCCAGGTAGACCGGCGTGATCACCGTCACGTCCGGCAGGTGCGTGCCGCCGTTGTACGGATCGTTCAGCACGTACACGTCGCCGGGTTTCATGGTGGCGGCGTTGCGCCGGATCACGGTCTTGATGCTCTCGCCCATGGAGCCCAGGTGCACGGGCATGTGCGGCGCGTTGGCGATGAGGTTGCCCTCCGCATCGAAGAGCGCGCAGGAGAAATCGAGCCGCTCCTTGATGTTCACCGAGTACGCGGTCTGCGCGAGGCGTACACCCATCTGCTCGGCGATCGACATGAAGAGGTTGTTGAACACCTCCAGCATCACCGGATCGGCGGTGGTGCCGAGCGCATGGCGGGCGCGGCGCTCGACCACGCGCTCCAGCACCAGGTGGTCCTGCGCGGTGACGCGTGCCTGCCACTCCGGCTCCACGACCGTGGTCGCATTGCGCTCGGCGATGATCGCCGGCCCGTCGATGCGCGTGCCGGGACGCAGCGCTTCACGGCGGTACACGGGCGTGCGCAGCGTGGCGCCCCCGGTCGTCATCTGGACGTGCGCGAGCGCTTCCGTCGAGCTCGCCGCCTCGGGCGGTGCGCTTTCGGGCGGCGCATCGGCGATCCCGACCGCTTCTGCCGAAGCCGCTTCGGCCACGAGTGCGCGCTGCGGCATGAGGAAGCTGAAGCGGCTGCGATACTGGCGCTCGAATTCCGCGCGCATCTCCTGGGCGCGTCCGAGCGGCACGACGAGCGACGTATCGGTGCCCTCGTACTTGAGGTGGACGCGCTGGGCGATGCGCTCGAGGTCCACGCCCTGCGCGGCGAGCTCCTCGCGGCATTGCGCGGCCAGCCTCGCGCAGGTTTCCGCAAGAGAGTCCCCGGCATCGTCGAGGCGCTTCTCGACCGCTACTTCCCGCAGGGCACGCACCTGCGCGAGCCCCATGCCGTACGCCGAAAGCACGCCCGCGAGCGGATGGATGTAGACGCGCTTCATGCCGAGCTCGTCGGCGACGAGGCAGGCGTGCTGGCCGCCCGCGCCGCCGAAGCAGGCGAGCGTGTACTCGGTCACGTCGTGCCCGCGTTGCACCGAGATGAACTTGATCGCGTTGGCCATGTTCGCGACCGCGATGCGCACGTAACCTTCCGCCACGCCGAGGGCGGACTGCTCGCGCCCGGTGGCCTGCGCGATCTGCGCTGCGAGCGCCGCGAATTTCCCGGCGGCCACCTGCGCATCGAGCGCCTCGTCGCCGCGCGGGCCGAAGACCTTCGGGAAGAACTCCGGCTGGATCTTGCCCAGCATCACGTTGCAATCGGTGACCGTGAGCGGGCCGCCGCGGCGATAGCATGCCGGGCCCGGGTTGGCGCCTGCGGAATCCGGGCCCACGCGCTGGCGCTGGCCGTCGAAGAAGAGGATCGAGCCACCGCCCGCCGCGATGGTGTGTATCGACATCATCGGCGCACGCATGCGCACGCCCGCCACCAGCGTCTCGAATTCGCGCTCGAGCTCGCCCGCGTAGTGGGACACGTCGGTCGAGGTGCCGCCCATGTCGAAGCCGATCACCTTCGTGAAGCCCGCGGCCTCCGAGGTTCGCACCATGCCCACGATGCCGCCCGCGGGACCGGAGAGGATCGAGTCCTTTCCCTGGAAGCGGTGCGCATCGGTGAGGCCGCCGTTGGACTGCATGAAGAGGAGCCGCGCGCCCGGCAGCTCGGCGGACACCTGTTCCACGTAGCGGCGCAGGATCGGCGAGAGATAGGCATCGACGACCGTCGTGTCTCCGCGCGACACGATCTTCATGAGCGGGCTCACCTCGTGCGAGACGGACACCTGCTCGAAGCCCGCTTCGCGTGCCAGCTCGGCGGCACGCGCCTCGTGCGCCTGATGGCGGTAGCCGTGCATGAAGACGATGGCGATCGACTTGATGCCCTCGCTGCGCACCGCTTCGAGATCGCGCCGCAGCGCCGCCTCGTCGAGCGGCTTCACGATGTCGCCGTGCGCGCCGATGCGCTCGTCCACCTCGACCACCTTCGCGTAGAGCAGCTCGGGCAGCTTGATGTGCCGGTCGAAGATGCGCGGCCGGTTCTGGTACGCGATGCGGAGCTGGTCGCGAAAGCCGCGCGTGATGAAGAGCGCCGTGCGCTCGCCCTTGCGCTCGAGGAGCGCGTTGGTCGCGACCGTCGTACCCATCTTCACGGCCTCGATCTGCTCGACGGGAATGGGTTCGTC
Source organism: Usitatibacter sp. (assembly GCA_035553995.1). Classification (GTDB taxonomy): domain Bacteria; phylum Pseudomonadota; class Gammaproteobacteria; order Burkholderiales; family Usitatibacteraceae; genus Usitatibacter. The sequence goes on along the minus strand of DATMJE010000328.1, from coordinate 28,079 downwards.
GCCCGCCACGCCGAGAAAATGGCGGATGCCGGCGATGGCCGCGTCGCGATACCGGCCGGGATTCTCCGAAAGCAGCTTGTGCGTGGCGAGCGTGCCATCGGGCTTGAGCGCCACGATATCCGTGAAGGTGCCGCCGCGGTCGATCCAGAATTGCCACTTCCTGGCGGTGGAAGTCATGGATTTGCCTGTTCTACCGAACACATGCGGAATTGCGAAGTACGCTATTGGCCGGGCACAAGCTTATATCTACGCCGGAACTTTCATTGGAGGTCAAATGAGCGTTTCAAGAAAAGCAGCTCGAGCCGAAATGAACGGCATCGCGGCCGCATGGAACCAGCTTCGCGACAAGACCCACATTGCGGTGATTCGATCGGAGGCCGAGTACGACCGGATGAGCCGCTTGCTCGACATGCTGGTGGACGAAGTCGGCGACGATGAATCGCACGCGTTGGCGGGCCTGATGGAGATCGTAGGTAATCTGGTCGAGCAGTATGAAGCCTCCCAGGTATCGCTGCCGGACCTGCCTCCCCGCGAGGTGCTGCGTTTCCTGATGATGCAGCACAACCTCGCCCAGGCCGACTTGAAAGAGCTCGGCTCCCAGGGCGTGGTGAGCGAGATACTCGGCGGCAAGCGGGAAATCAACGCTCGCCAGGCGAAGGCGCTGGCTGCCCGATTCGGAGTTTCTCCCGCGAGTTTCCTGTAGGCCCTGCGATTTTGACAGGCATCATCGCGCCTGCTAGGTTCGCGCCCACAACCCGGGGAGAGCTTTCATGCGTTTTCGCAACGCCTTCACCGCGGCACTCGCCGCAGCCGCCTGCACCCTTGCCGCCGCGCAGACGAAGTGGGACATGCCCACGCCGTATGCGCCGACCAACTTCCACACCGAGAACATCCAGCAGTTTGCGACGGAGGTCGACAAGGCCACCAGCGGCAAGCTCAGGATCACCGTGCATTCGAACGCCTCGCTCTTCAAGGCGAACGAGATCAAGCGCGCGGTGCAGGGCGGCCAGGCGCAGGTGGGCGAGATCCTGATTTCCGGCTACTCGAACGAGGATCCGCTCTTCGGCGTCGATTCCGTGCCCTTCCTCGCGACCAGCTACGCGGACGCGGCGCGCCTGTGGAAGGCCTCGCGCAAGGCGCTCGAGGACCGCTTCGCGAAGCAGGGCATGCTCGTGCTCTTCAGCGTCCCGTGGCCGCCGCAGGGCATCTATTCGAGCAAGCCGCTCAACTCCATCGCCGACATGAAGGGACTCAAGGTGCGCGCCTACAACCCGTACACCTCGCGCATCGCGGAGCTCGCCGGCGCGCAGCCGGTGACCATCCAGGCCGCCGAGCTCGCGCAGGCGTTCGCCACGGGCGCCGTCAACGCGAACATCACGTCGGGCGCCACCGGCTATGACACCAAGGCTTGGGAAGTGGTGAAGTACTACTACGACACGCAGGCCTGGCTGCCGAAGAACATCGTGTTCGCGAACAAGCAGGCCTTCGATGCCCTCGACAAGCCCACGCAGCAGGCGCTCCTCAAGTGCGCGGCGGATGCGGAGGCGCGCGGCTGGAAGGTCTCCGAGGAAAAGAACAAGTGGTACCAGGAGCAGCTCGCGAAGAACGGCATGACGGTGGCACCGCCTTCCCCGCAGCTCAAGGCGGACTTCCAGAAGATCGGCGAAACCATGACGCAGGAGTGGCTCAAGACCGCGGGCCCCGACGGCAAGGCGGTGGTCGACGCCTACCAGAAGCGATGACGTGAGGCGCACCCTCGACGCCCTGTACGACGCCGCGGCCTGGCTCGCGGCGTTTTTCATGGTGGGCGTGCTGGCGATGGTGCTCGCGAGCGTCGTGGGGCGTCTCGCGGGCTTCAACCTGCGCGGCTCCGACGCCTACGCGGGCTACTGCATGGCGGCTGCGAGCTTCCTCGCGCTCGCGCACACGCTGAAGCGCGGCGAGCACATCCGGGTGACGCTTTTCCTCGAGCGGTTCGGCGGACGCCTGCGCCGTCCCCTGGAGATCTGGTCGCACGCGGCCGGGAGCGTCTTCTGTGCGGCGCTCGCCTGGTACAGCGTGCGGCTCGTGTGGCAGTCGCATGCGTTCAACGACGTCTCGCAGGGCAACGACGCGACGCCGCTGTGGATTCCGCAGCTCTCGATGGCCGCGGGGGCGATCGTGCTCTGCATCGCGATGGTGGACGACCTGGTGCGGGTGTTGCGCCGCCGCGAGATTGCCCGCGGCAGCGACGAGCTGAAGCTCATGGAATAGCCGTGAACGACGCGCTCATCAGCACGCTGCTCATCGTCTTCCTCTTCGCGCTGCTGGGCAGCGGGCTGTGGATCGGGCTGTCGCTCGCGGGCGTGGCCTGGATCGGGATGCAGCTCTTCACCAGCCGCGCCGCGGGCGACGCGATGGCGGTCACGATCTGGGGCTCGCTCTCGTCGTGGACGCTGACCGCATTGCCGCTGTTCGTGTGGATGGGCGAGATCCTCTTCCGCACGCGCCTTTCCGAGGACATGTTCAAGGGGCTGGCACCGTGGCTGTCACGGCTGCCCGGCCGCCTGCTGCACACCAACATCATCGGCTGCACGATCTTCGCCGCGGTCTCCGGCTCGAGCGCGGCCACCTGCGCCACGATCGGCAAGATGACGCTGCCCGAGCTGCAGAAACGCGGCTATCCGGAGCGCATGACGATCGGCACGCTCGCGGGGGCGGGCACGCTGGGCCTGCTGATACCGCCCTCGATCATCATGATCGTCTACGGCGTGAGCGCGGAGGTGTCGATCACGCGGCTCTTCATCGCGGGCGTGGTGCCGGGGCTGCTGCTGGCCGGGCTCTTCATGGGGTACACGATCGTGTGGGCGCTGCTGCATCCGGGTGAAATCCCGCCGCCCGACCGCGAGATGACCTTTCGCGAGAAGGTGCACGCCTCGCGCCACCTGATTCCCGTCGTGAGCCTGATCGTGGTCGTGCTGGGGTCGATCTATGTCGGCATCGCCACCGCTACCGAGGCGGCCGGACTGGGTGTCGTGGGCGCGCTCGCGATTTCCGCGGCACAGGGCGCGATGAGCTGGAAGGTCTTCCGCGAGAGCCTCCTGGGTGCCACGCGGCTCTATTGCATGATCGCGCTCATCCTCGCCGGCGCCGCCTTCCTCACGCTCTCGATGGGCTACATCGGGCTGCCGCGGCGCCTCGCCGAGTTCATCGCGAGCCTGCAGCTCACGCAGGCGGCGCTGCTCTTCTGGCTGATGGTGTTCTACATCGTGCTCGGCTGTTTCCTCGACGGCATCTCGATGGTCGTGCTCACGATGGGCGTCATCCTGCCGACGATCCAGCGTGCCGCGATCGACCTCGTCTGGTTCGGCATCTTCATCGTCCTCGTGGTCGAGATGGCGCAGGTCACGCCCCCCGTCGGCTTCAACCTCTTCGTCCTGCAGGGCATGACCCGCAAGGACATCGGCTGGATCGCGCGCGCGGCGCTGCCGCTTTTCTTCCTCATGGTCGCCGCCGTCGGGCTGATCTACGTCTTCCCGGGCCTGGTCACCTGGCTTCCGGCGCACATGCGGTAGGGCAGGCTCGCCGCCCGTTCCCTGGCATATGTCGTAGACGCCGCAAAACGGGGCGTGTATGAATGGAAGGGCCAAGGAGATTTGCATGGATAGTACCCGCACGGTCCGCGACCCTTTTCTCGACGTCGTGACCACCCAGGTCCACAAGAACGACCCGCCGCAGGCGCGCGCCGCATTCAGGCGGCTGACCGCGCTCGGCCTCGACCGCAAGGAAGCCCTGCAGCTCATCTCGGAAGCGCTCCGCGACGAGATGGACCGCATGCTTTCCGAGTCCACGCCCTTCGACAAGGGCCACTACGCGCGGCTTCTCGACCGCCTCGGCGGCTGATGTGCCTCATCACGCTCGCGTGGCGGGCCCACGCGCGCCATCCGCTCGTGGTGGCGTCCAATCGCGACGAGTGGCGCGACCGGCCGGCCGAGCCCGCGCACTGGTGGCCTGATCATCCGGAGCTGCTGGCGGGCCGCGACCTGCAGGCGGGCGGCACGTGGATGGGCATCACCCGCAACGGCCGCTTCGCCGCCGTCACCAATTTCCGCGATCCTTCCGATCGGCGCACCACCGCGCGCTCCCGTGGCGGCCTGGTCACCGAATACCTGCTGGGCGATGCGGAGCCCGGTGCCTGGCTCGCGGACCTCATGCATCACGCGGGCGAATACAACGGCTTCAACCTGGTGCTGGGCGACGGCGATTCGCTCTGGTATTTCGGCAGCCGTGAAGGGCTCGCGCGCCCCATTCCTCCCGGCGTGCACGGACTCTCCAACCACCTGCTCGACGAGCCGTGGCCCAAGGTCGTGCGTGCGTGCGCGGCGATGCAGGCAGCGATCGGGCTGGAGGATCCGGTCCCGGCGCTCTTCGACGCGCTCTCCGATCGCGAGGGCGCGCCCGATGCCTCGCTGCCGGCCACGGGTGTCGGCCTCGCGTGGGAGCGCCGGCTCGCCGCGGCGCTCATCACCGGAGAAGATTACGGCACGCGCGCCTCCACCGTCGTGGTGTTCTCGAACGATGGCAGCGTGTGCTTCGAGGAGCGCACGCGCGCGGGCGATGGCGGCGTGACGAACGTGGCCGTCGAGCGCTTCGTCCTGCCGCGCGGCGAGGGCCCCGGCCGGGCTTCCTAGCTTTTCTTCGCCCGCGCGACCTCGTCGGCGAGCTCCTTGCCGGTCTTGTAGTGCGGCACGCGGAAGATGAGCCGCTTGGTGCGCTGGAAGAAGGCGTTGGAGCCGTTCACCTCCTCGTTCCAGTACTTGTTGGCGAGCGCCATGTTGCGCGGCACGTCGAGCATGAACGCGTCGTGCGATCCCTTGCCGCCGAAGATGTAGAGCTTGCCGTCGAAGATCTCCCACGTGTCCGCATCCCCGCCCCAGGGAATGCCGTACACGATGCCGTTGGAGCAATAGCCGCCGAATTGCGGGATGTACTTCTCGGGCGCGGCATCGAACATCTGCTTGTGCTCGGCGCTGGCGAAGCGGAATGTCACGCCCTTGTAGACGCTCTTGATCTGCGGCGAGCCGAGCTGGTGGTGGTGATCGGTGAAGTAGCTCACCACGTCATGGCCGAAGAGCATCAGGTGCTTGTCTTCCCCGTCGGAAACCGCATTCACCGGGCTCAGGCCTTCGCCGGGACTCTGCGTGACGAGCGGCGCGCAGCCCGGCGCCACGAGTGCCACGAGGGAAAGCAGGGCTGCGGCGGCGAATCGTTTCATCTCTCCTCCGGGTCGATGGCTGTCGTGCGATTCTATCGCCGTCGCGCTCAGGGCTCGTCGTCGACAGGCCCCGTGCCGGCGGCCGCGCGCCAGAGGCGGTCGTTCACCGCTTCCCACGGCGCGGTGGTGGGCGGGGCCTCGACCACGATGCGCTTGGCGCCGCTCGCATCGAGCTTGCGCAGGTTGGCGTAGAGGTCGTGGGCGTAGCGGCCCACGTCGAAGGGCGCGGTGATCCACGAGATGACGCGCGCGGTGGGCGGCGGCTCGCGCAACGCGAGCACCGCGATGTTGGCCGGGTGCGCGAGCTCCATGTCGAGCGCGGCGGCCTCCACGATCGCCAGTGCCGTGTGCGGCGCATAGTGCGCGGCGAGCATTCCCGGCGCGCGCGGCGCCTCGAGATCACGGTCGGCAGGCTGCACACCGAGCGCAAGCGCGATGTCCTCGCGCGTGATCGCGCCGGGACGCAGCAGCACCGGCCGCCCGCGCGAAAGATCGATGATCGTCGATTCGAGGCCGACCTCGCATTCGCCGCCGTCGAGGACGAGCAGGTCCGGCCCGAACTCGTCGCGCACGTGCGCGGCCGTCGTGGGACTCACGTGCCCGAAGCGGTTCGCCGAGGGCGCCGCGATGGCGCCGCTGCCGATCTCGCGGAATTCCTCCAGCAGCGCGCGCGCCACCGGATGGGACGGGCAGCGCAGCCCCACCGTCTCCTGCCCGCCCGTCACCACGTCCGGCACGCGCGGGGACTTGCGCAGGATGATGGTGAGCGGCCCGGGCCAGAAGCGGGCGGCGAGCACGCGCGCCTCGCGCGGCACGCCGGGCGCAGCCCATTGCTCCATCTCCTCCGGATCGGCGAAGTGCACGATGAGCGGATGGTCCGCGGGCCGCCCCTTGAGCGCGAAGACCTGCGTCACCGCGGCTGCGTTGGTCGCATCGGCGCCGAGGCCGTAGACGGTCTCCGTGGGAAAGGCCACGAGCTCGCCGGCGGCCAGCCGCTGCGCGGCCTTCGAAAGGTCTTCGGCGGCGGCCATCAGTGCGCCTTCTCCCAGTTCGCGCCCACGCCGGCCTCCACCAGCAGCGGCACGTCGAGCTTCGCGACACCGCTCATGAGCCCTTCCACGCCGGGCTTCACGCGGTCGAGCTCCTCCTCGGGCACCTCGAGCACGAGCTCGTCGTGCACCTGCATCACGAGTTTGGTGCGCAGGCCCTCCCGCTCGATCCAGCCCTGCACCGCGATCATCGCCATCTTGATGAGGTCGGCCGCGGTGCCCTGCATCGGCGCGTTGATCGCCTGGCGCTCGGCACCCTGGCGGCGCTGCATGTTGGACGAGCGGATGTCGGGCAGCCACAGCCGCCGCCCGAAGACGGTCTCCACATAGCCGCGCTCGCGCGCTTCCATGCGCGTGCGCTCCATGTACTGCGCGACACCGGGATAGCGCGCGAAGTACTTGTCCATGTAGCTCTGCGCGGCGCTGCGCTCGATGCCGAGGTTCTGCGCGAGGCCGAAGGCGCTCATGCCGTAGATGAGCCCGAAGTTGATGACCTTGGCGTAGCGGCGCTGCTCGCTGGTCACTTCCTCCGGCTTCATGTCGAAGACCTCGGAGGCGGTGTGCCGATGCACGTCCTCGCCGCCCGCGAAGGCGTTCACGAGGCTCGCGTCTCCCGAAAGGTGCGCCATGATGCGCAGCTCGATCTGCGAGTAGTCCGCCGAGACGATCCGCGAGCCGGGAGGTGCCACGAATGCCTCGCGGATGCGGCGGCCCTCGGCGGTGCGCACCGGGATGTTCTGCAGGTTCGGATCGGTCGAGGAAAGCCGCCCGGTGACCGCCACCGCCTGCGCGTAGTTGGTGTGCACGCGGCCGGTCTTCGGATGCACCATGCGCGGCAGCTTGTCGGTGTACGTGCTCTTCAGCTTGGCGACTCCGCGCTGCTCCAGCAGCACCGCGCAGATCGGGTGATCCTCGGCCAGCTTCTCCAGCACCTCCTCGTCCACGGAGGGCGAGCCGGTCGGCGTCTTCTTGATCGTGCGCAGCTTCAGGCGATTGAAGAGCACGTCGCAGAGCTGCTTGGGCGATCCCAGGTTGAACGGGCCGCCCGCCAGCTCGTGCGCCTTGCGCTCGAGATCGAGCATCTTCTGCGCGAGCTCGTGCGTCTGCCGCGAAAGGAGCTGTGAATCGATGAGCACCCCGTTGCGCTCCATCGCGAGCAGCACGCCGGAAACGGGGATCTCGATGTCCGCATAGATGCGGCGCAGCTTCCCGTCGCCGTCCAGCCGCGGCCACAGCGCGCCGTGGAGCTGGAGCGTCACGTCCGCATCCTCGGCGGAGTAGTCGGCCGCGCGCTGCACATCCACCTGGTCGAACGGAATCTGTGCCGCGCCCTTGCCCGCCACGTCGGTGTACTGCAGCAGGCCCTGGGCGCCGAGAAAGCGCGTGGCGAGCGCGTCCATGTCGTGGCGCTGGTGGCTTTCGAGCACGTAGGCCTGCAGCAGCGTGTCGTGGAGCACGCCGCGCACGGTGATGCCGTAGTTGGCGAACACGTGCCGGTCGTACTTGGAGTTCTGGCCGACCTTCACCTTCGCCGCGTCCTCGAGCCAGGGCTTGAGGCGATGCAGCACGTTCTCCAGCGGCAATTGCTGCGGTGCGCCGGCATAGCGGTGCGTGAGCGGGATGTACGCAGCCTCCCCGGGCGAGGTGGCGATGGCGATGCCGACCAGCTCGGCGGTCATCGGATCGAGGCTGGTGGTCTCGGTGTCGAAGCACGCGATCGGCGCCGCCTCGAGCTTGCGCGCCCACGCCTCGAGCTGGTCGCCGTCCATCACCGTTTCATAGTTGCGCGTGGCGACGAAGGGCGTGACGTCCTGGACCTGGTCCACGTTCCAGTTGAGGAGCGCGAAGTTGCGTCCCGGCGCGGACTGCTCGGGCGCGGCGCGGTTCTCGCCCTTCTCCGGCGCGTCCTCGCGGTTCGCGAGCGCATCGCGGAAGGTGCGAAAACCGAAGCGGGTGTAGAGGGCGAGGAGCTTCTCGTTGTCCGGCGGCTTCTGCACCAGGGATTCCATCGCGAAGGGCAGCTCGACATCGGTCTTGACGGTGAGGAGCCGCCTCCCCGTGGGCAGCCAGTCCTTGGCGCGGCGCAGGTTCTCGCCCACCACGCCCTTCACCTCGGCGGCGTGCTCGATGACACCCTCCAGCGAGCCGTACTGCTCGATCAGCTTGCAGGCGGTCTTGGGGCCCACCTTGTCGACGCCGGGCACGTTGTCCACCGCATCGCCGATGAGGGCGAGGTAGTCGACGATCTTCTCCGGCGGGACGCCGAACTTTTCCTTCACGCCGTCGGGGCCGAGCTTCTCGATGGGAGTGGCCATGGTGTTCACCCACAGCACGCAATCGTTCACGAGCTGCGTGAGGTCCTTGTCGCCGGTGGAGATGACCGCTGCCCAGCCGTGCTCGCAGGCGCGGACCACCAGCGTGCCGATGACATCGTCGGCCTCGACGCCGTCGACGCAGATCACCGGCCAGCCGAGCGCCTCGATGGTCTCGATCATCGGCTCGATCTGCAGCGCGAGGTCCTCGGGCATGGCCTGGCGGGTGGCCTTGTATTCGGGATAGATGTCGTCGCGGAAGGTCTTGCCCTTGGGGTCGAGCACGCAAGCGAGGTAATCGGCAGGAAAATCCTGCTTCAGCTTGCGCAGCATGTTGACCACGCCGTAGATCGCGTTCGTGGGCTCGCCCGACGGACTGCGAAGCTCGCGGATGGCGTGGAACGCGCGGTAGAAGTAGCTCGGCGCGTCGACGAGCAGGAGGCGTTTCTGCACCCGGCGATTATCCCAGAATCGCCGCGCCGCTCCGTGCGGAAATCCGTTTCCCGCATGCCGGGGATCGAATGTGCGGGACGCCGGCGGACGCCCGAAGGCCTCCGCCGGCGCGACTCACGGCTCAGATGCAGCCGGGGAACTTGAACGACGCGATGCGCGTGCTCCAGTTGAACGTGCCGTTGGCCTTCAGGTACTCGGTGGTGAACCAGAAGGTGCAGTCGTCGACCGGGTCGATCGCCATCGACGAGTAGTCGCCCCAGCGGGACAGCGAGCGCAGCTGCGAGCCGGTGCCCTCGATGATGCTGGTCTCGGCCTGCATCGTGCCGAGCGGGTCGCTCGCCAGCCGTCCGGTGAACCGGATCGCCGGATGCATGGCGCTGGAGGAGACGCTGTAGCCCATCGCCATGTTGCCCAGCTTGTCCATGGCGATGCTGCCCATCCAGCGGTACGAGCTATCCGGCGAGAACGTCGATTGCTGGAAGATCGACGGCGACCCGTTGGGATTGCGGATCTCGTACCAGCGAACGCCCGTGAACGGGTTGCGGTTGCTCGTGCCGACGCGCACCGAATGGTTCACCACCAGCCGCTCGACGCCCGCGATGTTGCGATAGGCGAGGCGATACATCAGGCGGTCGGCCAGCGAATCGAGCTGCTGGTTCGTGCCGGACTGCGGGATGCACGTTCCGCCGTTGCAGGCGGAGGTGTACGCCGCCACCGGGATCACGATCGGGCCCGTGAGCGTCGTGCTGGCGGTGTTCACCCAGTCGACGTGGAAGCGCCACAGGTCGAGCACGTTCGTGCCCTTCGCCACGAGGTAGTTCGGCGATCCGGCGGGCGGCTGCGTGGAACCGTCGAGATCCGCGGGCAGGACGCCGCCGAAGCTCGTCGAGAGCTGGAAGCATTGCTGCGTCGCCGGCTGCCCCGCGAGCATCTTCGCGCGGTCATAGGCGCAGAGCTTGGCACCCTGGAACGTGTTGGTGAACATGTTGAACGTGATGTAGTACGCGTCCGGCCACACGCCGATCTTCGGGTAGTCGGGGAAGACGTTGCCGTACGGGAACGAATAGCGGTTGTACGCCCCGGTGGCATCGTTGGTGGTGGAAACCGCGACGCATTGGAAGTACGGCGCTGCCGTCACCGCGAACTGCGAGATCACCCAGCGGTTGGCGGCCTTGTCGTACACCGCCACTGCGTCGCCATCGTTGTCCGTCGAGCAAGGACCGGGGAAGCCTGCCCACAGGTTCCTGGTCGGCACCGGCCCCATGATGACCGCGTGCGTCGCCTTGTCGAACACGGCGAACGCCTCGTTCACGATCTGCACGACCTGGGTCGCGCCCACGGACGCGTTGGTGTCGGGCGGTGCGGAGTCCGGCGTGAAGGAACCCTGGGGCCCCGTGAAGCCGACGCCGACGCCATCGAAGCCCGCGCCAGGCGTGACCGCGACCGCGATGCTGGCGCTCGACTGCACCACCGGATCGTCGGGCTGGCCCGGACCGTCGAGCGACGGTAGGGGATGTGCGGGATGCCCGTTGCCTCCACCGGGAAGGAGCTCGTCGGGTCGCGCCTGGACGCCCCGCAGGGACGGCAGGAAGTCATGCTGGGCGGGGGTGACTTCGGGGCCGGTCTGCACAGGTGGTGCGGCGACGGCGGGGGTGGCGTAGATGGAGGCGACTGCGATGGCGGCACAGAGGTGCTTCGGTAACGCGGAAAGACGCGGCATTGTTCGTTCCTCGCTAACGTTCGGTCGGACCGCGTTCCTTGTGGGAACGTGGTGTTGGGTTACAGCCAGCGGCCGCGTTGTTTGGGGGGTGAAACGCACGCGGCGGCCTATAATTCGCGTCTATTAACGTTCGTGTCAACCCGACAGGCCCCGCCATGACCGTCCCGATGTCGCAGAAAGTGCCCAAGCCGTCCGATCCGCAGCTCGTGCGCCGCTCGCAGAATTCCGGGCGCGAGGCGTGGCGGATGTTCGAGATCATGTCGGAGTTCGTGACCGCCACCGAGCGGCTGCAGACCATCCAGCCCGCGGTGGCGATCTTCGGCAGCGCGCGCATGACGCCCGACCATCCGTACTACGCCATCACGGAGGACATCGCGCGGCGGCTCTCCGATGCCGGCTTCTCGGTGATCTCCGGCGGCGGCCCCGGCGTGATGGAGGCGGCGAACAAGGGCGCCTATGCGGGCATGAGCCCGAGCGTGGGCCTGAACATCCAGCTTCCCCACGAGCAGTGCGGGAACCCCTACCAGGACATCTCGCACAGCTTCCAGCACTTCTTCGCGCGCAAGGTGATGTTCGTGAAGCTCTCCGTCGCGTTCGTGATGATGCCGGGCGGCTACGGCACGATGGACGAGCTGATGGAGGTCCTCACGCTGGTGCAGACGGGCAAGATCCGCCGCGTGCCGATCATCCTCGTGAACTCGAAGTTCTGGTCGGGACTGCTCGACTGGATCCGCAACCAGCTCGTGCCCGACGGCATGGTGGGCGTCGACGACCCGGAGCTGATGCAGGTGATCGACGATCCGCAGAAGGTGGTGGATGCGATCTTCGACCACTACCACTCGCGCGGCTTCGAGCCGAGCCTGCAGGAGCGCGAGGCGGAGCTCGCGCTCTAGTGTCGGGCGCAGCCTCGCGCCGTGGTATTCGGCGCAAGATTGCGCCTACGCAAGAATCGGCATCGCGCCACGCACCGGCGGCCGAACGACAAGGCGAACGCGGCGTTCTAACGGTACACTTCGCCCCATGAGGCCCGCCATGCGCCTACTCGCTGCCGCCTTCCTCGCCGTGCTCGCGCTCGATGCCAGCGCGCAGTCGGCCGCCCGTCCCCGTCCGCCGGGCACCATGCCCCTGGACGAGCCGGCGCCGCCGCCGCCGATCGTCGAGCAGGATCCGTCGATCGAGCCGCAGGTCACGACGCGCACCGATGAAGCGGGGCAAACCGTGCAGGAGTACCGCGTGAACGGCCGCCTCATCATGGAACGTGTCACGCCCCGCCGCGGCGTGCCGTACGTCGTGATGCACGACCAGGGCGACGGCACCTACACGCGGCAGGACTACACCCTCGACAGGCTGCGCGTGCCGCAGTGGACGCTCTGGGAATTCTGACCCGCCAACAGGACTAGATGTCGGTATTCACCCCCGTCTCGCGCGACGAGGCCAGCGCGTTCCTGCAGCACTACACCCTCGGCGAGATCGAGTCGCTCGAAGGCATCGCGCAGGGCGTCGAGAACACCAACTACTTCCTCACCACGACGACGGGCGAGTACGTGCTCACGCTCTTCGAGCACATCCCGCGCGAGGACCTGCCCTTCTACGTGGGCCTGATGGACCACCTCGCGCATCACGAGGTGACCTGCCCCGCGCCGATGCGCATGGACAATGGCGAGCTGCTCGGCGAGCTGAACGGCAAGCCCGCGTGCATCGTCACACGGCTCCCGGGTGCACCGCGGCCACGGCCCTCGCTCGACGATTGCCGCGCCGTGGGCGAGATCCTCGCCGCGATCCACGTGGCGGGCGTCGAATACGACGCTTCCCTCGACAACTGGCGCGGGCGTGAATGGCGCGAATCGTTCGCGCAGAAGCTGGCACCCCGGCTCTCGCGCCACGAGAACGACCTCATCGCCTCCGAGAACCGCTACCAGGCGATGTACGACGACCACGTCCTGCCCGTGGGGATCATCCATGGCGACCTCTTCCACGACAACGTGCTGTGGGACGACGAGGGCAACGGCGGCGTGATCGATTTCTACTTCGCGTGCGACGACGTCCTCCTCTACGACCTGGCGATCGCCGTGAACGACTGGTGCGTGAATCCCGATGCCACGCTCGACCATGCGCGCGCCCACGCGTTCCTGCGCGGCTACCACGAGCGGCGCCCGCTCGAGCCGCTGGAGCGCGAGCTCTGGCCGGTGATGCTGCGGCGCGCGGCGCTGCGCACGTGGCTGGGACGGCTCGGCTACAACCACTTCCCCCGCGATTCGCACATGACGATCGAGAAGGACCACGCCTTCTCGCAGAGGCTGCTCGAGCACCACATCGCGCACGCCCGCGAGATGGCGGACACGCTCTCGTGAGCGCGGACGGCGCGCGCTGATGGATGAGGCATTGCAGGTCGCCGACGTCCCCGCGCGGCGCGGCGCGGCATGGCTGGGCGAGGCGTTCGCGATCTTCCGCGAGCAGCCGCTCAACTGGATCGCGCTTTGCGTCGGCTGGGCGATCATCTGGCTCATGCTGCTGTTCGTGCCGCTGGTGGGGCTCGTCACGGCGAACCTGCTGCAGCCCGTGTTCTTCGGCAGCTTCGCCATCGCCGCGTACAAGCACACGGCGGGCGAGCGGGTGGCGATGGGCGACCTGTTCAGCGCGTTCCGGCGCAGCTTCCGGCCGCTCTTCAACATCGGCTTCCTGATGATGCTGGCGCAGCTCGCGAGCGTGTTCCTCATGCGCGCGCTGGGCCTGCCGTCGTGGCCCGCGGACCGTGACCTCGACCTGTACGCCTATGCCGAGATGCTGCGCGACAGCCGCTGGGTGCTGCTCGCCGGGCTCGCCGTCACCACGTTCGCGAGCGCGGCACTATGGTTCGCCCCGCCGCTCATCGTCTTCCACGGCATGCCCGCCTCGCATGCCATCCGCTGGAGCGTGTATGCCGCGCTTTCCAACGCGGGCGCGATGGCGGTCTACGGCGTCATCCTCATGCTGCTGATGATCCTCGCCTGGCTGCCCTTCGGCCTCGGCCTCTTCGTGCTGCTGCCGGTGCTGGTCATCAGCACGTACACCAGCTACCGCGACGTCTTCGACCACCAGCCGCCGGGTTAAGAGAAGGCTCAAGGCCCAAGGCGCAAGAAAATGCGGTGGGCATCGATGGTGCCCGCGCTGAGGTCCTGAGCCTTGCGCCTTGAGCCTTGCGCCCTGACCCTTCGCCTTGCGCCCCTTATACCGCCGTCAACTTCGCATACTGCAGCGCCAGCCACTTGGTGCCCTCGCGTGCGAAGCGCACCTGCACGCGCGCATCGAGGCCGCGGCCCTCGCAGTTGATGACGACGCCGTCGCCGAAGCGGGCGTGGCGCACGTTCTGGCCGATGGCGAAGGGCAGCTCGTCCGGGCGCTGGGTCTCGAAGGGCGCGCGCACGGGGGCGCTGCGGTAGCGGTCGGCATCGGCCTGCGGGGCGCGCCCGCCGCCGGAGCTCCAGCCGCTGCCGTCATGGTTGCCGCGCCCGCCCCAGCCGCCATAGCCGCCGGCCGACGGCGCGCGGCGATTCTCGAACTGCTTCTCCGGCAGCACGATCCACTTGCACAGCGCGGGCGGGATCTCCTCGATGAAGCGCGACACGATCCCGTAGCGCGGCTGGCCATGCAGCATGCGGCAGCCGGCATAGCTCACGTAGAGGCGCTTGCGGGCCCGCGTGATCGCGACGTACATGAGCCGCCGCTCCTCCTCGATGCCGCCGTCCTCGAGCATGCTGTTCTCGTGCGGGAAGAGCCCTTCCTCCAGCCCCGAGATGAAGACGGCGTGGAACTCGAGGCCCTTCGCGGAGTGCACCGTCATGAGCTGCAGCGCATCCTGGCCGGCCGCGGCCTCGCGCTCGCCGGCCTCGAGGCTCGCGTGGGACAGGAATGCCGCGAGGATCTGCTCCTCGGGCGTCTGCGCCACGATCTCGACGTCCTCCTGCGCTTCACCCGCGGGCTCGAGCCCGTGCTCGAAATCCTCGGCGAAGAGTGTGGCCGCGTTCACGAGCTCGTCGAGGTTCTCGATGCGGTCCTGCCCATCCTTTTCCGCGGCGTAGTGCTGGCGCAGGTTGCTGCGCTCGAGGATCTCGGTGATCAGCTCCGGCAGCGTGAGCTTCTTCGCCGACTCGCGGATCGACTCGATCGTCGCCACGAACTGCGCGAGCGCGGTGCCGCTGCGGCCGGTCACGACGCCATTCTTCGCCGCGTGCATGAGGCTTCCCATGCCGCGCTCGCTCGCTTCCTGCAGCTGCTCCACGGAACGCGCGCCGATGCCCCGCGGCGGGAAGTTCACCACGCGCGAGAAGGCCGTGTCGTCATCGGCATTGGCGGCGAGTCGCAGGTAGGCGAGCGCGTGCTTCACCTCCTGCCGCTCGAAGAAGCGCAGGCCGCCGTAGACCTTGTACGCGATGCCGGCGCGGAAG
Source organism: Usitatibacter sp. (assembly GCA_035553995.1). Lineage (GTDB taxonomy): Bacteria > Pseudomonadota > Gammaproteobacteria > Burkholderiales > Usitatibacteraceae > Usitatibacter. Next base: position 12,867 of record DATMJE010000328.1, on the reverse strand, counting down.
AGGGAATGCTCGAGGATGCGCGACTGCGCGTTCGAGCGGTAGAGGAGCGCCATGTCGGAGAGGTTCATGCCCTCGCGATGCAGCGCGCGCACCTCGTCCACGATGAAGCGCGCTTCCTCCTCGTCGTTGGCGGCGGCGTAGATGCGCAGCGGCTCGCCCTTGCCTTCGGAGGTCCAGAGGTTCTTGCCCAGCCGCGCCTTGTTCTGCGCGATGATCGCGTTGGCGGCATCGAGGATGTTGCCGTGCGAGCGATAGTTCTGCTCGAGCTTGATCACCTCCGTCACGCCGAAATCGCGCACGAACTCGTTCATGTTGCCCACTTCCGCGCCGCGGAAGCGGTAGATCGAGTTGTGCGTGACGAGGCCCCCGGCGATGTAGTTGTGCGTGGGGAAGACGTCGATGTCGTGCACGCGCCGGCGCGCGCCGGCCAGCCGCCGCACCGAGACCACGCGATCGATGGAGCCGTCGCGCGCCATCATCGCCATGCCGGCCTCGAGCTGGATGCCGGGCACGAAATCGAAGAAGTGGCCGTTCCAGTTCGCGACCTGGCGCACACCCTCGCCGCGAGCCGATGCGACCAGGCTTTCGGCAAGCCGCATCGCATCGGCATAGCTCGCGAACTCCCCGGCACGGCTCTCCGCCATCACCGAATGGATCACGCGCCCGGCTTCGTTATCCGCGCAGAGCGAGACCGTGACATTCGCGGCCGCCGGCGCCGCACGCTGGCGCTCGGCGAAATGCGTGTGCCCCGGCGTGCTCACCAGGCGCCTTCCCGAAGACGTGCGGATCTCGATCAGCCCGTCGCGCGCGAAGCTCGAATGCGTATCGACGACCTCCGCCGCGCGAAAGAGCCCGCTGCCGTGGCAGGAAAGCACGCGATCGCCGCGGCGCACGTCCTCGATCGGTTTTTGCGAGCCGTCGGCCATGGTGACGAGCGTGCCCTCGAGGAGGCACTGGTCGTCGTCGCCCACGGCGAAGACGCAGCCGTTCGTGCCCGCCAGCAGCTTGATCCACTTGTACTGGAGCTTGTTGGTGTCCTGGAACTCGTCGACGAGGATGTAGCGGAAGCGCTGCTGGTAGTGCTGGAGCAGATTGAGGTTGCGTGTGAGCAGCTCGAAGACGCGCAGCAGCAGCTCGGCAAAGTCGACCACCCCCTCGCGGCGGCACTGCGCGTCGTAATCGGCGTAGAAGGCCACCATGCGGCGCGTGAACTCGTCGCCAGCCTCCACGGCATTGGCGCGCTGGCCCGCTTCCTTGCAGTTGTTGATGAAGTTCTGCAGTTGCCGCGGCGGAAATTTTTCCTCGTCGAGGCCCTGCGCCTTCGCCAGCCGCTTGATGAGCGACTGCTGGTCGCCCGAATCGAGGATCTGGAAGAGCTGCGGCAGCTCGGCCTCGCGGTAATGCGTGCGCAGCAGCCGGTTGCAGAGCCCGTGGAAAGTGCCGATCCACATGCCGCGCGTGTTGATCGGCAGCATGGCCGACAGCCGCGTGAGCATCTCGCGCGCGGCCTTGTTGGTGAAGGTCACCGCGAGGATGCCGGCGGGGCTCGCCTGCCCCGTCTGGACGAGGTGGGCGATACGCGTGGTGAGCACTCGCGTCTTGCCGCTGCCCGCGCCCGCGAGGATGAGGGCGCACTGGCGCGGCAGGGTGACGGCCTTGAGCTGCTCGGGATTGAGTCCGGTGGAGAGATCTGACATGGGAGGGATGCGGAAAGCAGGCCTCGATTATTTCATGCCGGCGAGGCCCCGGAGGGGCCGATACAATCGAAACATTCCGCGGGAGATTCTCGAACGATGAAGTCCACGGGCCGGGTGCCGGTCCTCACCTGGCATGCGCAGCGCGTGGACGGCAACGATTACCCGTCGAACGACCACGTCGCCTTCGCGCGCGATCTCGAGACGCTGCACGCAATGGGGCTGCGCATCGTGCCGCTCGCCGCGATCGCGCAGGCGCTCGTCGAAGGCACGCTCGGGCTCCTGCAGGGTTGCGTCGGGCTTTCGCTCGACGACGGCAGCGACTTCGATTTCCATGACCTGCCTCATCCGACATGGGGGCCGCAGCGCGGCATTGCAAGGATCCTCGGTGATTTCCGTGCGCGCCATGGGGCGTCCGCACAACCGCGCCTGCACGCGACGAGCTTCGCCATCGTGTCGCCCGAAGCACGAACGGCGCTGGACCGCACCTGCATGATCGGCTGCGGCTGGTGGAACCACGACTGGTGGTCCGCCGCCGAGGCCACGGGCCTCATGGCGATCGAGAGCCACGGCTGGGATCACAACCATGAGTCGCTCGAGCGCACGGCGACCGATGCGCCGCGCGGCGCCTTCGACGTGCGCGAGCCGACCGAAGCCGAGCTCGAGATCGGGCAGGCCGCGCGCGTGCTGCGTGAGCTGCGGGCGCGTCCCGGTGACGTGCTGTTCGCCTATCCCTATGGGCCCGCCAACGATTTCCTCGCGCGCGAGTGGCTGCCGCAGCACGGGCCGCGCCACGGCATCGTCGCGGCATTCACCGCACATGACGGCAACGGCGTAGTGACGACGGCGACTTCGCGCTGGCGCATCCCGCGCTTCGTCTTCGGCCACGACTGGAAGGACCACGGTGATCTCGAGGCATTGTTGCGCGATGCCGGCGCCCTTCCGCGCAAGCGCTCGTTCTTCGCGCGGCTTTTCACGGACGAGGCGCCCGCAACGCCAACCGCGGCAGCGCCCGCACCAACCCGCAACTGGCGCGACCACCTGCACACCTGGGAAGTGAACGATGCGCGCGTGGTCGCGGGCGAGCTCTTCCGGCGCAGCTTCGGGCACGACGTCCCGACGTATCGGCGGCATTTCGTGCTGGTGTATTCACCGCCTCGTGAAGAGGCCGACACCGCGCCGAAGGTGGTCGCCTACGTGCACCAGAATCCGCACGAACAGATCTACCTCACGGGCGGCATGTGCGTGGACGCGGCCGCCTACCGCCGCATGCCGCGCTGGCTCTTCGAGCAGGTGCGTGATGAGGGCGGGCTCGCCACCATCGTCACGCGCGAGAGCTTCACCATGCTGGGCGACAGCCCCGCCGCCTTCGGCCATGTGGGCGAGCCCCGCGCGCGCCAGGCGGACCTGCGCACGGGCTTCGTCGACACCGGCGTCGAGCACCTGATGGTGTATTGGCGCAAGCGCCTTTCCGATGAGGACCAGCGCGCGCTGATCGAACGGGCCGCGGCCATCGGGCCGTTCTAGCCGGCCCCGGGGCGCAGGAACTTTGTTCCGGCGCGCCGAGTCACACGAATGGTCCCGCCTTTGGCGAGACATTGCAGTTGGGGCAGACAGTTGAAGGGCGCTTCTAGAGGGGCGCCCTCTTTTTTTGGCCCACGCAGATCCGTTCTCGGCGGCCAACCGGCAGCGGCACCCGCAACTGCACGCGAAATCAACGTTTTTGGGCTGGCCAGGCTCAAGGTGGCGCCGGAAATGTGCCGGCGACGCGATTCCAGCCAAGCGCCGCCACGCCTCAAACCGCCGCGCAACTGCACGCCAAATCAAGGGTTTGGAAGGGCGCGGCTGATATAATTCAACGATGGAAAGCCAATATCACCCGCGCTCGATCGAGCCCGAGGTCCAGCGCGAGTGGGCGGAGAGCCGCGCCTTCGCCGCGCCGGACGCATCCGCGAAGCCTAAGTATTTCTGCGTATCGATGCTGCCCTATCCCAGCGGCAAGCTGCACATGGGGCACGTGCGCAACTACACCATCAACGACGCGCTCTACCACTTCCTGCGCATGAAGGGCATGAACGTGCTCTTCCCCATGGGCTGGGATGCGTTCGGCCTGCCCGCGGAAAACGCCGCGATGGCGAACAAGGTGGCGCCCGGCAAATGGACGCGCGAGAACATCGCGTACATGAAGAAGCAGTGCCAGTCGATGGGCTGGGCCATCGACTGGTCGCGCGAGGTCGCCACCTGCGATCCGTCCTATTACCGCTGGAACCAGTGGTTCTTCCTGCGCCTGTGGGAGAAGGGCATCGTCTACAAGAAGACCGGCCTCGTGAACTGGGATCCGGTGGACATGACGGTGCTCGCGAACGAGCAGGTCATCGACGGCCGCGGCTGGCGCACCGGCGCGCTGGTGGAGAAGCGCGAGATCCCGATGTGGTACATGCGGATCACGCAGTACGCGGACGAGCTGCTCGATTCGCTCGACGGCCTCGGCTGGCCGGAGCAGGTGAAGCAGATGCAGCGCAACTGGATCGGCCGCAGCGAGGGCATCGAGTTCACGCTGCCCTATGCGCCCGAGACCGCACGCCGGATGAAGGATGACAAAGCCGGCGTCAAGGTCTTCACGACGCGCGCCGATACGATCATGGGCATCACCTTCGCCGCCGTCGCCGCCGAGCATCCGGTCGCGACCGAAGCGGCGAAAGGCAATCCGCAGCTCGCGGCCTTCATCGAGGAGTGCAAGCGCGGCGGCGTGCAGGAAGCCGAGCTCGCGACGATGGAGAAGAAGGGCATGCCCACCGGCATGTACGTGCTCCATCCGTTCACCAACGAGAAGATCGAGGTCTGGGTCGGCAATTACGTGCTGATGAGCTACGGCGAGGGCGCGGTGATGGCCGTGCCGGGCCACGACGAGCGCGACTTCGCCTTCGCGAAGAAATACGGCCTCGGGATCAAGCAGGTGATCGACGTCGAGGGGGAACCTTATTCGACCGACGCGTGGCAGGAGTGGTACGCGGCTCCCGGGCGCAACGTGCAGTCGGGCAAGTACGACGGGCTCGAGCAGGAAGCGGCCATCGATGCGGTCGCGCGCGATCTCGAGGCTCTTGGCCTGGGCACGCGCCGCGTCCAGTACCGCCTGCGCGATTGGGGCATCTCCCGCCAGCGCTACTGGGGCACGCCCATCCCCATGGTGATCTGTCCCACGTGCGGCGATGTGCCGGTGCCCGATGGCGAGCTTCCGGTCGTGCTGCCCGAGGACCTCGTGCCCGACGGCAGCGGCAGCCCGCTCGCGAAGACGCCGTCCTTCTACCAGTGCAAGTGCCCGAAGTGCGGCGGCGATGCGCGCCGCGACACGGACACGATGGACACGTTCGTCGATTCGTCGTGGTACTACATGCGCTACACCTGCCCGGATGCGCCCACCATGGTGGACGCCCGCGCGCAGTACTGGATGCCGATGGACCAGTACATCGGCGGCATCGAGCACGCGATCCTGCACCTGCTCTACGCGCGCTTCTGGACCAAGGCCATGCGCGACCTGGGCCTCATCAGGATCGACGAGCCATTCACCAACCTGCTCACGCAGGGCATGGTGCTGAACCACATCTTCTCGCGGCGCACGGCGAAGGGCGGCATCGAGTATTTCGCGCCCGACGAGGTGGAGACCATCATCGATGCCGAGGGCCACATCACCGGTGCCAAGCTCAAGCGCGATGGCAGCGCGATCGATTACGACGGCATCGGCACCATGTCCAAGTCGAAGCGCAACGGCATCGATCCGCAGGACATGATCGAGAAGTACGGCGCCGATACCGCGCGCTTCTACGTGATGCAGGCGAACCCGCCCACGGATACGGTGCTCTGGTCCGACGAGAGCGTCGAGGGCTCGTTCCGGTTCCTCAAGCGCCTCTGGGCCATGGTGCACGCGCATCTGGAGGAAGGACGCGCGGAGCGCTATACCGGTGGCGAGCTCACGACGGAGCTGCGCGAGCTGCGCTTCAAGCTGCACAGGACCATCGAGAAGGTGGCCGACGATTACGGCCGGCGCCTGCAGTTCAACACCGCGATCGCGGCGGTGCGCGAGCTGCTGAACCTCTACCTCGACATGAAGGACCGCAGCCCCGTCGCGCGCGCCGTCGCGCAGGAAGTGCTCGAGGATTCGGTGCTGCTGCTGGCGCCCATCGTGCCGCACATCGCGACGGCGCTGTGGCAGGCGCTGCGTCCCGGCACGCGCCTCCTCGACCAGCCGTGGCCCGCGGTGGACGCGACAGCCCTCGTGCAGGATTCCATCCAGCTCGTCGTGCAGGTGAACGGCAAGCTGCGCGGGCATGTGCATGTCCCCGCGAACGCCACCCGCGAGCAGATCGAAGCCTTCGCGCTGCGCGACGAGACGGTGGCCAAGTTCGTCGCGGGACAGAAGCCGAAGAAGGTGGTGGTGGTGCCGGGCCGGCTGGTGAATGTCGTTGTCTAGGAAATCGGGCACCGGCCTTCGCCGGTGCGACGGAAGAAGCGTCATCCCGGCCGCCGCAACGCGAAGCGAACGCGTCATCCCGGCCGCCGCAACGCGGCTCTGGGCCGGGATCCAGGTTTTCCTGCTCGCTTCCCTGCTCGCGGGCTGCGGCTTCGAGCTGCGCGGCAATCCGCAACTCGGCATCAGGACGCTCGCGGTGAATTCGGTCGGTGGATCGCAGGTGGCCGCGGAGATGCGCCGCACGCTCGTAACCGAACCCACGCATATGATCACCGACGCGAAGGGAGCCGATGCGCAACTGCGCGTGCTGCAGGAGACGCGCGACAAGTCCGTCGCCACCATCACCGCGACCGGCACCGTCTACGAATTCGAGCTGCACCTCGTCGTGCGTTACGAGCTGACCGTTCCCGGGCGGGAAATCCCTGTGATCGCGCCCACGGAAGCGACCGCGAAGCGGCTCATCACCTACAGCGCCTCGGCGCCGATCGCGAAGGAAGCCGAGGAACAGCTTCTCTTCACGGAGATGCAGCAGGAGCTCGCGGGCCGCATCCTGCGCCACGTCGCGAGCGCCGCGCGGCGCGAGATGTGACGCGATGAAGATCGCGGTCCGGCAACTCGACGCGCAGCTCAGGAAGGGACTTGCGCCGCTCTACGCCGTCCACGGGCCCGAAGCGCTGCTGGCCCTCGAAGCGGCCGATCGCATCCGCGACGCGGCGCGCAAGTCCGGCTGCAGCGAGCGCGAGGTGTTCTTCGCCGAGCCGGGCGCCGACTGGTCGCGGCTGGGCGCGAGCGCCGCGAACCTCTCGCTTTTCGCCACGCGCCGCCTGATGGAGATCCGCATCCCGACCGGCAAGCCCGGCGCCGAGGGCGGCCGTGCGATCGAGGCGTGGTGCGCGAAGCTGCCGCCCGACGATGTAACGCTGGTGCTGCTGCCGGAGCTCGAATGGCAGCAGCAGAAGGCCAACTGGTTCAACGCGCTGGACGCGGCAGGCGTGCTGGTAGAGGCAAAGCCCGTGTCCCGCGACGAGCTGCCGCAGTGGCTCGCCGAACGGCTCTCGCGCCAGGGGCAGAAGGCGTCGGTGGAAACGCTCGAATGGCTGGCCGACCGCGTCGAGGGGAACCTGCTCGCCGCGAAGCAGGAGGTGGAGAAGCTGGCGCTGCTGCTTCCCGCGGGCGAGATCTCGCTGGAGGCGATCCGCGAAGGCGTCACGAACGTCTCGCGCTTCGATCGCGACCAGCTCCTGGAGGCGATCCATTCGGGCGATGCCCGCCGCATCGCGCGCGTGGTCGAGTGCCTCGAGGCCGAGGGCGAGCCGCTGCCGCTGCTGCTCTGGCAGCTCACCGAGGAGCTGCGCCTCATGATGACCGTCGCCGCCGGCCAGCGCCCGCGCCGCTACATGGCTCCCGACCGGAGCGCCGCGGTGCAGCAGGCCGCGCGACGACATACCGCAGCCAGCTTCGACCGGCAGCTCTTGCGAGCCCACCGGATCGACCGCATGATTAAAGGCGTAGAAACGGGCGATCCGTGGGCCGGCGTCGTGGACCTGGCGATGGGACTCGCGGGCCGGCCGTTTCTGGAAGATGCCGTCATTCCCGCCTAGCGGGATCCGCCAATACGAACCGAACAATGCCGCCGAACGATCTCAACGCCAACGCCGATATCCGCATTCTCGTGCTCGCCATGGGCGAGCGGGCGCGCGCCGCAGGGCGCGCCCTGGCGCGGGCCTCGACCGGCACCAAGAACCGCGCGCTCGAGTGCGCTGCCGACCTCCTCGTGGACCGGGAAAAGGGCATCCTCGCCGCCAATGCGATCGACGTGAAGGGCGCGCGCGCCGAAGGCTCCGACGACGCCTTCATCGACCGCCTCACCCTCACCGCGAAGGCGATCGAGAGCATGGCCGAGGGCCTGCGGCAGATCGCGAAGCTGCCCGACCCGGTGGGCGAGGTGAACGGCCTCGCGGAGCGTCCCTCGGGCATCCAGGTGGGCCGCATGCGCGTACCGCTCGGCGTGATCGGCATCATCTACGAATCGCGCCCCAACGTGACCGCGGATGCGGGCGGGCTGTGCATCAAGTCCGGCAACGCGTGCATCCTGCGCGGCGGCAGCGAAGCCATCCATTCGAACCAGGCCATCGCCGCGTGCCTCGCGCAGGGGCTCAAGGCGGCGGGACTTCCGGAAGATGCGGTGCAGCTGGTCACGACCACCGATCGGATGGTGGTGAGCGAGCTGGTGGCGCTCGAGAAATACGTCGATGCCATCGTGCCGCGCGGCGGCAAGTCGCTCATCGAGCGCGTGGCGCGCGATGCGCGCGTGCCGGTGATCAAGCATCTCGACGGCATCTGCCACGTGTACATCGACGATCGCGCCGATGTCGCGAAGGCCGTCGCCATCGCCGACAACGCGAAGACGCAACGCTACGGCACCTGCAACACCATGGAGACGCTGCTCGTGGCGCAGGCGATCGCGGCCGAGGTGCTGCCGCGCATCGGCGCCATCTATGCGCAGAAGGGCGTGGAGATGCGCTGCTCCGCCGAAGCGCGCGCCATCCTCGAAGGCGCCGGCATCGCCGCGAAGGAGGCCACCGACGAGGACTTCCGCACCGAGTGGCTGGCGCCCATCGTCTCGATCGCGACGGTGCCCGGCATCGACCGGGCCATCGCGCACATCGCCGAGTACGGTTCGCAGCACACCGATGCCATCGTCACCGAGGACTGGAGCCGCGCGCGCCGCTTCCTGCGCGAGGTGGACTCGAGCTCGGTGATGGTGAACGCGTCGACGCGCTTCGCCGACGGCTTCGAGTACGGGCTCGGCGCCGAGATCGGCATCTCCACCAACAAGCTCCACGCGCGCGGGCCCGTCGGCCTCGAGGGCCTCACGTCGCAGAAGTGGGTCGTGCTCGGGGACGGGCACGTACGCGGTTGACGTGCCCGGGGAAGGTGCCGGCAGGACGCAACGCCCGGCGATCGGGCTTTTCGGCGGCACCTTCGACCCGGTCCATTTCGCGCACCTGCGGCTCGCCACCGAGCTCGCGGAAGCGTTCGGCCTCGAGCGCGTGGTCTTCCTGCCCAACGGTGTCCCCTACCACCGCGGGCGCGACGCCCATGCGACCGCCGGGCAGCGCCTCGCGATGCTGAGGCTTGCCGTCGAGCACGATGCGCGTTTCGAGATCGACGAACGCGAGCTGCACCGTTCCGGCCCCACGTATACCTACGACACGCTCACCGAGATCCGCCGCGAGCGCGGGCCCGAGACGCCGATCGTGTTCCTCACCGGCACCGACGCCTTCGCGAAGATCGACACGTGGCATCGCTGGACGGAAGTGTTCGAGCTCGCGCATTTCGGTGTCGCCGTCCGCCCGCACGACGCCGCGTGGCTCGGCCGGGGCGTCGACGCATTTCCGCCGGAGGCGAGGGCCCGCGTCACCACCGAGGTCCGCGACGTGCTCGGTGCGCCCGCGGGCAAGGTGATGGCATTTCGCATGACCGAGCTCGACATCTCGTCCACGGCCATCCGGGCGCTCGCCGGCGCGCGCGCCGCCATCCGCTACCTCACGCCCGACCCGGTGGTCGACTACATCCGCACCCACAACCTTTATGCGCACGCCCCGGAACCCCGGCGCGCCGCCGAAGCCACACCCAGATGAAGAAGACGCCCACCACTTCCGCCAAGAAAAAGCTCGTGATCGCCGCGCTCGAGGACATCAAGGCCCACGACATCCTCGCGATCGACGTGCGCAAGGTCACCCCCATCTTCGACTGGATCATCCTCGCCAGCGCGGATTCGGGCCGCCAGACCAAGGCGCTTGCCCGCCACGTACGCGACAAGCTGAAGGAAGCGGGCTCCGCCATCGTGGGCACCGAAGGCGAGGAGTCCGGCGAGTGGATCCTGGTGGACGCGGGCGACATCGTGGCCCACGTGATGCAGCCCGCGGTGCGCGATTTCTACAACCTCGAGGAGCTGTGGGGCGAGGGCAAGTTCGACAAGGTGGTGAACTCGAGCCTCCCCGTGGATGCCGGGACACCGCGGCGCAAGGCTCCGGCGCGCAAGAAGGCTGCCGCCGCGCCGGCGGCAACCCCGGTGCCCCGCAAGAAGCGCGCGAGCACCTCGCGCAAGGCTGCATAGCCCTTCCGTGCGGGTGACGATCCTGTCGGTGGGACACAAGATGCCGGCCTGGATCCAGGAAGGGTTCCAGGAATACACGCGCCGCATGCCGCCGGAGATCCGCGTGGAGCTCGTGGAGCTGAAGCCCGAGGAACGCGGCGGCGGCCGCGACGTGGAGCGCGCGAAGGTGGCCGAGAGCGAGCGCGTGATGCAGGCCCTGCCCGCGGGCGCCACGCTGCTGGCACTGGACGAGCGCGGCAAGGCCGTGACCACGCAGGGGCTGTCGGTGATGCTGTCGCAATGGATGCGCGACGGCAGCCATCCCGCCTTCGCCATCGGCGGCGCGGACGGCCACTCGGACGCGTTGCGCGAGCGCGCGCAGAAGCTGGTGGCGCTCTCCGCGCTCACCTTGCCCCACGGATTGGTGCGCGTGCTGCTCGCCGAGCAGCTCTACCGGGCGTGGTCGATCCTCGCGCGCCATCCCTATCATCGCGAATGAAGAACGCCCCGATCGTCTTCCTGCCCGGCTTCGACGGCGACGCGCCGCTGCGCCGCGACTTCATGGACCTGCTCGGCCAGCAGCACGCGGTGATGGGCGTGAGCTACCCGAACCATCCGCTGGGAACGCTGGACGCCTACCGCACGCACGCGATGGCGCACGTGCCCGTGGACTGGAAGCCGGTCCTCATCGGGGAGTCGTTCGGCGGCCTCATCGCCGCGCGCTGGGCCGCGCTCGATTCCCGTGTGCGCGGCGTGGTGCTTTGCGCCGCGTTCGCGCGCAATCCGGTGAGCGTCGCGGCGGGGCTCGGTGCCGCCATGCCCGGACTGGTGAAGCTGGCGCCCCGGCTCACGGTGCCGTTCGCGCTGGCCTCGCGCGACCCGCTGCGCGCCAAGTGGTCGAACGGCTTCACGCGGTCGTTGTCGGCGCTGCGCAACGAGGTGGTTGCCGAGCGCCTGCGGCTCATCGCCGAGGAGGACGTGGGGCCGATCCTCGGCCGCATGCACGTGCCCATCGTGGTGGTCCAGTTCGAAGGCGACGAGGTGGTCGGGCCCGCGGCGCGCGACCATTTGGAGTCGGTCTGTCACAATGCGCAGGTCGTGCGGCTGCCCGGGCCGCATTTCGCGATCGAGACCAGGCCGCGTGAATGTGCGCAGGCGATCATGGAGAGGATCAGGACGCTCGCGCCGAAGAAAGCATGAACAGGGAGGACGATGATCTACCTCGCTTCGAGGAGCCCGCGACGCCGGGAGCTGCTGAACCAGATCGGGGTCAAGTTCGAGCCGTTGCTGTTTCGTGAGGGTTCCCGCGCCGACGCCGACACCGACGAGGCCGTGAAGCCCGGCGAGCAGCCGGACGATTACGTGCGCCGCGTCACGCAGCTCAAGGCCGAGGCCGCGTGGCAGCGCGTGGTGATGCGCCGCGGCCTGCAACGCAAGCCGGTCCTCGCCGCCGACACCACCGTGGCCGTCGCGGGCGAGATCCTCGGCAAGCCCACGGACCGCGACGACGCGGCGCGCATCCTCGGCATCCTGTCGGGCACCCAGCACCGCGTGGTGACAGCGGTGGCGATGCAGTACGAATCGCGCTTCGAGATCGCCTTCAGCGAATCGCTGGTGACCTTCGGCGTGATCGACGAGGCGCGCATCCAGGCGTACGTGATGTCCGGTGAATCGTTCGACAAGGCCGGTGCCTACGGCATCCAGGGACGCGCCGGGGCTTTCATCGAGCGCATCGAGGGGAGCTACTCCGGGGTGATGGGCCTGCCGCTTTTCGAGACCGCGAATTTGCTGCGCAAGTTCGGGATGTATGCGCCCTAGTGCGGCTGAAAGTCATGGAACACAGATGAACACAGATGAACACAGATAAAAGCACAAGGCGGCGTTCGTGCGCGTAGCTTCCACCGACACGGCGTTGGACACGAATACCCCACGCGGTTTTATCTGTGTTCATCTGTGTTCATCCGTGTTCCCAGCCTTGCCCGCGCCGCCAGCAGCGAAATGAACGAGCAGATCCTGATCAACGTCACGCCGCAGGAGACGCGCGTGGCGGTGACCGAGCAGGGCTCGGTGCAGGAAATCCACGTGGAGCGCGATTCCAGCCGCGGGCTGGTGGGCAACATCTACCTCGGCCGCGTCTGCCGCGTGCTGCCCGGCATGCAATCGGCGTTCGTGGAGATCGGCCTGCCGCGCGCGGCGTTCCTGCACGTGGCCGACATCTGGGGCTCGCGCAACGGCACCGGCGTTGAGCGGCCGATCGAGAAGATCCTCTCGGAGGGGCAGACCGCGCTCGTGCAGGTGATCAAGGACCCGATCGGCAGCAAGGGCGCGCGGCTGTCGACGCAGATCTCGATCGCGGGGCGGTTGCTGGTCTACCTGCCGCAGGACCCGCACATCGGCATCTCGCAGCGCATCGAGGACGAGGCCGGGCGCGCGGCGCTGCGCGAGAAGCTGAAGGAACTGGTGCCGCCGGAGGAGAAAGGCGGCTTCATCCTGCGCACGCTCGCCGAGGCGGCAAGCGAAGAGGAGCTGCGTGCTGACCTCGGCTACCTCCGCAACCTGTGGTCCACGCTTCGCGAGCGCTCGCAGGGCGCGAAAGCGCCGCA
>DATMJE010000327.1:0-13567 GCA_035553995.1 Usitatibacter sp. | reverse complement strand
GCCCTTCTTCACGCGCTCGCCGGCGGCCGGCATCATGCCCGAGTTGCCGAGCAGCAGTCCCAGGTTCGTGGCGGAGTCCGCGTTGGCGAGGCCCTCGTCGGCGGTGATCTTGCCGGTGCGCACCAGGCGGAAGAGGTCCTGCTCGAAGGTCTGCGAGCCGGGCGACATGGACTTCTCCATCGCTTCCTTGATCTCGCCGATGTCGCCCTTCTCGATGAGCTCCTGGATGTTGCGCGTGTTGAGCAGCACTTCCATGGCGGGGGTGCGCTTGCCGTCCAGGGTCTTGATGAGGCGCTGCGAGATCACGGCCTTCAGCGAGACCGAGAGATCCTGCAGCAGCATCGGCCGCACTTCGAGCGGGAAGAAGCTGATCACGCGGTTCATCGCCTGGTAGGCGTTGTTCGCGTGCAGCGTGGCGAGGCAGAGGTGGCCCGAGAGCGCATACGTGAGGGCCATGCGCATCGTCTCGAGGTCGCGGATCTCGCCGATGAGGATGCAGTCCGGCGCCTGGCGCATGGCGTTGCGCAGCGCATCGTGGAAGCTGTGCGTGTCGTTGCCGACTTCGCGCTGGTTCACGATCGATTTCTTCGGCGTGAACACGAACTCGACGGGGTCCTCGATCGTGAGGATGTGCCCCGCCTGCACCGCGTTGCGGTAGTCCAGCATCGCGGCGAGCGTGGTCGACTTGCCCGAGCCGGTGGCGCCGACCACGAGTATCAGCCCGCGCTTTTCCATGACCAGCGAGGAAAGCACGGAGGGCAGCTTGAGATCCTCGATCTTCGGGATGTCGGAAGTGATGAAGCGGATGACCGACGAGACCGCGCCCTTCTGGTAGAACACGTTCACGCGGAAGTTGCCCAGCCCCTTCATCGGCCTCGAGAAGTTGAGCTCGTGGTCGCGCTCGAAGGCCTCCACCTGCTGGGCCGTGAGCATCTCGTAGCAGATCTTCTTCGTGGTCTCCGCATCCATGGGCTGCGGATTGACGGGCATGATGTTGCCCTGGATCTTGATGCTGATGGGGGAGCCCGCGGAAATGAAGATGTCCGAGGCCTTCTTCTCGGCCATCAGGTTCAGCAGCTTCTCGATGAACATTGGCGCCTTTCTCTTCGCGAGCCTGGGGCGGTCTCAGTCGCCCCGGAGCAGCTCGTTGATGCCGGTCTTGGCGCGCGTCTTCGCGTCCACCTGCTTGATGATGACCGCGCAATAGAGGCTATACCGGCCGTCATGTCCGGGCAAGTTGCCCGATACGACCACGGAGCCCGGCGGGATGCGGCCGTAGGAAACCTCGCCCGTCATGCGGTTGTAGATCTTGGTGCTCTGGCCGATGTAGACGCCCATCGACACCACGGAACCCTCGCCGACGATCACGCCCTCGACGACCTCGCTGCGCGCGCCGATGAAGCAGTTGTCCTCGATGATCGTGGGATTGGCCTGCAGCGGCTCCAGCACGCCGCCGATGCCCACGCCGCCGGAAAGGTGCACGTTCCGGCCGATCTGCGCGCACGAGCCGACCGTGGCCCAGGTGTCGACCATCGTGCCCTCGTCGACATAGGCGCCGACGTTCACGTACGAGGGCATCAGCACCACGTTCTTCGCGATGAAGGCGCCATGGCGGGCCGCGGCCGGCGGCACCACGCGATAGCCGCCGGCGGCGAAATCCGCCTGCGAGAAGCGGGCGAACTTCGAATCGACCTTGTCGTAGTAATGCGTGAAGCCGCCCTGCATGATCTCGTTGTCGCGCAGCCGGAACGACAGCAGCACCGCCTTCTTCACCCACTGGTGCACGACCCAGTCGCCGTCCTTCTTCTCGGCCACGCGCAGCTTGCCCGCGTCGAGCTGCGCGAGCACCTGCGAGACGGCGTCCTTCACATCGGCGGGGGCGGCCGAGGCCGACAGCTCCGTGCGCTTTTCCCAGGCGGCTTCGATCAGCGTTTGCAGCGGTGTGGTCATGTCATTCATTCGTGGTCGCTCCCGGGAGGCCCCGGACCCGCTTCGCCGTCGCCCCGCTCATTTCGCCGTCGCCCCGGCGAAGGCCGGGGCCCAATTTCGCGCAAACTCCGCAATGCGATCCGCCGCCTCGCCCGCCTCTTCGACCGTCGAGACCAGCGCCATGCGCACGAAGCCGCGCCCCGGGTTCTCGCCCTGCGCCTCGCGCGAGATGTAGCTGCCGGGCAGCACCGTGATGCCGGCCTGCTCGTAGAGGTCGCGGGTGAAGGCGAGGTCGTCGCCGCCGGGCACCTGCACCCAGTAATAGAAACCCGCGTCCGGCCAGGTGAGCGGCAGCACGGGATTCACGCGCTCGTAGAAGGTGGCGAATTTCTCGCGGTACATGCGGCGGTTCTCCACCACGTGCGCCTCGTCCTTCCATGCGGCGATCGAAGCCGCCTGCATGGTGTTGCTGAGCGCGGCGCCCTCGTAGGTGCGGTAGAGCATGTAGCGCTCGAGGATCTCGCGGTTGCCCGCGGCATATCCGGAGCGCAGCCCCGGCGCGCTGGAACGCTTCGAAAGCGATCCGAGCACGACGAGGTTGGCGAAGTCCGCGCGCCCCAGCTCGTGCGCGGCGCGCAGCGCACCCAGCGGCGGCGAGGACTCGTCGAAGTAGAGCTCGCTGTAGCACTCGTCGGCGACGATCACGAAGCCGTGGCGGTCGGCCATCCCGAAGAGATGCCGCCATTCGTCGCGCGTCATCACGCGGCCGTTGGGATTGTTGGGCGAGCAGGCGAACACGAGCCGCGTGCGCTTCCACACCGATTCCGGAACCGCCTCCCAATCGGGACGCAGGCCGTTGCGTGCGGACGCATTCACGTAATAGGGCTTCGCCCCGCCCAGCAGCGTCGCGCCCTCGTAGATCTGGTAGAACGGGTTCGGGCAGAGCGTGAGCGCATCGCTTTCGCCCGGATCGAGGATCGCGTTGGCGATCGAGAAGAGCGCCTCCTTGCTGCCCGAGACCGGGATCACCTGCCTGTCCGCATCGAGCGCGGGCAGCGCATGGCGGCGTGCGAGCCACTGCGCGATCGCCTGGCGCAGCTCCGGCATGCCCGCCGTGAGGGGGTAGCGGGAGAGGCCATCGAGGCTCGCGACCACGGCGTCCTTCACGAGCTGCGGCGTCGGATGCTGCGGCTCGCCGAGGCCGAGGCTGATGGGACGCAAGCCGGCGCGCGGCTTGACCGTGCCGAGGAGCACGCGCAGCCGTTCGAAGGGGTAGGGATGGAGCAGCCCGAGCCGGGGATTCATCCCGCAATTATAGGGCGCGCGGGAGGGGCGGGCTGTGTCGCATTGCTCATCCCGGACCGCGCGCGCGGCCATCGGGACTACTTGAGCAGGCCCATCCGCAGCAGCGGCAGGCGCAGCCACCAGCGCCAGCTGCGATAACCGGCGCGCTCGCGGTCCCGCTCGCCGCGCTCGCGCGCGAGCTCCGATTCCCGTTCGGCGAGGCGCGCCTCGAGCGTGCGATTGAGCGCCGCGTGGTGGTTCAGGTCCTTCATCACCTTCTCGTAGTCGCGGTAGACCCAGTCATCGCGATCCGCCAGCACCGAGAGCGCGGGTGACACGGGCGCCAATGCAGCGGGTTCCCGGCTCGCGGCGACCAGGAAATAGAGCGGGCTGGAAAGGCTCGCCGAAGCGTCTTCCGGGTCCGCCTCGTCGACTTCGACGAGCTGCCCCGCCCAGGGCGCGGGCCGCTCCGGTGCGATGAGGGAATAGAACGTGGGGCGCTGCGCATACCAGTCCGCATGGGGAAAGCGGCTGCGCACGAGCGCATCGAGCTCGTCGCGGTAGAGCTCGCGCACGTGGAACTCGTTGGCGAAGCCGCGCTTGTCGCTGTACTCGAGCCTGTTGGGACACGAGAGCAGCAGCACGCCCCCGGGCACGAGCACGCGGGCGAGCTCCTCGAGGAAGCCCTCCTGCGCCTCGATGTGCTCGACCGTCTCGAACGAGACGGCCAGCTCCACGCTCGCATCCGGCAACGGGATGCGCGTGCACGAGCCTTCGCGGAACTCGAGGTTGCCCACGCCGGCGTAGGCGTGGCGCGCGTGCTTCACGGCGTCGGGCGAGATGTCCACGCCGGTCACGTGCGCCGCACCCCGCGCGAGCAGCGCCGAGCCGTAACCCTCGCCGCAGGCGATGTCGAGCACGCGCTTGCCCGCCGACCAGCGCGCGGCGAAGTGATAGCGATGCCAATGCTCGATCCAGATCTCGCCGCGGGTGCCGGGGATGAACCGCTCGCCGGTGAAGGGCAGCTCCGGCGGCGACGTATCCGCGCTCACTTGAGCCAGCCCATGCGCCGCAGCACGCGGCCGGCAAGCGGACGGTACGACGCGATGCGCGATATCACGCGATGGGACCCCACGAAGCGCCGCACGTCGCCGCGCGTCACCATCACCACCGTCTGCCGCCGTGCATAAGCCTCGGCCATCTCGCTGAAGGCGCGTGGCGAGAAGGTCACCTGCATGAGGCGCTGGCGCTCGAGCGCATCGGCGTAGGCGCGATCGAGCAGGCCCTGGCGCTCGGCGGCGAGCCGCAGGTCCGTCGGCACGCGGTACTTGGATGTGGTCTTGGGGATCAGCACGAAATCGTCCTCGAGGGTGTAGCGCGTCCAGAGGTTCCAGTCCTCGAGCTGGTCCATGTCCTCGGCGAAGCCGCCGTGGCGCTCCCACAGGCGCCGATGGAAGAGCACGGCCTGGATGGGCAGGTAATTGTGGTGCCACAGGGAGAGGCGGTCAAAGGGCTCGAAGTGCCGCGTGACGTGCAGCACCTCGCGATAGCGCTCCTGCGCCCGGTCGACTTCCGTGTGCGTTTCCCAGGCGAGCGCGTAGGCGCCCGCGCCGCGGGATGCGAGCACGCCGTCCACGAGCACCTCGACATGGTCGGCGAAGAGCACGTCGTCGTCGTCGAGGAAGTTGAGCCATTCACCGTGCGCGCGGGCGAGCGCGATGTTTCCGGCGCGCGCACGCCCGACGCGCTGTCCCGTCGCTTCGTAATGGAGGGCGAGCCGGTCGCGAAACGAGTCCACCAGCGCACGCGAGCGGTCGGGGCCGTCCTCGACCACGATCACCTCGAGGTTCTCGTAGGTCTGGTTGGCGCATGAGGTGAGCGCTTCGCGCAGCCACATCGGCCGGTCGACGGTGCGCACGAGGATGGAGACGAGCGGCCGCGGCGGCGCACGCCGCTCGCGATGCGAGCGCATCGGCACGAACGCCCCCTCGCGCCGCAGCTCGTAGCTCCAGCCCGAGAACAAGGGATGGAAGGCGGCGGTGCGCGGCACGCGGGTGCGCGCGAAGTAGGGCCAGCGCACGAGGAAGCGCAGGCCCGCCGCAACGAGCCCCCGGCGGCGCCCCGGAAACGAGTTGGGCGCGAGGATCTCGCCCCCCAGCATGGCGAGGCCCCGCAGCGTCGCGAGCTTCCCGCCGAAGCGGGCGCGCAGGCACAGGTTCGTCTCGACGCCGCCGAAGACCTGCAGCGGCTTCACCTCGCCGGCCTCGCGATAGGTGCGGTGCACGCAGCCGAGCTTCGGCTGGTAGAGCAGCCGCCAGCCGCGCGCCCGCAGCCGCCAGGAAAGGTCGACATCCTCGCCGTACATGAAGATGCGCGGCTCGAAGCCGCCCACGGCCTCGAACGCCTCCCGCCGGAAGAGAGTGGCCGCGCCGCTCGTCCACGGCGTCTCGAGCGATACCGGGTCGTAACCTTTCGGGTGCTCGTACGGGATCTGCCGCAGCTCCCACGCCGCGACGTCGCTGCACGCCATCTCCGCGGACGCCAGCACGCGATCGAGCACGCCCGGCTCGAGCTCGCAATCCTGGTTCAGCACGAAGAGGAACGGCGCCGATCCCCGGGCGGCGTTCGCGTTGTGGCCGCGGCCGAAGCCCACGTTGGCGTCGCTGCGGCAAAGGTCCACGCGCGTGAACGCGCGATTGCCGAGCTGCGGCAGGCGGCGGATGCTCTCCGTCACGCGGGCATCGGCGCTGTTGTCGAGGATGAGCAGGTTGCGCTCGTACGCCGCGCCTTCGGCCACGCTGTCGAGGAGCCGCTGCAGCATCGCGATCTCCGGCTGGTGCGTGACGATGCTGAGATCAACCGCCGCCATCGCGCGGCTTCCTGCGCAGCCAACGCTGCACGATCCGCGGCAGGCGCTGGAACTGCGTGCGCGCCTCGTGCAGGCCGCGCTCGCATTCGCGCAGCGCCTCGCGCGTGCGCTGGTTCTCGTTGCGCTGCTCGAAGAGCGCGTCGTTGGCCTGGTGCCGCTCGGCGACCTCGCGCGCGAGCTGTGCGCCGAGCGCCGCCACGTCGGCTTCGAGCTTGGCGATCCAGTCCTTCATCTCGCCCGAGACGCGCGCATATTCGCTGCGTTCGTGCTCGAGGCCGCGGCGCAGCTGCGCGATCTCGTCGGCGAAGCGGATCATCTCCGCGCGGAAGAGCGAGCCGTCGAGGCTCGTCGCGAGCAGGCGTTGCACGGGCGGGGACAGGGGATCGACCGGGCCGGTATCGACGCCGAAGCGGTCGTACAGGGCTTCGAGCGAGCGGCTCATCGCCTCGAGCGCGGGAATGCGTTCGCGATCGTTCGCATGGAGCTGCGATTCTACCCGCGCGAGCTCGGCATTTCCTTCGGGGGAGAAGAGCCGGCGCAGGAGGTCCGCGGCATCGGCCGCATCGAAACCTTCGGGCAGCAACCATCCGCCGCCATGGCGCGCGACGCGCTCGCCGAGGGCGCCCGCCGCGGGGACGATCACCGGCAGGCCCGCGCTCCACAGGTCCGAGAGCGTATAGCTGAAGCTCTCGGGCACCTGGTTGGTGAAGAGCCCCACGCGCGCGCCATAGGTGCGCAGCAGGCTGCCCACCTCCGCGTCCTGGTAGGTGCCGTGCACGAAGAGATGGCCGCGATGCCAGCCCGGCAGGTTGCACTCGTCCATGTATCCGATGACGACGATGCCGATGTCGCTGCCGGCGAGCGCTTCGGCGACCTGCTCCAGCATCCGGGCGCCCTTGTGCGGGCCGATGGCGCCCAGCACCGCGGCCACGTGGCGGAAGGGCGGCGTGCCGTAAAGGGCGTGCCGCGGCGCAGGGCCCGGCGAGAGCTCGAGGCCCGAGCCATTCGCCACCACGTCGATGGCCACACCCGGCAGGTTCGCGCGCGCCACGCCGGCAAGCCATTCGGACGGCGCCAGCGTCGCGACCGCCGCGCCGGCCACGGCCGCGGTTTCGCGCAGCCATGCCGGATCGGGCTGCGGCGTGGGGCCGTGCGCGAATGCGTCGGGGCTGAGGAAAAGCACGTCGTGCAGCGTCACGATCGCCGGCACGTCGAGCAGCCTCGCGACCTGCCTTGCACGTTCACGCGGCGCCTGCGTGAGCGCGTGGACGTGCACCATGCCGACACCCTGCGCGCGCAGCCACGCGGCGATGGCGCCCGGCTCGTCATCGATCGCCTGCGGCGCGAGCGGGAAAACAGGGTGCGCATCGGCGAGCACCTCGAGGGCATCGCCGCTTTCGGCCGCGTGCCACACGAGGTGACGGCGCGCGCTCGCGCGGGCGATGTCGCGAATGTGCCGGTCGACGCCGCCACCGGGCACGGAAGTCACGTGGAGGACCGCGCGGGCGGCCATGGGATGCGGAAGGCGCGGAGTCGCGAAGTAGAATGGCGCCTAGATTACGCGATGACGTTTCCCTCCGCGCCCGCGTGGGCGCTCCTCGCCGGCGCCGCGCTCTGGGGTGTGGTCTGGTATCCCTACCGGTTGCTCGCGCGCGCGGGAATCGACGGCCTGTGGTCGACCCTCTTCACCTATGGCATCGCGTTCGCCGTCGGCGCGCTGCTCTTCCACCGGCAGTGGCCGCGGCGCCTGCCGCCGCTCGCGATCCTCATGGGTGCCGCGATCGGCTGGAGCAACCTCGCCTACGTGATGGGAGTGCTCGAAGGCGAGGTGATGCGCGTGTTGCTGCTGTTCTACCTGGCACCCCTGTGGACCGTGCCGATCGCGCGCGTGGTCCTGCACGAGCGCCTCGATCGCGTGGGGTTCATCGTGATGGCGCTCGCCTTCGTGGGCGCGATGACCATGTTGTGGCATCCCGCGCTCGGATTCCCGTGGCCGGCTTCCCGCGCGGAATGGCTTGGCGTGGCCGCGGGTTTCCTCTTCGCCCTCGGCAACGTGCTCGTGCGCCGCCTGCACGACATGGGCGACGCCGAAAAATCGATCGTGATCTGGGGCGGCGTGAGCCTCGCGGCGCTGGTGCATGTCGCGCAAAGCGCCGTGCCTTTCACCGGCGCGGTGCAGGCTGCCGCGGCTTCGTGGCCGCTTGTTGCGGGCATCGGCGTCTCGCTCGTGGGCATGAGCTATGCGCTGCAGTACGGGCTCTCGCGCCTGCCCGCCAACCGCGCGATCGTGATCCTGCTCTCGGAGCTTGTCGTCGCTGCCGTTGCCGCGTACTTCTTCGCGGGCGAGGTGCTGCGGGTGAAGGACTGGGTCGGTGGGGCGCTGATCGTTGGCGCGAGCGTTGTGAGTGGGTGGAAGCGGTAGCCGCATGCAAACCTCGACATGGCGCCGATGTGGCAGGTGCCATCGCCCCGGTCGCTAACGAACCGGCGACGGGGCATCTCCCACATTGCCCCAGTCACCGACGCTGTATCTCAGCGAGTATTCGACTCCACCGAAAACGCATCGAGCTCCACGCGCGGCTGCGGCGACCACCCCGCCTTCCGATGCTCGGCGACCACCGTCGTGAAGATCCCGCCGCGCACGAAGAACTTCGCGGTGAGGCGCATGAAGCGCGGTGCGGTGGCGGCAACGAGATCGTCGAGGATCTCGTTCGCGACCGCCTCGTGGAATTTCCCCTCGTCGCGGAACGACCAGATGTAGAGCTTGAGGCTCTTCAGCTCCACGCATTTCTCGTCCGGGATGTAGTCCAGGAACAGGGTGGCGAAGTCCGGTTGCGAGGTCATCGGGCACAGGCAGGTGAACTCCGGGACCTGCATGTGGATGAGGAAATCGCGCCCCGGACGCGGGTTGGGAAAGGTCTCGAGCGCCTTCGAGGACTGTGCCATTGGCGGGCGGTTTCGTTCCGGTAAAATGCCCATTCTACCGCAGCGGCCTGCTCGACCGAGCCGTAAAAACAAAGACTTATCCGAATCGAACGCAGCGCCGGCCAGGAGCCGCCGAGCCTGCGACCCCCCCGAAAGAGCCCGCCTCCTTGCGTCTCACCTCCGTCAAGCTTTCCGGTTTCAAGTCCTTCGTCGACCCCGTCACCATCGCCGTCCCCGGCCAGCTCGTGGGCGTGGTCGGTCCCAACGGCTGCGGCAAGTCCAACGTGATCGATGCCGTGCGCTGGGTGCTGGGGGAATCCTCGGCGAAACAGCTCCGCGGCGAGAACATGCAGGACGTGATCTTCAACGGCTCGACCGAGCGCAAGCCCGTGGGCCGCGCCTCCGTCGAGCTGGTGTTCGACAACTCCCTGGGGCGCATCGGCGGCTCGTGGGCGGCGTACACCGAGATCAGCGTGAAGCGCGTGCTCACGCGCGATGGCGAATCCAACTACTACATCAACGGCCAGCACGTGCGCCGGCGCGACGTGCAGGACATCTTCCTCGGCACCGGACTCGGCCCGCGCGCCTATTCGATCATCGAGCAGGGCATGATCTCGCGCGTGATCACCTCGAAGCCCGAGGAGCTGCGTGTGTTCCTCGAGGAAGCCGCGGGCGTCTCGAAGTACCGCGAGCGCCGCCGCGAGACGGAGCTGCGCCTCGAGGACACCCGCGAGAACCTTTCCCGCGTGGGCGACATCCGCAGCGAGCTCGGCACGCAGATCGAGCACCTCGCGCAGCAGGCCGAGATCGCCGCGAAATTCCAGGACCTGCAGTCGCAGCTCGCGTTGAACCAGAACCTGCTCGCGTTCACGCGCCTGCGCGAGGCGGAGCAGGCGCGCAACCGCTACGCGAACGAGGTGCAGAAATCCACCGTCGCCCTCGAGGCGGAGATGGCGAAGCTGCGCGAGAACGAGCGCGCGCTCGAGGAGCTGCGCAGCAAGCACTACGAGGAAACCGACCACCTCCAGGAGCTGCAGGGCGCGCTCTATTCGGCGAACGCCGAGGTGCAGTCGCTCGAGCAGGAGATCAACTTCCTCGCCGAGAACCGGCGCCGCATGGGCGCGCAGCTCGATGCGCTCTCGCGCGAGGAAGCCGAAGTGCAGCGCCGCATCGCCGATGCGAATGCCGAGCGCGGGCGCTGCGAGGCCGCGATCGAGGCGGCGCAGGCGGCGATCGAGGAGCGCGAAGCGCAGCTCGAGAACGCGCGCGAGGCGCTTCCGCAGGCCGAAGCCGCGGCACAGCAGGCAGCCGCCGACGTGCGCGCGCTCGAAGGCGAGATGAACGCGGCGGAGCAGGCGCAGGGCGTGCACGAGACGCGCGAGTCGCACGCGTTGCGGCTGCTGTCGCAGATCGAGGCGCGCAAGAACCGCCTCAAGCAGGAGAACATGGGCCTCGTCTTCCCGGACCCGCAGAAGCTCGCGGCGCTCGAGGGCGAACGTGCCGCGGCCGCCTCGCGCGCCGAGCAGCTCGAAGGCCGCCAGCACGAGTTCGAGGCGCGCATTCCCACGCTCGAGGAGCAGCGCCGCTCCGTGACCTCCGCCTTGCAGGACGCCACGCGCGAGCTGGCCGGGCTCGAAGCCTCGCTCAAGGCGCTGCAGGCGCAGCAGGCGCGCCTGGATACGGATTCCAAGCTCAAGGACTGGGTGCAGTCCCACGGCCTCGAGCGCGGCGAGCGCCTGTGGCAGGCCATCCACGTGGACGCGGGTTGGGACGACGCCGTCGAGGCGGCACTCGGCGTGCGGCTGAACGCGGTCAAGCTCGCCGACGAAACGGCGCTGCCATCCCTCCTGCAGGACGCGCCCCCGGGCAGCCTCGCGGTGTTCATCGAGCGCGGCGCGCCCGAGGCGGCCGGTGGCACTTCCCACCTGAAGGCGCTGGCCTCGGTGGTCTCCAGCACGCGCACGGGCGTGATGACCTACCTGCGCGATGCGATCGCCAACGTCTTCATCCTTCCCGAGGGCGAGGACGGCATGGCGCTCGCGCGCCTGCTGCCGCCCGGCGGCATGCTGGTGTCGAAGGCCGGACATCTTTTCAGCCGCCAGGGCGTGGTGTTCCATGGCCCGCAATCGGAGCTGCACGGCGTGCTGCAGCGGCAACGCGAGATCGAGGAGCTGCAGGGCCGCATCCCGGAGCGCTCCCACGCCCGCGCGGAAGTCGAAGGGCGGCTGCGCGCCGTCGAGCAGGAGCTGCGCGACTCGCAGGAGGAATCGCGGCGGCTGCGCGACGAGCTCGCGCGCGCGCGCCAGCAGGGCCATACCCTCGAGGTGGAGTTCCTCAAGCTCGCGCAGACCACGCAGCAGGCCGAGTCGCGCCGCGAAGCGATCCGCGCCGAGCTCGCATCGATCGACGAGGAAGAGGAGCGCGAGCGCCTCGAGATGTCGGAAGCGCAATACGCGCTGCAGGAAGGCGCGCAGAAGATCGAGGAGATCGTGACGCGGCTGCAGGCGCTGGAGGAAGCGGCCGCGCGTGCACAGGAGGGCCTCGCCGGTGCGCGCGCCGGCGTCTCGGCCGCGGAGCGCGCGCTCTCCGAAGCGCAGTTCAACGAGCGCAGCGCGCGCGAGCGCGCCCAGTCGCAGGCGGCGCTCGCGGTATCCCTCGGCGAACGGCTCGCGGCACTGGCACGCAACCGCGAGAATGTCGCGGCCGAGCTCGAAGGGCTCGAGGAGGGCCAGGTCCGCGAGCGGCTGCAGGCGGCGTTGCAGGTGAAAAGCGAGCGCGAGCGCGTCCTGGGCGATGCCCGCTCCGGCCTCGAGCATCTCACCGACGAGCTGCGCGCCCTCGAGGAAGGGCGGCTCGCGGTGGAGCAGAATCTCGACCCGCTGCGCGAGCGCATCACCGAGCTGCGCGTGAAGGAGCAGGAAGCGGCGACCCATGCGGAGCAGTTCGCGCGGCAGCTCGAGGAAGCGGCGGTCACGCGCGAGGAGATGGCCGAGCAGATCGAGAAGCGCGTGCGCTCCTCGGGAATGCAGGCCGAGATCAACCGCCTGAACGAGGAGATCGCGGCGCTGGGACCGGTGAACCTCGCCGCCCTTTCCGAGCTCAATACCGCGCAGGAGCGCAAGAACTTCCTCGACGCGCAGGCCGCGGACCTCACCCAGGCGGTGGAGACGCTCGAGGCGGCGATCAAGCGCATCGACCGCGAGACGCGCGAGCTCCTGCAGCAGACCTTCGACATCGTGAGCCGCAACTTCAGCGAGATGTTCCCCGCGCTCTTCGGCGGCGGGCAGGCGAGCCTCAAGCTGACCGGCGAGGAGATCCTCGACGCGGGCCTGCAGGTTTTCGCGCAGCCCCCGGGCAAGAAGAACCAGTCGATCCAGCTCCTGTCCGGCGGCGAGAAGGCGCTCACCGCGATCGCGCTCGTGTTCTCGCTCTTCCGCCTGAACCCGGCGCCCTTCTGCCTCCTCGACGAGGTGGACGCACCGCTGGACGACCCGAACACCGAGCGCTTCTGCGAGCTGGTGCGCCAGATGTCCGCGCAGACGCAGTTCCTCTTCATCACGCACAACAAGATCACGATGGAGCTAGGCCAGCAGCTGGTGGGCGTCACGATGCCGGAGCCGGGCGTGTCGCGCATCGTCGAGGTGGACATCGACACGGCGATGGAGCTTGCCCGGAAGCAGGCGGCATGACGCGCGCATGAGCGAGCTCCAGCTCTGGCTCCTCGCCGTCGGCGCGGTCGTGATCGTGGCCGTGCTGGTGTACAACGCCTGGCAGGAGAGGCGCGCCCGCACCGATGCCGAGCGCGCCTTCGGCACGCAGATCGGCGATGCGCTCTTCGCACGCGGGAAACCCGAAGCGGGCGAGCGGCGCGAGCCGACGATGGGCGCGCTGCCACCGAGCGACATCGTCGAGGCGGGCGAGATGGTCTCGCGCCGCGTGGCCCCGGAGGACCTGCAGGCACCCGCCGGGCCTTCGGCGCAGATTTCGAGCCGCATCGATACCGTCGCGGTGATCCTCGCCGACGATCCGGTGATGCGCGAGCAGCTCGAGCCGCTGCTCGACGCGCTGCAGGTGCACACCACGTACGTGCATGTCGAGGGCATCGTCGAGGAGCAATGGCAGCCCGTCGAGACCTCCACGCGCCCGAGCTGGCGGGAGCTGCGCGTGGGACTCCAGCTCGCGAGCCGCAGCGGTCCGCTGCCCGAGGACGAGCTCGAGCGTTTCAACCACGCCATCGCGGAGTTCGCCGCGGCGGTGAACGCCGTGTCGCAGCGCGAGGCGCCGGCGGCGGCCGCGGCACGGGCACGCGAGCTCGATCGCTTCTGCGCCGATTGCGACATCGAGGTGGCCGTCAACGTGGTCGGCCGTTCGGGCATCACCTTCGCGACCTCGCGCGTGAAGTCGCTCGCCCTCGCGAGCGGCTTCTCCGAGACCGCCGCGGGCGATCTCGTGCACTACACCGGCGGCGGGCCGCCCGACTGCGCCATCCGCCGCTTCGAGGACCCCGCGAGCACGCCCAACCCGGCGTATTACTCCGGGCTCACCTTCGCGCTCGACCTG
>DATMJE010000326.1:0-2024 GCA_035553995.1 Usitatibacter sp. | reverse complement strand
GAACGCGATGTTCTCGAGGGCCCTGGGCGTCGATGCGGCCACGGCCGGGCTGGGCCTGCCGGATCTTGCCAGCGCGCACGATCGCCCCGCGGTCGAGCGCGCACTGCGCGACGTCGTCGAGCGCGGACAGGAAGTCACGCTCGACGCGGAGCTGGTCGACCGCGCGGGCAACGTGCGGCCGTATTCGATCACCGGCATTCCGCTGCGCCTGGGTGCCCAGGCCTGCATGCTCGGCATCACGCGCGACATCACGCTGCGGCGGCGCGCGGAGCGGCAGGCGGCCCGCGCCACGGAACGCCTGGATTTGGCCCTCAGGAGCTCGCGCCTCGCGCTGTGGGACTGGGACCTCGCCACCGACCGCGTGTACCTCAACGAGAACTGGGCCTCGCTGCTCGGGGAAGCGCCGCAGGAATCGACGCTGGCCGCCGAGGCGCTCTTCGCCGCGACGCACGCGGACGACCGCGAGGTGTTCCGCGCCGCGTTGGCGAGTGCCGTGCGCGGGGCGAGCGACGAGCTCGACTGCGAGTATCGCGTGCCCGACCGCTCCGGCCGGTGGGTCTGGATCCAGGCCCGCGGGCGAGTCACGCAGCGCGATGCTTCGGGCCGCGCCTTGCGCATGACCGGGACCGCCACGAACGTCACCCGGCGCAAGCAGACCGAGGAACGCGCCGAGTTCCTCGCCACGCGCGACCCGCTCACCGAGCTGCCGAACCGCGTGCTCCTCCACGACCGGCTCGAGCAGGCCGTGGTGAGCGCGGCACGGCAGCACGCGGGCTTCGCCTTCATGTTCATCGACCTCGACCGCTTCAAGACCATCAACGATTCGCTCGGCCACCCCGTGGGCGACGCGCTGCTCAAGGCCGTCGCCACGCGGCTCACGGGCTGCGTGCGCGCGAACGACACCGTGGCGCGCCTGGGCGGCGACGAGTTCGCGGTGATCCTGGAGAACCTCGGGCAGGACGAAGGCGAGGGCGCGCAGCAGGTGGCCGAGAAGATGATCGCGGCCATGGCGGCTCCGCTCGTCGTGAACGGGCAGCCGCTCAACACCTCGTGCTCCATCGGCATCGGCCTGTATCCCTCGGACGGACGCGACAGCGCCACGCTGATGAAGAATGCGGACGTGGCCATGTACTACGCCAAGGAGCGCGGCCGCAACAACTACCAGTTCTTCTCCGGCGAGATGAACGCACGCGCGCAGGAGCGCCTCGCGGTGGAGAGCTTCCTCAGGCTGGCGCTACGCCGCAGCGAGCTGGTGCTGCATTACCAGCCGCGCATGCGCGTGGCGAGTGGGGAGCTGGCGGGCGTGGAAGCGCTCATTCGCTGGCAGCATCCGCGGCGCGGCCTGCTCGAGCCCGCGCGCTTCATCGAAGTGGCCGAGGACTCCGGGCTCATCGTGCCGATCGGCGAGTGGGTGATCGACACGGCCTGTGCGCAGCTCGCGGCCTGGCAAAGGACGCTCAAGCCCGACCTGCACCTTTCCGTGAACCTCGCCGTGGCCCAGGTCGAGGACGGCGATCGCCTCTACCGCGCGGTGGCGGACGCGCTGCAGCGCCATGGCGTGCGCCCCGCGACCCTCGAGCTCGAGCTCACCGAGAGCCACCTCATGAAGGACATCGAGGAGAAGTGCGTGCTGCTCAATCGGCTGGGGCAGCTGGGCGTGGGCCTCGCGATCGACGATTTCGGCACCGGCTACTCGTCGCTGTCGTACCTGAAGAGGCTGCCGGTGGACTCGATCAAGATCGACGGGTCGTTCGTGCGCGACATCGGCGCCGATCCCAACGACGAGGCGATCATCGCGGCGATCCTCGCGATGGCGCACTCGCTGCAGCTATCCGTGGTCGCGGAGGGCGTCGAGACCGCGGCGCAGCTGCAGGCGTTGCGCGAGCTCGGCTGCGACGAGTACCAGGGGTTCCACGAGAGCCCGGCGCTGCCGGCGGCGGAGTTCGAGAGGAAATACGGCCGATAGGCGCAAGGCGGGAGAGGCACAAGGCTCAAGGCGCAAGGCGCAAGATAAAGTTGTCCCT
>DATMJE010000325.1:0-11000 GCA_035553995.1 Usitatibacter sp. | reverse complement strand
ACGCCTTCACCGCGGCGAAGGCGAGCAGCGTCCAGAAGACGGCGTAGAGATCGTGCGTGAGGACCGCCGCGGCCGAGAGCGTCACGGCGCGGACCGCCGAGAGCGACACCACCGCGCGCGCCTGCCAGCCCACGCGCTCGTCGGCCGTGGGCAGGATGTCGAGCGTCTGCGCGAAGACCCACAGCATCACGAAGGCGGGCACCACCGCCCCGTGGCCCTCGGAGAGCTCGCGCAGCTTCCCCGGCAGCAGCGGGTTCCACAGCGACAGCGCCCACGCCGAGATCACGCCCGCGACACCCACGAAGACCAGCGCCTGGTTGATGTAGATGCGCTGCGTGGGCCGGTCCGAGCGCGGCAGGAAGTAGTACAGGCTGGACGGCATGCACATCGGCGCGATCAGCATCAGCGTCGCCACCGCGAGCCAGAGCAGGCGGTACTGGCCGAAGCTGTGCGGGTCGAGGGTGCGGGTGAGCACCATCGGCAGCAGGAACTGCAGCGCGTAGTCGATCGCGTTCGCGCTGCCCAGGGACAGCGCGCGCCGCTCGAGGGTGGACGGAATCGCGGTCATTTCGCGGCGCACAGTTGCGCGATCTCGCGCTCGTACTGGACGGCGACCGCCGCGACCGAGTGGTTTTCGTCGAAGTACGCCCGCGCGCAGTCGCTGGCCGCCTGCCAGGCGCCGTCGTCGCGCATGAGGCGGTCGAGATGCGCGCAGGCCTGGTCGAGGTCGCCGGCGATGGGATAGACCGGCGCGCCGTCGCGGCGGGAGCCCGTGTCCACGAAGGCGACCGACGGCACCCCGCGCGCCCACGCCTGCAGGAACGTGTTGGGGAAGCCCTCGTAGAGCGAGGTGTTGAGCAGCACGCGCGCGCCGTCGAACAGGCGATCGGCGGCGTTGAAGGGCAGGAAGCCGCGGTAGTCGATGTTGGGCAGCGCCGCGGCGGCTTCACGCATCTCGCGCGCGAGCTTCTCGCTCGCGGGCTCGCCGTCGGGGCCGCCGACCACCACGAAGCGCAGGTGCGGCATGCGCCGCGCCATCTCGACCAGCACCTCGGGCCGCTTGGACGGCCGCATCGTCGCCACCCACAGCACGTAGCCCGCGCGGTCGCCACGGGCATCGGCGGGAGCCGTAAAGCAGTTGCGGATGAGCGCGCCGTCGATGCCGTAGTTCTCGCGCAGCAGCCTCTGCTGCTCGGGGTTCTGCACGATGACGCGGTCCACGCGCCGCAGCCCCTGCTCGAAGATGAAGCGGTCGCGGGCGAACGCGATGTCCTGCTTGCCGGGGATGAAATCGACGTCCGATGCGCCGGCATAGATCGAGCGCTTGCCGTTCATCCGGCAGAAGGCCGCGACGTAGCCCGTGTGCACGGCGGCACAACGCTGGTAGTAGACGTCGGCATCGATGCGCTTCATGACCTTCCACAGCTTCGTCATGCGCGGATACACGAAGCGCACCACCGGCAGCCCCTCGTCTGGCTTGTGCAGCTTGTAGACCGTGACGCCGTCGACCACGACGCCGTCGGGCTGGCCGAAGTCGAGGCAGAGCATCGAGACGCGATAGCCGCGCCGCGCGAGCGACGTGGCGATCACGGTCTGTTGCAGCTCCGCCCCGCCCACGACCTGGATGTGGGGATCGCCGGAAAGCACCGGCCAGGTGGTCGGAGCCACGAAGCAGATGTGCGGGCGCGGCGCGGGCGCCGGGGCCGGCGCGTAGCGCACGGGCTCGACGGGGTCGAGGCCGGTGGCCTCGCGTTCAAGCAGCCTGGGCGATGCCGCGCTGCCGTACATAGCGTCCATAGACAACCTCGAGCTCCCTCGTCACGGTTTCGATGCCGGCGTGCGTGCGCACCCAGCGCTTCTGCTCGGCGGCGAGCGCCTCGCGGTCCGCATCGGCGGCGATGATGGCGCGCGCGATGTCCTCGGGCTTGCGGCTTGCCACGACCTGTTCGGGCCGCGGCAGGATGTAGCGGATGTCGGAGTACTCGGTGCTCGCGACCGGCGTGCCCAGCACCATCGCCTCCAGCACCACGTTCGGGAAGCCTTCCCAGCGCGACGTCATGAAGAGCACGTCGCATTGCTTCACGATCGCCGGCACGTCCTTGCGCTCGCCGGCGAAGCGGATGCGGTCGTGGTGGCCGACGCGCTGGTACTCGTCCATGACCATCTGCTTGTAGTCGCCGCTGTCCGAGTCCTTGCCGACGCCATAATTGACCTTCTTGGCGAGCTGGTCGCCGATGAAGAGCACGCGCCATTCGGGCGCCATCTCCACCAGCGCGCGGGCGACCTGCAGCGCCAGCGGATAGTCCTTGGCCGGCTTGATCGCGCCCACCAGGCACGCCACCTTGTGCCTGCCCGAGCCGAAGAACTCGCGCTTGTAGTCGGCGCTGCTCTCGCCGCGGCTCTCGAACTCGTCGATGCGCATGCCGTTCCAGACCACGTGCATCTGCTCGGGCGTGTAGCCGTAGAGCTTCTGCGCGAAGGCGCTGCCCGAGCGGCTGTTGGCGACGACACCGTCCACCAGCGGCTTGGTGAGCCAGTGCGCGATCTTCTGCGTGCGCGAGATGGTGTAGTTGTCGCTGCGCTCGGAGTTGAGCACCGGCACGCCGGTGCCGATCGCCGCCAGGCGCGCGTAGATGTCGCCGTCGTAGAGGAAGCCGTGGACGATGTCCGCCTTCCAGCCGACGATGCGGCGGCGCAGGCGCCCCAGCACCGCGGGATCGAGCTTCACGCGCTTCTGGTCGACGAAGAGCTCGACGCCCGAGCCTTCCAGCTCGCGGGCACGCGGCACGTCGTCGTTCAGCGTGTAGATCGCGCAGTCGTGGCCGTGGCGCACGAGCTGGCGCGCCAGCTCCACCACCTGCTTCTGCGCGCCGCCGAAGGTCAGCTCGCTAATGACAAACAGCACGCGCATCGAGCGTCCCCTCCGTGTGCGTATCCCGTTCCACCGGCTTCATCCAGCGCTCGCGCCACATCTCGAAGGCGATCAGGTACCAGAGCTTCTGCACGTCCACGCGGTCGTTGCCAGGGCCGCCGTCGACGAAGTTGCGCACCGCGCGGCTCACCATGTCGGGATCGAGGATGCCGGCCTGGCGGATGCGGTCGCGCGACAGGTAATCGAGCAGCGGCTTGAGATCTCCGCGCAGCCACTTCGCGAGCGGCACGCCGAAGCCCTGCTTGGGCCGCTCCATCAGCTCGCGCGGCACGTGCTTGTAGAGCACCTTGCGCAGCAGGTGCTTCGGTCCCAGCGGTCCGCGGCGCAACGCGAGCGGCAGGCGCAGCGCGAACTCGACCACGCGGTGGTCCAGCAGCGGCTCGCGTCCCTCGAGGCCCGAGGCCATCGTGGTGCGGTCCACCTTCACGAGGATGTCGTCGGGGAGGAAATGGCGGATGTCGTCGATCGCCATCTGGTCGGCGAAGTGCATGCCGGGCAGCTCCACGCGGTCGCGCGGCGCGACCGCCCGGCCCACGAGGGCCGCGATCTCGCCCGGCGTCCACGACGTCATCGCGAGGTCGTACATGGTCGAGCGGT
Source organism: Usitatibacter sp. (assembly GCA_035553995.1). Taxonomy (GTDB): domain Bacteria; phylum Pseudomonadota; class Gammaproteobacteria; order Burkholderiales; family Usitatibacteraceae; genus Usitatibacter. The sequence continues at coordinate 7,471 of DATMJE010000325.1, read as the reverse complement.
CGAGGTTGGGCAGCATCATGCGCAGCTTCTCGAGGCGGTCGATCACGTTCCTGCGCGCGGCATGGCGCAGCCCCTCGGGCAGCGGCAGGCTGTCGCCGATGGGCATGAGGGACGCCGCGCCGAGCGATTTCGAGAACAGGCGCCGCGCGGGCTCGGGCCAGCGCGCGAGCGTGCGCGCGCGCTCGAGCACGATGCCGTAATGGTTGTAGCCGTTGAAGAGCTCGTCGCCGCCGTCGGCCGAGAGGGCCACCTTCACGTTCTCGCGCGCGAGGCGCGAGACGAGGTACGTCGGCACGCCGGAGGAGTCGCCGAACGGCTCGTCGAAGAGGTCGGCCCAGCCGGTGAGGACGCCGCGCATGTCGTTCGCGGTCACGATCTGCTCGGTGTGGCGCGTGCCCAGGTGGCGCGCCACGGCGCGGGCGTGGTCCGCCTCGTTGAAGGTCGGATCGTCGAAGCCGATGGTGTAGGTGTGCACGTCGCCGCCGCCGTAGCGCTGCAGGAGTGCCGCCACGGTGGTGGAATCGATGCCGCCGGAGAGGAACACGCCCACGGGCACGTCCGAGACCATGCGGTAGCGGAACGCATCGACCAGCAGGTGCTCGAGCTCGCGCTCGAGGTCTTCCTCGCTGCCGGTGAGCGGCGCGAGGTTGTCCGTGGCGGACCAGTAGCGGTGCGCGACCGGCTCGCCCACTTCGCCCAGCTCGAGCCAATGGCCCGGCATCAGCTTGTGGACATCCTTGTAGATCGAGCGCGGCGCGGACACGTAGCCGAACTGCAGGAATTCGCCCAGCGCGTCGCGATCGATCTCGGGCTGCCACGCCTCGAACGCGCGCAGGGCCTTCAGCTCCGAGCCGAACCAGAGCGTGTTGCCGTTCCACGCGTAGTAGAGGGGCTTCACACCCATGCGGTCGCGCAGCAGCAGCAGGCGGCGCTCCTGCTCGTTCCAGATCGCGATGGCGAACATGCCGATGAACTTGTCGACCGCCTTCATCCCCCACTGCTTGATCGCGGCGAGGATGACCTCGGAATCGCCCGAGCTGCGGAAGCGGTGGCCGAGGCCCTCCAGCTCCGCGCGCACGGTGGCGAAGTTGTACACCTCGCCGTTGAACACCATCGTGAGCGACCCGTCGGCCGACCGCATCGGCTGGTGGCCGAGGGGCGACAGGTCGAGGATCGAGAGCCGCGTGTGGCCCAGCGCCACGCGCCCTCCCGGACGCACCCAGACACCGCTATCGTCGGGGCCGCGCCGGCGCAGCGTCGCGACCGATGCCGCGAGGTCGTTCAGCCACGCGGCGGGATCGCCGCGACGGGACCAGTAACCGGTGATGCCGCACATTGCCGTGTTCCTTTTAGGAGATCTTGATGGCGAGCCGTCTCGCCACGCCGTACATCATTCCCACGCCGAGCCACATGAAGACCTGCGCCGCATCGGGCTCGAGGCTGCTGCCCGCGAACCCCGCCACGAGGAAGGCCAGGATGCCCGCGGCGGTACCCTGGAAGAAAGCCTGCAGGTTGACGGGCAGCCGGCGGTCCTTGCCGTAGCGCAGGCACCGGGCCCAGATGTAGATCCAGAAGGCGAGCAGGAGCAGGAGGCCGATGAGGCCCATGTCCATGTACGCCTGCAGGTACGCGTTGTGCGGGTGGGAGATCGCGGGAAGCCGCCCCTCGGTCATCGCGCGCGACCACATCACCGAGCCGAGTCCCTTGCCCCAGAACGGGCTGTCGAGGAGCTCGGGGAAGAGCGGTGCCCAGATGTCGTCGCTGCGGCCGGCGGTCACGGCGTTGGCGCCCTGCCCCACGCCCATGCTCACGCGGTCCCACAGCGCGCCCGGCGCCATCACCAGCGCGATCGGGACCAGCACGGCGGCGAGGAGGTAGAGCTTCGCGCTGCGGCGCGAGGCGAGGAAGATGATGTTGACCAGGATGAAGCTGAGGAAGGCACCCCGCGAGAACGTGACCAGCAGCGCTGCGGCCACCAGCATCATCGCGATCACGAGGAAGAACTTGAGGGACGAGCTGCTCGTCCGGCCCCAGATGAAGAGCAGCGGCGCGTACGCGGTCGCATAGAGCCGGCCCAGGTCGTTGGCGTGCATGCCGAGCGAGGAGAACATCTGGCGCGAGTAGACGCCGGCCAGCTGCGAGAGCGAGTAGCCCTCGAACAGCACGAAGCCGATGCCGATCACCGCCATCACCACGATCGAGATGAACATCGGCAGCAGGAAGCGCTCCGGGCGCTCGCTCTTCTGCACCGCGCACGAGATCACCAGCGCGTAGACCACGAACATGAAGGGCTTCAGGAACATGTCGCGCCAGTAGGTCGGCGTCGAGGTCACCGCGAGCATGTCGAGGTCGTGGAAGATGCTGGGGATCTCTTCCCAGTGGAACATGCCGAGGCAGGCACCCATCAGCATCGGCGCCGCGTACAGCAGGAAGAGCGTGCGCGGCACGAAGCCCTTCAGCATGCCGTGCCCCAGCCAGCGCATGTAGAGCGAGCCCAGGGTCGCCGCCACCAGCACGTTGAGCGGGTTGATGCCGGTGATGCCGAACATCTCGTGCGGGAAGAGGTAGCTCTGCGAGATCGGCATCAGCACGATCAGCAGCGCCACGCCGGCGCGGAAATCGAGCAGCGTGAAGATGCAGGCGAAGATCGACAGGCACAGCAGCAGCGCGGTCACGCCCGTGTAGCTCACGACCACGCCCCACAGCAGGCCCAGCAGCACCATGCCGGCGATGCCGGCGAGGCGCTTCTGCAGCGGCGTGGGGTGGAAGTTTTCCCACCACAGCTCCCACCGGTCCCGGATGGCGGTCAGCTCGAAGCGGGGAATGTGGCGTGCGATCGAGGCCATGTAGGTCACCGGGCGGTACCGACGAAGCGGGTGACGTCGGCAGGTTGGAGCGCCGCCATCCAGGCGGCAAGGAACGCTTCGTGCGCGGCATACGAGCGGCGCACGTCACCGGAAAGGTTGGAGATGCGCACCAGCATCCCGTCGGGCACGCGCCCCTGGAAGCCGTTGGCGAGCTGCACGCGCAGCCGCTCGAGACGGCCCAGGACCACGCGGTCGCCCATCGTGAACCAGTAGGTGACGGGCTCGGAGCGCTCGCCGCGCTCGGCGTGCATGCGCGTGACGGGAACCTGGCGGCCGGCCACGCGGATGCGGCCATGCTCCAGGCCGTCGATCATGAAGCCCTGCGCGGCATAGCACGCTTCCTGGCGATGCGCCTTCAACGCGTCGCTCTGGTCGCCGCCGTACGCCACCATCAGCATGACGCGCTGGCCGGCGGAGTTCACGTAGGTGCGCGAGACCACCTGCGAGTAGATGCGCTCCAGGTTCGCCTTCACTTCCGGGGTCGGCGGCACCGGCATGTCCTCGCTGTCGAGGCGCCAGTCGGCGAACGCGGCCGGGATGATGTGCTCGAGGTCGGGCGCGCGCGCGGACGACGGCACCGGGCGCAGCGCCGGGGCCGCCAGTGCCGTGAGCGCCATCATGCCGAAGAGCACCGCCGCGATCGCGAGCGAGGCGTGGGGCACGAACGCGAGGTATTGGCCGGTGACCGAGCCCAGCCGGTTCCAGGCACCGGTGAGGCCGCCCTGCTCGGCGGCGCGGTTGCCAAGGCCCTTGCAAACCAGCGCGTCGTAGCCCACGAGCATGCCGAACGCGGCGACGAACACGAGCATCCCGGCGGCACTGTGGACGATGCCCTGCGCGGCCTCGCTGCCGCCGTAGTAGGTGGCGAGCACCAGCACGGCCACGCGCAGGACGTTGGCCATGAGCGCGATCGGCACGATGCCCAGCAGCAGCAGGCCCGCGCGCACGAGGCTGCGCGGGCGCGTCACGTAGCTGTAGAGCGCGGCGAGCGCGAAGAGCGAGAAGATCGAGTTGAGGCCCGAGCACGCATCGGCCACCAGCAGGTCGTGGTCGCCCATGGAGAGCACGACGCCGCTGCGCTCGACGCCGTAGCCCATCAGCCGCAGCAGCACTTCGACGGCGCTGGAGACGAACCCCTTGAGCGGCACGGTGACCGTGTCGAGGATGAAGCCCGGCAGCGGGATGATGAACAGCAGGAAGAGGAGCGGCAACGTGAGGCGCTTCAGTGCCCGCGGGCCCGCCAGCAGCAGCACGGCGCCGGCGATCACCGGAATGTGGGAGGCGACCTCGAAGAGCGGCAGGGACTGCGTGCGGCCGAGCAGGTAGCAGGCGAGGCCGGCGCCGAGCAGCAGCGAGCCCGCGACGGGCGCGGAGGTGGCCGGCATGCCGACCAGCACGTCGCGGCGCCGCCAGACCAGCCAGGCGAACACCGCGAGCACGATCGGGCCGTGCGCGTAAGCCTCGTCGCGCCACAGCCCGTGTGCGAGGCTGAGGTACGTCGGCACGTACAGGCACGCCAGTCCCGCGAGGACCAGGGCCCAGGGACGCCAGCTGGGGCGTCCCGTGCGCGCGAGGCCGTGTTCCCCGAGGACCGTCGACATGGCGGCCCTGGGCTCAGTACTGGTTGACGACGGTGCCGACCACGCGCGCGCCGGTTCCGGCGAGCTCGCGGATCGTGCGTTGGGTGGTGGCGAGCGGGGTGTGGTCCTTGCGCGTGACGATGAGCGCATCGCCGGCGCGGAACGTGACGCTCTGCGCGTCGGCGTAGCGGCGTGACGGCGGCGTGTCGATGATGACCACGTCGTAGGCCGCCTGCAGGTCGCGCATGATCGAGGCGAAGATCGGCCGCGACAGGAGCTCCTGCGGGTTGGGCGGCAACGGTCCCGACGGCAGCACCGAGAGGCGGTTCAGGCCCGGCACGGGGAAGGTGCCCTTCGCGTCCGAGCGTCCCGCGAGGAGCGTCGACAGGCCGTGGCCTTCGGGGAGGCCGAAGATCTGGCGCTGGCGCGGGCGGCGCAGGTCCGCGTCCACCAGCAGCGTGCGCGCGCCGAGCTGCGAGAAGACGATCGCCAGGTTGGCCGCGAGATAGCTGCGGCCCTCGCCCGACTCGGGGCTCGCGACCACCAGCGACTTGCGCCCCTGCTCCGGGTTGTACCAGCGGATCAGCAGTTGCGTGCGCAGGCCGCGCAGCTCCTCGGTGCGCGGATGGAAGGGCGCGAAGGCGGCCACCAGCTCGCGGCTCGGGCCCTCGGACAGGGGCGTGAAGTGCGGCAGGTCGTACTGCTTGGCCAGCGCGAAGCGCACGTCGTCCTCGGTGATGAAGCCGAGGCGCACCGCGCCCTCGCCGAAGCGCACCTTGTCGCTGCGCTGGAACTCGAGCACGCGCTCGACTTCACGCGGCGTGAGCTTGCCCTCCTCGACCAGGATCGCGCCGATCGTGCGGTCCGAGCGCACGACCGGGCGATGCGTGTCCATGGGAAGAACGTTCTCGTGCGGCATCATGCTCTGGGTCCTTTCAAACAGGGCTGGGGAGCGCTCGAGTGCCGCCCGCATTCGGGCCTCCGAGCAGGTGCGAGGGGCGCCACGGCTGCAGCGTCGCGAGCAGCGGCACGTCGAGGCCGGTCTCCAGGTCGTCGGCGGAGCGCACGCGGCGGTCGAGGAGCTCCATCAGGAACACCGCGCCCAGGCCGAGGACGACACCGACCAGCACGCCGAGCACGATGTTCAGCATCGTCTTCGGCTTCGAATGGCGCGTGGGCTCGGTGGCCGCGTTGAGGATGGTCACGTTGGTCTGGCGCGCGCCGCTCTCGACCTTGTTCACGAGGTAGCGCTGGAGCGCCGCCTCGTAGGCCTTCTGCGCGGTGTCCACGTCACGCTGCAGCACCAGCGACTCGTTGCGCGCATCGCGCAGCTCCATCACCTTGCGGCGCTGCTCGGCGAGGGCCGCCTGCAGGGAGCCCGTGCGCGCCTGGTTCTGCACCGTCACGTTCTTCACGCCCGCCATCACGCGCTGCGTTTCCTCGTTCATCTTCTGGCGCAGGCTCGCCACTTCCGCGGCCTGCTGCTGGTATTGCGGGTGGTTCGGGCCGAGGCGCGTCGACAGCTCCTTCAGCTTGGCCTCGCCGCGCAGCACCTCGGTCTTGAGCGCCTGGACGATCGGGTTGCCCATCACCTCGGGAAGCGTCTCCGGATTGCTGGTGTGCGCCGCCATGCCCGAGCGCGACTGCGACTCGTAGGTCATGTTCTGCGCCGCGAGCGCCTGGTTGGAGAGCTCGGCGAGGCGCGCATTCTCCACGTCCACGCGCTCGTCGGTCGCGATGATGCCCTTCTCGCGCTGGAACTGGGCGAGCCTCCCCTGCGCCTGCTCGAACGACTTGCGCAGCCCCGTGAGCTGCTCCTCGAACCAGGAGGCCGCCTGCTTGGTGGGCTCGACGCGCAGGGCGAGGGTCATCTCCATGTACGCCTTGGCGAACGCGTTGGCGGCGGTCGCGGCGAACTTCGGATCGTGCGCGGCGTACGTGAGCGTGATCACCGAGCTTTGCGAGCTGATCACCTTGAGGCCCGCGAGCATGCCGCCGGCCAGCCAGTCCTCGACCGTGCCCTTGCCGCCTTCGGCCTGCCACTGCGCCCTGGCCGCGGGGTTCTTCGCGAGCTTGAGGTCCTCGACCACGCGGCGCGCGACTTCCATGCTGTTGATGATGTCGATCTGCGTCTGCATGAAGCCGGTGCGGTCGCGCGGGTTGGGCATCGTGCCCGCGAGCGACTGCTCGTCGCGGTTGTCCACGAGGAGCGCCACGCTGGCTTCGTACGTCTTGGGCATGAGCAGCGTCACCACGACCGCGGCCACGATGGTGGCCATGAGCAGCGACACGAATACCCAGAGCCGGCCGCGCAGCGCGAGGAGGAACTGGTGCAGGTTCATCGAGCTTCTTTCCTGGTTACGTGCGGATTCGTTTCCGGTTCAGCGCGGCGTCCGCTCAGAACAGGCTTTCGGCCACGTACACGACGTCGTCGGTGCGGACCTCGTCGGTGAGGTGCGCGTCGATCTTCTGCACGTGCCCGTCGTTGCCGCGGCGGTGGATCTGCAGGCCGCGCTGCGTGCCGCGCACGGTGAGGCCGCCGCCCATCGCGATCGCCTGCATCACGGTCATGTGCGGCTCGAGGCGGTAGGCGCCGGCCTTCTGCACCTCGCCGTAGACGTAGACCATCGGCGCGCGGTGCACGTAGATGGTGTCGCCGGGCTGCAGCGCGAGGTTCGCCTGCACGTCGCCGCTGGTGAACATCTGCGAGAGGTCCACGTCGCGCTTCTGGGCCTGTCCTTCGTGCAGCGAGACCACGGTCACGAGGTCCGAGCCGGGAGCGGCGACGCCACCGGCGGCGGCGATGAAGTCGGTGAGGCGCGAGTTGATGTTGTCGATCGGGTAGCGGCCGGGCTTGTTCACGTTGCCGAGCACGGAGACCTGGCGGCTGTTCACCTGCATCATCGAGACCGTCACTTCCGGATTCACGACGTAGCGGCCGCTGCGCAGCTTGTCGGCGATGAGCGTGCCCGCCTGGCCCGGCGTGAGGCCCGCGACCGAAACTTCACCGATCATGGGGAAGAG
>DATMJE010000324.1:0-4926 GCA_035553995.1 Usitatibacter sp. | reverse complement strand
CCGACAGGACTTCCGTCGGGTGCTTCTACGGCGCGTTCGTGGACCTGGGCGGCATCGACGGCCTGCTGCACATCACCGACCTCGCGTGGCGCCGCGTGAAGCATCCGACGGAAGTCCTGTCGGTGGGCGACGAGGTCACGGCCAAGATCCTCAAGTTCGACGCCGAGAAGAACCGCGTGTCGCTGGGCCTCAAGCAACTGGGCGAGGACCCGTGGATCGGCATCTCGCGCCGCTATCCGCAGGGCACGCGCCTCTTCGGCAAGGTCACGAACATCACCGACTACGGCGCGTTCGTCGAGATCGAGTCGGGCATCGAAGGCCTGGTGCACGTCTCGGAGATGGACTGGACCAACAAGAACGTCCATCCCGCCAAGGTGGTCTCCCTCGGCGACGAGGTGGAGGTGATGATCCTCGAGATCGACGAGGACCGCCGCCGCATCTCGCTCGGCATGAAGCAGTGCATGCCGAACCCGTGGGAAGAGTTCGCGATGAACCACAAGAAGGGCGACAAGGTCCGCGGCACGATCAAGTCGATCACCGACTTCGGCGTGTTCATCGGCCTGCCCGGCAACATCGACGGCCTCGTGCACCTCTCCGACCTCTCCTGGAACATGCCGGGCGAAGAGGCGGTGAAGAACCTCAAGAAGGGCGACGAGGTGGAGACCGTGGTGCTGTCGATCGACGTCGAGCGCGAGCGCATCTCGCTCGGCATCAAGCAGCTCGAGGGCGATCCGTTCGGCAACTTCGTGACCACGCACGACAAGGGCAACATCGTGAAGGGCATGGTCAAGTCGATCGAGCCGAAGGGCGCCGTGATCGAGCTCGAGAAGGACGTGGAAGGCTACCTCCGCGCCTCCGAGATCGCGCGCGACCGCGTCGAGGACGTGCGCTCGCACCTGAAGGAGGGCGAGACGATCGAGGCCGTGATCATCAACATCGACCGCAAGAGCCGTTCAATCCAGCTGTCCATCAAGCAGAAAGACGCTGCCGAGGAAGCCGCCGCACTGCAGAAGCACGCGGCCGAATCGAGCGCGAGCGCCGGCACCACGAACCTCGGCGCGCTGTTGAAGGCCAAGCTGGGCGGCAAAGACCGCGAGTAACGGGAGGCACACTTGGACGGGGAGAATCGCGCCATGACCAAGTCGCAGCTCATCGAGCTGTTGAGCGCGCGCCATAGCCAGCTGGCTCCGAAGGATGCCGAGCTCGCGGTCAAGACGATGCTCGATGCGATGTCGCAGACGCTCGCGTCGGGCAACCGCATCGAGATCCGCGGCTTCGGCAGCTTCGGGTTGAACTACCGCCCCCCTCGCACGGGGCGCAATCCGAAGACCGGCGAGAAGGTGCAGGTGCCGCGCAAGTACGTTCCCCACTTCAAGGCGGGGAAGGAGCTGCGCGAAAGGGTGGACTATCACGAGGGATAGCCATCGCTCTCCCGATGTAACCCAGGGCAGGCCGGTGGCCTGCCTTTTTTTTTCTTGTCGCAGGCACGGGATCTCACCACGGAGGACACAGAGGACACAGAGGGTGGCACAGAGGAAGCCCGCTTGAATGGGTTTGTGCCCGTGGACGCACCAGCGCGGCCAACTATGCGCACGATGACCCGCTTGAATCCGTTCGTGCCCGTGGATGCACCAGCGCGGCCGGCTATGCGCACGATCACCCCCAATCGCTTTTCCTCTGTGCCACCCTCTGTGTCCTCTGTGTCCTCCGTGGTGAGATCCACAGCCCGCACGCCGTGGTGCCTGAGACATGCAGGCGCATCCGCTAAAATAGACAGTCTTTCCCCCAGGCCCCCTCCGCCGCAATGCAGCCCCTCATCTGGGTCGTGCGCTTCCTCGTCGTGGTCGTCCTCGTGTGGTTCGCGGTCAAGAACGCGCACGAGATCGAGCTCCACGGCTTCCTCGACCAGGAGTGGCGCGCGCCGCTCGTGTTCGTGCTGCTGGTGGTGTTCGTGACGGGTGTCGTGATCGGCCTCCTCGCCTGGATCCCGACGGTGGTGCGCCAGCGCCGCGAGATCGCGCGCCTGCGCCGCGCCGCGCAGCAGCAGGCGGCGGTGGCGGCGATCGTGCCGCCCCAGGAGGGCCGCGAGCTGGCCAGCACCGACGTCCATGGAATTTGAGTTCTGGTGGCTGCTCGCCCTCCCGGTGTTCTTCGGGATGGGTTGGATGGCCGCAAGGGTGGACCTGAAATCGTTGCTGTCGGAATCGCGCGCGCTGCCGAGCTCGTATTTCCGCGGCCTCAACTTCCTGCTGAACGAGCAGCCCGACAAGGCGATCGAGTCGTTCCTGCAGGTGGCCAAGGAGAACCCGCAGACGGTCGAGCTGCAGTTCGCGCTGGGCAGCCTCTTTCGCCGCCGCGGCGAGGTCGACCGCGCGATCCGCATGCACCAGGATCTCGTGAACCGCGAGGACCTCCCCGAAGAGGAGCGCCGCCAGGCCTCGTTCGAGCTCGCCCAGGACTACTTCAAGGCGGGGCTGCTGGACCACGCGGAGCAGGTGCTCGCGAAGATGGCGCAGGTCGATCCCTCCGCCGAGGTGCATCGCCACCTCCTCGACATCTACATCCAGGAGAAGGACTGGGAGAAGGCGATCGACGCGGCGAAGAAGCTCGAGGTGAGCGCACGCCGCAACTACCAGCGCGAGATCGCGAACTACTACTGCGAGCTCGCCATCGGCGAGCAGCTCCACGGCAACTTCGCCGAGGCGCATGCGCACCTGCAGCAAGCGCTCGACGCCAACCGCAAATGCGTGCGCGCGAACCTGCTGCGCGGCGAGTGGCTCGCGAGGGCGGGCCGCCACGAGGAGGCGATCGCGTCGTGGAAGGCGATCGAGCAGCAGGATCCCCAGTATTTCGGCCTCGTTGCCGAGGGCATGCTCGAGAGCTACAAGGCGATGGGGCGGCTGGGCGAGGGGCTGTCGCTGCTGCGCGGCCTGCAGCATCGCTATCCCGGGCTCGACCTGCTCAACGTCGTCTACCAGGCCACCGCCGAGCACGAGGGCGACGAGGCCGCGTGGCGGCTGGTGCGCGACGAGGTGCGGCGCAACCCCACGCTCGTGGGGCTCGACCGCCTCATCGATGCGGAGATCGTGCGCGCGCCGCCGCAGCGCCGCCAGGACCTGCAGCTCATGAAGGACCTGGTCCATTCCCATGCACAGGCGCTCGCCGTCTACCTGTGCTCCAACTGCGGCTTCAAGGCGCGCCAGTTCTTCTGGCAGTGTCCGGCCTGCGGCGGCTGGGAGACCTATCCCCCGCGCCGCACCGCCGAGCTCGAGACCGCCGGCCGCCACCTCGCGAGGATGCAAATTGGACTCTAGCCCCCCTGCCAAGCGCGTGATCGTCCCGCTCGATTTCGACAACGCCGCGCAGGCGCTGGCGCTCGCCGCCCGGCTGGATCCGGCTCTCTGTCGCGTGAAGGTCGGCAAGGAGCTCTTCACCGCCGCGGGCCCGGAAGTGGTGCAGGATCTCCACGACCGCGGCTTCGAGGTGTTCCTCGACCTCAAGTACCACGACATTCCCAACACCGTGGCGGGCGCGTGCCGCGCGGCCGCCAGGCTCGGCGTGTGGATGGTGGACGTGCATGCGAGCGGCGGCGAGGCGATGCTGCGCGCGGCGCGCGCGGCGATCGATTCGTCCGCGCACCGGCCGCTGCTCACCGCCGTGACCATCCTCACCAGCCTCGACGACGCGAGCCTGGAGGGCATCGGTTTCTCCGGCGGCGTGGAGCGCAATGTCGAGCGCCTCGCACGCCTTGCGGAGTCCTGCGGGCTCGACGGCGTGGTGTGCTCCGCGCAGGAGGCGCCGATGCTGCGCCGCGTGGTGCGTCCCGATTTCCGCCTCGTCACGCCCGGGATCCGCCTCGCCGGCGCCGATGTCCACGACCAGGCGCGCATCGTCACCCCCGCGGAGGCCGTCCGCCTGGGCGCCGATTACCTCGTGATCGGAAGGCAGATCACGCAATCGAAGGACCCCGCGGCTACCCTCGCATCCATCCGCAAATCACTCGAAGAAGGAACTCCCGCATGAAGGTGAGCATCATCGGCACGGGCTATGTCGGCCTCGTCACGGGCGCATGCCTGGCGGACGTCGGCAACGACGTGCTCTGCCTCGACGTGGACGAACGCAAGATCGCCCGCCTCAAGCAGGGCGAGATTCCCATCCACGAGCCGGGGCTGGAAGCGATCGTGCGCGCCAACATGGCGAGCGGGCGGCTCGCGTTCACCACCGACGTGAAGGAAGGCGCCAACTTCGGCCGCCTGCAGATGATCGCGGTGGGCACGCCGCCGGGCGAGGACGGCTCCGCGGACCTGCAGTACGTGCTTGCCGCCGCGCGCAACATCGCCCGCCACATGGACGGCACGCGCGTGATCGTGGACAAGTCCACCGTGCCGGTGGGCACCGCGGACAAGGTGCGCGAGGCCGTCGCGCAGGTGCTGAAGGAGCGCGGCGCCTCGCATCGCTTCATGATGGTTTCCAACCCCGAGTTCCTCAAGGAAGGCGCCGCCGTCGAGGACTTCATGCGCCCGGACCGCATCGTGATCGGCGCGGACGATCCCGAGGCGGTCGCGACGATGCGCGAGCTCTACGCGCCGTTCCAGCGCAACCACGAGCGGCTGCAGGTGATGGACATCCGCTCGGCGGAGCTCACCAAGTACGCCGCCAATGCCATGCTCGCCACGCGCATCTCGTTCATGAACGAGCTGGCGCTCCTCGCCGAGAAGCTCGGCGCGGACATCGAGCATGTGCGCATCGGCATCGGCTCGGACCCGCGCATCGGCTACCACTTCCTCTATCCCGGCGCGGGCTATGGCGGCTCGTGCTTCCCGAAGGACGTGATGGCGCTGCTGCGCACGGCAAAGGAGAACGACATCGACCTCAAGGTGGTGCGTACCGTGGACGAGGCCAACGAGCGCCAGAAGAGCGTGCTCG
>DATMJE010000323.1:0-21399 GCA_035553995.1 Usitatibacter sp. | reverse complement strand
CCTACCATGGCCTCGATGAATCAGGAGAGCGACATGGACTGGAAAGACATCGCGGGGCAGTGGAAATCTTTCAGGCTGCCCATTCGGCAGCAGTGGAGCAGGCTCACCGACGCCCACCTCGACGCCGTCGGTGGAAGCCGCGAGCTGCTGATCCGCACGATCCGCCAGGTCTATGCGATCTCGCAGGAGCAGGCCGAGAAGCAGGTAGCCGCCTGGGCGAAGCGCTTGCCGCCGTCCCTCGCGCGCGCCCCCGAGCCCATCGAGGGCGCCAACCGTCCCCCGCCGGGGCTGTTCTAGGCTCGATCACGATCACGATGGAATGTACGTGCGGCAGCGCACAGAGCGCGCCGCCCGAAAGGCGCAGCATCGCTAATGCCTCGACCCAACACCAGCCTGATTCCTTCTTCACCGCGCCGCGGGCGCGCCAAGGCCCGATGACCGTGAAGATCTTCGCCCTGTCGGTGATGGCCCTGGGAGTGCTGGTGAGCCTCGTCGGCCTCAGCGCGATGAACACCGCGAGCTCGGACATGTCGCGATTTCTCCAGGACGCGGCGCCCGATCATACCCGGTGGATCATGCTCGGCGGCGTCGCGGTCTTCGCCGCCGGCGTGGCGATGCTGGTTGTGGCTATCCGGAAGCGCGGGGACTGACCCGGGCCGCACGACAAGCGAGGGCCGGCGCGGCTTCGCGCCGGAAGATGGTCACTTTCCCGGTCCGGGTGCGATCTCGTGCAACTTCGCCTGCATCCGCTCCCACACGGCGCGCATGCGGGCGCGGACCTCGACATCGCTCGCCTCGCTGAGCAGCTGCAATTGCTGCAGCGTCTTGTTCGCCGCATTGCGGCCCGCGCGCAGCTCCTTCATGTGCTCGTAGTACACCCCGCGGGCCATCGCGCCGGAAGCCTTGCGCCGGCCGAGGAACACGCGCACATCCTCATCCCATTTCTGCATCTGCGATTCCATCATCGCGAGGAACTCGGCGCGGCTTTGTTTCATCGTGTTGTCATCCACGCGGCTCTCCCGCCTGGTTCACCGAGACCGTGGTGCGGGGCGGCGAGCTCATCTGCACGCGATGCTGCGTGCCGCGGAAGTCATAGGTGACGTCCCAATATGCGGGTGTCTCGCTCGAAGTGGTCTCGCAGCGGCGCACGTCGTCGCCGCGGCCACTGCCGGCCTGGTGGCCGAGCACACCACCGATGAAGGCACCGCCCGCGTCGCCGTGGTGCGATTCACTCCCCCCATGGTGCTCGGTCCAGCAGCGCTCCTCCGGCGGTCCGCGGACCTCGCGCACCGAGGTCACGCGCGCTTCGTACACGCGCTCGTGCGGCCGGCGGCGGTAGTCGTACGTTGGCGCGGCAAGGGGCTCCGGTGCCTCGTTCCCGTAGTGCGTGCGGGCGTTCACGGGACGCACCGAGGAGATGCGGTCGTCCAGGCCCATGCCGCGAAGCGACTCGTAGCTGCCCGGCTTGAGCACCGCGCAATGCCCGCCGAAGCGTGCATCCTCGCAGGCTTCCCAACGGCCGCCCTCCACCACGACCGACGAGGCGCGGTCGTTGAATCCGGTGTGCGCGAAATCGCCGACGGGCTTGCTCGTCGTGAACATCCGGCCGCGGAAGCCTTCGTTCTCGTAGAACGTGACCTGCGCGAAGGCCTGAGTCGAAAGCACCAAGGCGGATAAGCCGAGCGCGGACTTCAGTTTCCAGTTCATGGTGAGTCCTGATCAAAAGGGAGCCTTGCAGCCAGGACCCAAGACTGCCCGGTATGAGGGCTCGCGTCTGTTCGGTGCGACACAGAGCGGCCGCCCACGGAGGGGCCGTGCGGCAGCGGATGATGAATACGCGTCCGACGGCGGGAGGATCATTTCCTGGTGGAATCGTCCAGCACCTGCTTCACGTCGCCTACGACCTTCTGCGCCTTCCCGGCAACCTGCTTGGCGATGCCCTTTGCCTGCTGCCTTTCGTTTCCCACGAGCTTTCCGGCTTCCTGCTGAAGCTTGCCGCCGATTTCCTTCGCCGTACCCTTGATCTGATCCTTGTTCATGCCGATCTCCTTGTGGTTATGCGCGACGCTGCGGTCTCGCCGATCGCAGGCGTCCGCCGCGTTTACTTCTTGCCTTCGCCCTTCGCCGCATCCTGGACCGATTCCCCGGCCTTCTCGATTTTCTGTCCCGCCTTGCCCATGGCGTTGTCGACGGCCTTGCCGGCACGCTCGCCGGGGCCCTCTTTTTGCGGACATCCGCTGAGCAACATGATCAATGTGCTCGCCGTGATTGCGAGCATCGCGCTTTTGCTGGATTTCATGGCGTTCATTTTCCTTGTCTCACCGATCCGGGCAACCATGCCCGGGTATCCCGCATCCTACGCAGCGCTCGCATTTACTTCCGTGCGGTGCAGAACATAGCGCTGCGATCGAGCTCGCACACACCCGCGCGGACGCCGGCTAGCAGTGCGGGTGGCCGGCCTCGTCCAGCGACGCGCGGAGCCCATCGACGTCGCGGATATGGATGTGCTTTCCGTTCACGTAGACGAGGCGATCGTGCTGGAATCGCGACAGGAGGCGGCTCACCGTCTCGAGAGAGAGCCCGAGGTAGCTGCCGATATCCCGGCGCGTCATGCGCAGGTGGAGCTCGCCGGACGAGAAGCCGCGCGCGACCAAACGCTGCGACAGCCCGAGCAGGAACGCGGCCACGCGCTCGGACGCACGCATCGTGCCGAGGACGATCATCGTGTTTCGGTCGCGCACCAGCTCGCGGCTCATGGCCCGGGAGATCTCGCGCTGCACGCCCGGGTCGTCGAGGCTCGCGAGCGGCATGATGTAGATCTCGCTGTCCTCGAGCGCGATCGCGTCCGATGCGTGGCATCCGCCGTCGATACCGTCCATGCCGAGGAAGTCGCCGGCCATGTGGAAGCCGACCACCTGCTCGCGGCCATCCTCCAGCGCGACGGTGCTCTTGAAGAAGCCGCTGCGGATTCCGAAAAGGCAATCGTGCCACGCGCCGGCGCGGTACAGGGCTTGCGCAGGCCTCACCCACTTGCGCGTGTAGAGGCAGCCGCTTGCCATCGTCATGTCGGGCTGCAGCCCGATGCGCGCAACCCTGGCGACAGGCGCCGTCGGCGTCACCACCGCGGCCCTGTCGAAGTGCTCGACCAGCGCAAGCTGGCGGGGATGTCCTCCGAATGCTATGAAGTCGTGTGCCGCGAAACCGCCCGCCTGCTGCTGCGGTGCCGCCTCACTGAGCCGGCGAGCCGCGTTGCGATTCATCACATCTCGCCAGCCGGCAGGCTGATCGTGAGGACGCACCTGACGGGCGAGGCGGCGCGCACGGTGAGCGTTCCTCCGCTCGCTTCCACGCTTCGCCTTGCGACCGAGAGGACTCCCGGTCTCGAACCCTCCACGCCCGCCTGCGCCAAGGCTCGAAAGAGCGCCTCGGCTCGGGCCGGAGGAAGGCCGCCGCAATTGTTCGACACGTCGATCAGGATCCGGTCTCCCGAGCGGCGCGCGTCGAGGCGCACTTCGGCCGGCGGACGACTGAACTTGAACGCGTGCTCCAGCACTGTGTCCGCGGCCGCCATGAGAAGCACCCGGTCCGCCTCGACACGCAGTCGCGGATCCACGTCGCCGGCCGAGAATGAGCATTCGTATGCCCGGGCTCGCGCGGACGCTGTGGCCTTCAACTCGAGGATGAAGCCGGCGAGCGCGAAGCTGGAGCGGGGCACGGGCGCGCCGGATCTTGCGCGGCTATCGGCCACGGCACAGTTGATCAGGGTCTGCAGCCTGATCATGCTGCGGTCGAGGCTGGCTCCCGTGGCGCCGTTCAGTGCGACCTGGCCCGCCTTGGCCGCCGCGAGCGCGAGTATCGCGTCGTGCAGGACGTCACGCAGCTGATGGGCGAAATCGGCCATCCGCTCGTTCTCCGCGCGAGCGCTACGATCGGCGACGAGCATTGCGCGCCGCGACGAATACTCGGTCACGGCGTCGGCAATGGCGTTGTCCAGCGACTGGTTGAGGACCTGGAATTCGACGGCCTCGATGGGCGACTTGCGCTCCGCCGCCAGCTCCGTGATCGCCTGGCACAGGTCGCCGTAGTTGTGAACGACCTGGTCGATCGTGAAATCCTGTTGCAGGAGCTCCGCGCCATGCCGTGCGGCGTTGCGCTCGGGATCGGAGAAGTCCGGGTCCGGGACGGCTGCTTCGCCCTGGCTGTCCTGGGAGCGCAGCGTGCCGATGAGCTGGTCGAGGAAGACCGGAACCCCGTGCCCCAGCTCGATGGCGTTCGCCCGCGGCGCCGACCGTTGCGCTGCCTTGCGGCGGCACCTGTCTACAAGGTCGGCCCGATTTTCGGCGAGAAAGACGTGCAGCATCGGTAGTCTGCCATGTTCATGCCCGGAGTCTGGCGGTTCGGCGCAAGCCCGTCTGTGCGGTACAGAACATAGGCTTCCGCCGCGCCGCCGCCGCTCGCATCAAAGGGACTTGAGGTATTCGGCGAGATCCGCCACCTGCGCACCGTCCAGCCCCAGGGATTGGCGCGTGTTGTAGGTCGTCACCACATCCTTGAGCGTGGCGGCCGAGCCGTTGTGGAAATAGGGCGCGTGCTGCCACAGCCCCCGCAACGGCGCGGTACGGTACTGCTTGGTCGCGCTGCGCGAGGCATAGCTCGGAACGCCGCTCGCTTCGGGCTCGCTCACCACTTCCGCCGGCGAATGCAGGCGCGCATTCGCATCGGAGAATCCGGTGCCGCTGTGGCAGGCCACGCAGTGGCCCTTGCCGGTGAAGAGCGCTTCGCCCCGCGTGGCGGCGGCCGCATCGAAGCTGCCCGCGGGCGCGCGCGGTGCCGCGATGCCGAGCTGGTAGGCCTGGAGGGCGGCGAGCTTGCTGCTCACCTGGTCGTCTGTCCCATGGGTGACGTCGACGCCCGTGCGCACGTCCGAAAACCGGCCATGCCCCGACATTTGCGTGACCGCGACGTAGCGGTTCCAGTACGCGAGATTCTCGCCGTCGCCGGTGGAAGTGATGCGGTGCATGCCATCGAGGCCGTACGCGGGCGGGATCACCTGCGGGCCGTTCTTGCCGTCGAGGTTGAAGCGCGGATCGTACTTGCCCTTGCCCCACGAGGCGTAGACAGCCTTCGCCGCTGCGGGCACCGCGGGGGAAAGCGCGATGATCGCGCCCGGGTCGAGGTCGCGGTTGGCCCATCCGTCGAGCCGCTTGCCGATTCCCGGCGCGAACGAGTCGTCCACCGTCGAATGGCAAAGCGCGCAGGTCACGCCGACGCGTGTGAGCCTGTCCTTGCCGTCGATCGTCTCGACCGTGCCCTTGAGGCCGACGACCGCATCCAGCTTGAGCAACGCAACCGTCGTGGCCGGGCTCTTGAGGCTGATGCTGCCGTCCTTGATTCCCTTGACGACGGCCGCAGGAAGCGCTTCGGCGTCGACCTTGAGGCCCACCGACAGCGCGGTCGTGGGATCGACGGCCTTCGCGATGACCTCGTGCATGCGCAGCACGTCGGTCCACTGCGTCTCGTTTCCGAACGTGTCGAAGCGGAAGGTTTGCCGGCCCTGCGCGAGGATCGATGCGTCGGCGACGGGTTCGACCGAGGGCATGGGAGCGGAGCTGCAGGCCGCGAGGGCGCCGGCGAGAGCCAGCGATACGGAATGGCGGATGGCGTTGTTCGTCATGGGAGGTGCTCTCCGTTGTCATGGATGACGGGCATGCAGTCTGCGGCCTGTGCACGCCGCGCGTCGGTGCGATGGCGCACAGATGGCCTGCCGTCGCCATGCGAACGCCCCCGGCTTCATGTGTACGGAAACGCACAGATAAGGACGTGCGGCCGGGCGCAGCATGCGGCTACGACCCGAAGAAAAGGAAATCCCCATGCTATGGACCATCGCCGTCATCCTGATCATCCTTTGGCTGCTCGGCCTCGTCACCGCCTATACGATGGGCGGCTTCATCCACGTACTCCTCGTGATCGCCGTGATCGTGATCCTCGTGCGCGTGATCAGCGGCCGGCGCGTGCTTTAAGCGCGAGCGTGCCGGCGCGGCGTGCCATGTGCGGTGGCAGACAGACCGGCGGGCGCTCGTCGCGTACCTTGGCGGACCAATGCATCGAAGTGCCACGCGCGGGATCGCATCCGCGGTCTTCGCGTGGCAGCGCAATCCAGAGAGACAGGAAGACCCAATGAACAAGATGACCATCACCGCGATCGCGGCCGCACTGGGCCTGGCGTTCGGCACCTTCGCAGCCGCAGCCGACATGTCGAAGTCCGATTACAACGCGACGAAAGAACGCATCAAATCGGAGTACAAGACGGCCAGGGCGGCATGCGACCCGTTGAAGCACAACGCGCAGGACGTCTGCATCGCCGAGGCCAAGGGCAGGCAGAGCGTTGCGCTCGCCGAGCTCGCCGACTTCTACCAGCCGACCCGGAATCACCATCATGACGCGCACATCGCCAAGGCGAGGGCCGATTACGCCGTTGCCAGGGAGAAGTGCGACGACCAGGCCGGCAATGCGAAGGACGTCTGCCTGAAGGAAGCCAAGGCCGCGCAAACCGCCGCCATGGCCGACGCGAAGGTGCAGCGCAAGACCGCCGACGCGCGCAAGGACGCGTCCGCGGACAAGAACGACGCCGATTACGCCGTGGCGAAGGAGAAGTGCAACGCCCTCGCGGGCGACGTCAAGGAAACCTGCGTGCAGGATGCGAAGGCGCACTACGGAAAGTCATAAGCGACGCCCGTCGGCTTGCGGAAAAAGGAGATCGAGATGGACACCCTGGCCAAACCCATGAGCAAGATACGACCGCAAGTCGTCGATGTCGAAACGCTCCGCGCGCGCGCGCGCCTGCACATCGAGCAGGGCGCCGTCACCACGGGCTACGCCGCGGACCGCGAGGCCGTGATCGAGCTTCTCAACCGCGCGCTCGCGACCGAGATCGTGTGCGTCCTGCGCTACAAGCGCCACTACTTCATGGCGGCCGGCATTCACGCGGCCCCGGTAGCGGCGGAGTTCCTCGAGCACGCGGACGAGGAGATGCGTCACGCCGATGCCCTTGCCAAGCGCATCGTCGAGTTGCGCGGGAAGCCCGATTTCTCGCCCGACGGCCTGTCCCAGCGCAGCTACGCAGAATACGTGGAGGGCGGCAACCTCACGGCGATGATCAAGGAGGACCTGGTCGCGGAGCGTATCGCGATCGAGGGTTATCGCCAGATGCTCGGGTACCTGGGCGAGAAGGATCCGACGACACAACGCATGCTCAGGGAAATCCTCGCGAGCGAGGAAGAGCATGCCGAGGACCTGTCCTCCTTGCTGGAGGGCATGGCGAACGAGGTGTAGGTGCGCGTAGACTGGGGCTTCCCCCGTGGATTTTATGGGAGAAACCCGTGGCGACAGGGCGCTCCCCGCGCCAAAACAAGCTTCTGGCGGCCCTCCCGGCCCGCCACTACCAATTGCTGCGTTCGCATCTCCAGCGGGTGGCCTTGCCGCAAGGTGCAACCATCCACTTTCCCGGAGATAGCGAAAGTTACCTGTACTTCGTCGCCGACGGGCTGGTTTCGCGCGCCTGCGTGACGAGCAACGGGGAGTCGGCGGAATTCGCCCTCACGGGGAACGAAGGCGTGATCGGCCTGGCATCGGTGCTGGGCGGGCAAAGCTCGCCCACGCGTGCCGTGGTCGTGAGCGCAGGCTGCGCCTGGCGGCTACCCGCTTCGATCGCACTGTTCGAGCTCGAGCACGGAGGACCGCTCGCGCCCCTGCTCCTGCGGTATACGCTGGCCCTCATCGCGCAAGCCGGACAGGTCGCGGCATGCAACCGCCACCACTCGCTCGAGCAGCGATTTTGCCGCTGGATGCTGTGGAGCCTGGATCGCCTGCCCTCGAACGCGCTCGCGATGAAGCAGGAGTCGATCGCGGAGATGCTCGGCGTGCGCAGGGAGCGCGTTTCGGAGGTGGCCGCGAACCTTCAAAGGCACGGGTTGATCCGCTACGCACGCGGCTGCATCGAGATCGTCGATCGCCGCGGGATGCAGGCCCGTGCGTGCGAGTGCTACGCCGCCGTGAATCGCGAATACGCCCGACTCCTGCCGCAGCGGCAGGAAGCGCTCCATGCGGGGGCAGGCCAATCCGGCCTGGACCTTGCGATCGCGATGCGCAGCTGACCGCTCAGTACTTCTTGTTTTCCTTGGCTTCCGATTCCACCTTGCCTCCGGCGGCCTTCACGTCCTTGCCGGCGCCCTCCATGGTGTTGCAGGCGCCCAGGGCGAGCAGGAAGGAAATTCCGACGAACATCGCGATCAGCGCTTCCAGTGCTTTCATGGTTGTCTCCGCGGATTGTCGATGGCTGGCGAATTCACGCCACTCGAGGTGCAAGGGCGCCCATCATGCGGTGTTCCGTGGAAACGCGCAAACCAGCCGGCTGCTCGCAGGCGAGGTCGAATCCGTGCATCGCGTAGCCGCTCGACGCGATCTCCATCCCATGTTCATGGCCGCGACTGGCGCATCGCGCGAACGTGATTCAATCCTTTCGCCGTGAGGAGGTATTCCGTCGGCGATGCGGCCTCCACGATGCCCGACTCGGAAAGGCTCGCCAGCGCGCCCTGGAGACAGTCGCGGTCTTCGGGCGCGTAGGCGTTCATCATCACGTGCGTGTCGAAGTCGCGCATGCTGAACGTCCGGCCAGCGGCTGCGCCGATTGCCGCGAAGTAGTTCATCAAATCGCGTACTACCTGGTCGATAGTGATCATGGGGCCTCCCCGGTTTCGCTCAGGTTCCTCCAAGGCGGACCCTCCGTCTGTGCGCTAGCGTACCTGCGCCGCGTTCGCGGTCGAAGCCCCAAATACGCCAGGCACACCCGGGAAAGCGTGACATGCAAGAGGAGAGCAAGACCGTACGCGTCGAGGCGTTCAGCGACGGGGTGTTCGGCATCGCGATGACGCTGCTCGTCATCGAGATCAAGGTTCCCGGCCACGAGGCGGTCGAGGCGCAGGGTCTCGCACATGCATTGCTGGGGCTTTGGCCGAGCTACCTCGCGTTCGTCACCAGCTTCCTCACGATCCTCGTCATTTGGGTGCACCACCATTGGGTGTTCGCGCTGATCACGGAGAACGACCACGCGTTCCTCTACTGGAACGGCCTGCTGTTGCTCTTCGTGACGTTCGTGCCCTTTCCCACGGCCCTCCTGGCCGAGTACCTGGTTCACAGCGAGGCCCGCGTGGCGGCGAACATGTACACGGGAACATTCCTCGCGATTTCGCTCGCCTTCGACGCCCTGTGGCGGCATGCTTCGAGGAAGTTGCTGCCCGCTGATGCGACGTGGGCAAAAAGGCGCGAGGCGGCGCAGATCACCCGGCAGTACCGGTTCGGGCCGCCGCTCTACCTGGTCGCGTTCGCGGTCTCGTTCCTGTCGGAAGCCTGGAGCGTCGCCTTGTGCCTGGTGTCGGCGTTCTTCTTCGCCCTGCAGACCTCGCAGCCTGCCGTCCCGCCGGATGCCGGGTCCCGCTAAGGTGCCGCGGAGAACGCGATATCGAAGCCGTGCACCGCGTAGCCGCACGCCGCGATTCCCGTCAGGACGAGCTCGCGGAACGCGCCTGCCGAGGCATCGGACGCGAGCGTGTAGCTGCTGCGCACGAGCCGCAGCTCGAGCGCGGACAGCTTGTCTACCAGGGCAATCATCGACCGGGCTTCGGCGGTGGGAAGCGTCACGAAAACGTCGAGAATGGCGGCGCTTTCGTAGGTATCCAGGTTCATGCGCGCGATGCCCGGAGCAGGCGGCTAACGCGACTGCCGCGAGCTTCGTTGCCGCGGCGTCTTGCCCGGGGAAAGGGGCCTTGCGACGGCGTTCTGGAGCGAACCGCCTTCCGCTTCGCAGGTGCTGAGGGCCGAGCGCTCGCGCTCGCTCGTGCGCGTGAGCAGGGGACCCTGGATTCCACCCAGGCCGATGCCGCGCAGCCTCAAGTGGATTTCGGCGGTACCAGCCGGTCCGTGATGAAGAGCGCGATGGCGAGCACCAGGAGGATATGGATCGCGCCACCCATGGTGTACGACGTCAGGAGGCCGAGGGCCCAGAGGATCGGCAGGAGCAGGACGAGCGCGCGAAGGATGTTCATCTTTGCGGGGGGCAGCTTGCGCCGGATGGAAGTCGCCATACGGGCCGGCACTGCGGCCGCGTGTGCGATGGCGCTCGGTTCGGCTTCGGTTGCAGCGCCTGCAGCGACCTCCTCCGTACCCTGGACCTTGTCGTTCTTCGCGACGTTCCTGCTGATCTTCATGGGACTCGTTTCCTTCGGGCGCCGGATGGCATGGCCGATACTGCCGCGCCTCGCGGAGTCCGTCCGTTCGGAAGCGCACATAGGGCACAGCCGAATGGCTGGCCACGCACTCAAGCAGCTTGCCGAATCAACGACCCGGAGGCCGTTCCGAACTTTCCCCAACGCAGGGCCATTGCCGGAAGCACCAGGAGGTTCAGGAAAGTCGAGCTGAAGAGACCGCCCACGATCACGATCGCCATCGGCCCCTCGATCTCGTTGCCCGGCTCGCCGGAAAGCACTGCGAGGGGGAGCAACGCGAGGGCGGTGGCGAGCGCCGTCATGAGGATCGGCACCAGGCGCTCGGCCGCGCCACGCGTCGCGGCTTCCACGCCCCACGCAACGCCCTCGACGCGCACCAGGTGCTCGTAGTGCGAGACCAGCATGATCGAGTTCCTGAGCGTGATCCCGAACAGGGTCACGAACCCGACCATCGACCCGAGCGAAAGGTCGCCTCCCGTGACCGCGACCGCGATGACGCCGCCCAGCAGCGCGAACGGCAGGTTGGCCAGCACGAGGAGCGTGGCGCGAATCGTCCCGAGGCTCAGGAAGACCAGCAGCACGATGCCCGCGCCCACCATCGCGAAGTGGAACCAGAGATCGCGCTGCGCGGCCGCCCGTGCCTGGGCCTCCCCGGTGAAGACCGCATAAGTGCCGCGCGGGAAGGAAACGTGCCGGGCCACCGCGGCCTGCGCATCGTTCGCGAATTCGGAGACGGATCGTTCGCGCACGTGGACCGAGACCGCCTGCACGCGCTGCCCGCCCGTATGCAGGATCTGCGAACGTGCCTGGGTCTGCACGATGTCCGCCACGTCGCGCAGCGCGATCGTCATGCCGTCCGGGTTGCGGATGGGCAGCGATCCCAGGTCCAGCACGTTCCCGCCCGCGAACGGCTCGAGGATCACGCGAACCGCCCGCGTCCGGCTTCCCTCGTACACCTGTCCGACGCGTATGCCCTGCTGTGCGGCCTGCATGGCATCGAGCACGTCGCCCTGGGTGAGCCCGTATCGGGCGAGGCTTTGCGGCCGCAGGCGCACCGTGAGCTGCGGTGTCCCGGGCGGGGCCTGCATCGCGAGGCTCATCGCGCCGGGCACCTGTGCGAGGACTCCCGCGACCTCGCGCGCCTTTTCGTCGATGATGTCGAGGTTGTCGCCGAATACACTCACCGTGAGCGGCGCGGCCTGCCCGGAGATGGTCTCGTCGAGGCGCTCCTTGAGGAACGTGTTCACCGACGTGGTGAGCCCGGGAAATGTCGCGAGCGCTGCGCGAATCGCGGCCACGGTCCGGGACTGCCCGGCGCCCGACATGCGATCGAGCTCCACCTCGATCTCGCTCACCTCGGGGCCGGCCGGATCGACCAGGTCGCGTGCGCGCCCCGAGCGCTGCGCCACCATCTTCACCCCCGGAATCGCGCGCAGCACCTGCGTGATGCGAGAGCCCGCACGCATCATCTCCGCGAGCGATGTTCCCGGTGCGGCGGATGCGTGCACGATGTAGTGTCCTTCCCGCAGCTCCGGAATGAAGCTCGCCGAGAAGAACGCGATGAGCCCGACGGAGACCGCCACGAGCACTGCGAGCAGCGCGGCGACGATCGAGGGGCGCCGCTCGACGGTTCCGAGCGCGCGCACGTACCGCCGCTTCAGCGCGGCGATGAGCCTCGGCTCGGACGGCGCGAGCGCGCGGTTTCCAAGCAGCAGCAGGCACAACGCCGGCGTCACCGTGAGCGCCACGCCGAGCGAGGCGATGACCGCCGCGATGTACGCGTAGCCGAGCGGCGCGAAGAGCGCGCCCGAGACTCCGGATAGCGTCACCACGGGAACGAACGCGAGCACCACGATGAACGTGGCGAACACGACCGCGCTTCGGACCTCGAGCGATGCGTCCAGCACCACGCGCCAGGGGGCCTGGGGCTCCGGCAGCGCGTGGTTCAGCCGCAGGCGCCGGTAGATGTTCTCCACATCGACGATGGCGTCGTCCACCACTTCGCCCAGCGCGATCGCGAGCCCGCCGAGCGTCATCGTGTTGAGGGTGACGCCGAGCGCGTTCAGCGCGATCACCGCGGCGAGCAGCGAGAGCGGGATGGCCACCAGCGAGATCATCGCCGTGCGCACCTGCTGCAGGAAAAGGAAGAGCACGATCACCACCAGCACGCTTCCCACGATGAACGCGGTGCGCAGGTGCCCGAGCGCCGCGTCGATGAATCCGGCGGAACGGAAGATGTCGCGGTGGAGCGTGATGTGCTCGGCAGCGAGCGCGGGACCGAGCTGCTCGAGCACGGCGTCGGCGCCTCTCGTGACGGTGATCGGATCGGCCCGGTATTGCGAATCGACCATGATCATCACGCCGGGCTCGCCCATGATCGAGGCGTCGCCGACCTTGGCCTCCGCCCCCTCGACCACGCGAGCGACGTCGCCGAGCCGGACGCCGGTTCCATTCCGGTACGTGACCACCGTGTCGGCGATCTGTCGCGACGAGCCGGGCTGCGCCTCCGCGCTCACCGCCATGCGCTGGTTGCGGTTCTCGACGAAGCCGGTCGCGCGGACGTCGGTCGCCCGCGAGGCCGCCCTCGACACGTCCTGCAGAGCGAGGCCGTGGCGGGCGAGCGCCGCCGGATCGACACGCACCTCGTACTGCGCGACCTCGCCTCCGAAGACGATGACATCCGCGGTGCCGGGAACGGCCAGGAGCGCTGGCTTGGCAACGGTATCGGCGAAGGCGCGCAGGTCCATGGCGCTGCGTTCGCTCGACGTGAGTCCGACGATCAGCACTGTCCCGGTGGACGAGGAGAGCGGCAGCAGCGTGGGCGCCCGCACTCCCGGCGGAAGTGCCGCTGCGAGCGCCTGCAGCCGCTCCGCCACGAGCTGGCGCGCGCGGTGGACGTCGGTTCCGCTCCTGAAGGTGAGCGTGACGACGGAGAACCCGGGCAGCGAGCGCGATCGCATCGAGGCGAGGCCCACGGTGCCGCCCAGCTCGCTCTCCACCGGCCGCGTGACGAGCGTCTCGACCTGCTCGGCGGAGAAGCCCGGCGCCTCGACGTTGGCCACGACGAGGGCCGGCGCGAACTCGGGGAACACATCGAGCTTCGACTGCGCGGCCGAGTAGATGCCGTAAGCCACGAGCAGCACGGCGAGTGCCACCACCGCGCCGCTGAAACGGATCGCGAAACCGACGATGGCGGCCATCATTTCAGTCGTCGCACTCGGGGCCGGTGCAGGCCGACGCGCCCGGCGTCTTCGCGCGCAGCAGCTCGGATTGCAGCAACTGCGCGCCGGTCACGACGACCTTGTCGTCATCGTCGAACGATGTCGTGGCGAAGATGCCGCCGCTTGTCGATCGCGGATCGCGAAGCGCCCGCCGCACGAAGCGCTCCGGCGCCGTCTTCACGAACACCCACGCGGCGTTGCCGTACCAGACGACGGCCGACTCCGGCAGGATGAAGCCATCGATGCCCTTCGCTGCGAGCGGCACCTCCGCCATGAGCCGCAAGCCTCCCGGGTACGATGCGTTCGCGCGATAGAGGAAGCTGCGGCCGGGCGCCGCGGGATCGGACTGTGCGGAGGCGGAAACGAGATGCGCATCGCCGCGCGCATAGCCGGGTGCGGATAGCGAGACCACGGGCGGTGCGGCACCTGCAAACGTCTCGGGCAGCGCGATGCGGACCAGGACCTCCTTGCGCGAGGCAAGCCGCAGCATCTGCGGCGAAGAGGGGGCCGAGGCCCACGATGCGAGCATCGGGCCGAATTGCTGCTCGGCCGAGGATTCGACTTCGCGCAGCGCGGCCGCCGCGCTTTCCGCCTTCGCCTGGTCGGAGCGCCATGCGGCCTCCGCGGATTGCAAGGCCTTGCGCGACATGTTGCGGTCGTCGGCGTAGAGGGTGCGCGTGCGTTCGTATTCGGCCTTCGAGGCCGCCGCCGCCGCATCCGCTGCGCGAACCGCCGCTTCCGCCGTGGCGCGCTGCTTCGCAAGCGCGATGAGGGGCTGCGCGTCGAGCACGGTGGCGTAGGCTTCGGATCGCGGGTGCAGCTGGCGAGCCTCGACGCTCGCCGTCTCGATGCCGCCCTGCGATTGCGCTTCCTTCGTGAGCGTCACCGTTCCGAACGGCTCTTCGGCTGCGTTCGCGTTGGGGCCCGCGGGTGGCGCTGCAGGAGGGCGTTCCCGCCCGGCCCACAAGCCCGCGGCAAAGGCGGCCGCCAGGGCCACGATCGCCATGACGACGACCATCGCCCTGCGCGCCCTCATGGCTTCGCTCCGGCAGGCGTTCGGCCCGCGAAGGCGGGGGAAACCGGGTCGAAGAACGGTTGCTGGGTCGCATCCTCGAGCCGGGCGATGGAGCGCTGGGCGTCGTGCCTCGCCCTCGCGAGCGCAATGCGCGCCGCGTCGAGCGCGGAGTGCGCGGAGGCGAGGGCGAGGCGGTCGTCCGCCTCCGCCTGGAACCGGCGCTCGGTGCTGGTCCAGTGCGCACGGGCGCGTTGCTCGAGTGCCGAGGCCTGCTCGCGCTCGGCGTGCGCGGCCGTGACCGCCTGAAGCGCCTGCTCGACCTGCGCCAGGACCGAGGCCTGCAGCGACTCGAACCGCGCCGCGGCCTCGTCACGCCGCGCTTCGGCTTCCGCGATCGGTCCCTCGTTGCGGTCGAAAAGCGGCAGCGCAAGGCGTACCACGCCGAACGTGAACTTGTTGGTCCCCGTGTCGTACGAGTACGCGGGCGCGAGCTGCACATCGGGATATTGCTTTGCGATCTCGAGCCGCAGCGCCGCGTCCGCCGCGGCGTGCTGTGCGAGCGCGACACGCAAGTCGCTCCGCACCGAAAGGGCTGCACGCGCAAGCGCCGGCTGATCGAGCTGCGGCTCGGGCGGCTCGAGAGCCCCGAACGAGATCGCCACGCCCTCGAGCGCCTGCCCGGGCACACCGATCGCCGCCGCCAATCGCGATCGCGCCTGCGCAGCCCTGGCACGCGCTGCCGCTGCATCGAGACGCGCCTGGGCGAGCGCGGCGCCGGCCTGGCCCTGCTCGAGGGAGCTGGCGGCGCCCAGCTCCACGCGGCGGCTCAGCATCGCGGAAATCGACTCCTGCACGCGCACCTGGTCATCGAGGATTCCGGACTCCGCGGCCGCCGCATCGGCATCGAGCATCGCATCGCGCACCTGGCCTCGCACCTTCCACGCGGTCGCCGCGATCGCGAGTCGCGCGGATTCCGCGAGTTGCTCCGCCTGCGCCATGCGATGCCTGCGCTTGTCCGCGGTCTCGAAAGGAAAGGCGAGCTGGATATCGGCCAGTCCTGCGGGCTCGCCATTCGGGGGATTGGACGCGCGTCCGGCCGCCGCATCCAGGTCCGGGTTCGGCCGCTTGCCCGCCGCGACGATCCCGGCTTCGCTTACGCGTAGTTGCGCGCGTGCGACTTCGATCTCGGGGTTGTAATACAGGGCCGCGAGGACGAGCTGCGGGAAATCCCACGCTTCGCCCGCAACAGCTCCGGAGCGCGCGATGAGGGCTGCGAGGCCGGCATCGTCGAGGCGGCGCGCTTCGAGCGACGCTCGCGTGGCTGCAGGGTCGAGCGGCTTTTCCGGGTAGGCCGCGCAGCCGGCGAGCGCGAGGAGCATCCAGGCGACACGCGGTGAATACCGCGGCGTGCGGAGGAGGAAAACGAGCGCACGGCGGAGAGCGGTCACGGCGGGATTCTACCGCCGGGCGCCGCGGCCGGCGGATGCTTACGGCACGCGGCGCATCTTCACCTTGAACATCGTGGTCCAGCCGTCCTTCGACTGCGCTTCGCTCCACGCCTCGTAGAGGCCGTCTTCGACGAGGGTCCATCGCACGCGGTAGGTCATGGCGTTGCCACCCTCGATGTACTGCGTGGCGGGAAAGACCAGCGCACCCGGGACGCTTTCGACGGTGCCGCGGCTGATGCCGCCGAGGTTCTCGACGTACAGGAATTCGACGCGCTTGCCGGCGGAATCCCAGTAGTACGTCGTCTCGCCGACGTAATCGGGCCTGCCGGGCGCGCGAACGGTGTGGGTATCACGCAGCGCCTTGCCGTCGTACAGCCAGGCGAAGCAGTGCTCGTCGGTGCTGCCCGCGTCGCCCAGGGAACCTTTCCAGCAATGGCCCGCGAGGAAGGCCATGGGCTTGAGCGCAGCGACGGGCTCGGCCGCGGTGGCAGATCCGGCGAGTGCGAGTGCCGCAAGGAAGATCGTCGTTCTCATCCTGCTTTTCTCCGGTTGGACTTGATCGGGGCAACCCTGGTCTTCCGCTGCAGCATGACGAAGTGCTCTTTCAATTGCGCCACGGCACGATCGAAGTACGCGACATCGCGGTGCGTGCGTGCCTGCATGACGCCGCCTTCCATCGTCGTGAGGACGAATTCCGCGAGGCCACGACGGTCGATCCCCGCGGGAAGCCGGTCGCCGGCAGCTTCGAGGCACTCCTGCACCGCCGCGACCCACGCATGGAAGTTGGCGGCCATCGCTTCGCGCACCGGCGGATCGGGCTCGTGGATTTCCAGCGCGAGCGAGCCGATGGGGCATCCATAGACGCAATCGGTCGAGACGATGCCTTGCCGGTAGCGCGCGAGGAGGGCGAAGATCCGGTCGATGGGGTCGGCCACGCCTTTCCAGGCGGGCGCGAGGAGCATGGGCTCGATGCCGTCGCGGTACATCTCGAGCACGGCGACCAGCAGGTCCTGCTTGCCGGGGAAGAAGTGGTAGAGGCTGCCGCTGTTGGCGCCGGCCTCGCGCAGCACGTCGGCCACGCTGGTGGAGCCGTAGCCCTTTTCCCAGAAGAGCTTCATCGCCGTGAGGACGAGTCGGTCCCGCGTGGCCGGCTGTGGATCCGCGACTGCGAGCTTGCGCGGGGCGGGGCGCATGGGAGCGGCCTTGGTTGAATGATCAATCAAGTGTGGGCCGCTTCCCGGGCTGCGTCAACCGGGGATGGATTACACCGCGCGCTCGCGCCCCGTTGCCCTCGCATAGCAAGCGAATGCCGCCAGCGCGAGCACGGCCAGCAGCAGCATCGCCCCGCGCTGCGTGAGCCCGAGCGCCAGCAGCAGCGGATAGCTTCCCGGTGCGATGGCGCGCGCGAACAGCGACACGCGCGCAAGGTGCCCCAGCAATTCGCCCAGGCCGGCGCTGCCGTACATTTCCGCGGGCGCCGCGCCGCGCACGATGGTGAAGATGCCGTTGCCGAGCCCGTAGCAGGCGACGAACGCGATCGCGAGCACGGGCCGGCCGTCGGAGAAGGCGATCATCGCGACGGCGACGATGACGAGCGAGAACGCAAGATTGCCGACCGACGTCGCGCGCGTCTTTCCGAGGAACGTGATCTCCACCACGCGCCCAACGACTTGCATCGGGCCCATGAGCATCCCGGCCGCGACCGCCTGCGCGGTGGTGAGCCCGATGCCGGTCAGCAGTCCCACCATGTGGACGGCGACGATGCCGACGATGAAGCTGAGGATGCCGAACGCGGCGTTGAGCCAGGGCAGCCGGGGATCGTCGAACGCGGCCGAGCGTTCGCCTGCATCCTTCCTGTGCGTTGCACCCGCATGCGTGTGCGGAATCACGACACGGTGGATGGGCAGGCATACGAGGAGATGCAGCGCCGCGAATGTCGCCAGCGCCACGCGCCAGCCCCATGCTTCGAGCAGCAACTGCGCGAAAGGCCAGAAGACGGTCGATGCGAAGCCGCCGAAAAGCGTGACGGCGGTCACCGCGCGCCGGTAGCGGCCGCCGGCATGCTGCGAGAGTGCGGCGAATGCCGGATCGTAGAGCGTGGCGGCCATCGCGGCGCCGGCGACGACCCAGCCGAGCGCGACCATCGCGTCATTCGTCGCCGCGGCGAGAATCGCGAGCGACACCGCGCCGGCCACCGAGCCCGCGGAGAGCACGAAGCGCCCCCCGCGGCGATCGATGAGCCGCCCGACCCGCGGCGCCAGCACACCCGAGAGCACGAGGCCCACGGTATATGCGCCGAACAGGAACGTCTCCGACGTGCCGGTATCGGCGCGCATGGCCGGGCCGAGCACGCTGATCGAGTAGTACAGGCTGCCCCACGAGATGATCTGGGCGATACCAATGCCGACGACGAGGGCGAGCAGGCCTTGCATTGGCTTCGCGGGGATCCAGGGCCGCCTATGTTAGCCGGGCACGGTCCGCGAGGCGTCGACTCGTCCGGGCCTTGAACATCGTTCGATCTGGAGGCAAGCTGCGTCACCATGCGAAGACACTTGTTGCGATGCCTTGCCGCGCTTGCAATGCTCGCCGGCGCCATGCTGCCGGCCTTGGCGGCGTATCCCGAGAAACCCATCCGGCTGATCGTGCCCTCGGCCGCCGGCGGCGCGCCCGACGTGCTCATGCGCGCGCTGGCCGACCAACTCTCGAAGCAGATGGGCGTTCCATTCGTGATCGACAACAAGCCGGGCGGCTCGTATGTGATCGGCACGATGGACCTGGTGCGCTCGCCGCCGGATGGCTACACGCTCGCTTACGGGAACGTCGTGTCGCTCGCCACCAACCGGTCGCTCCTGGCGAGCGTTCCCTACGACGTCGATCGCGACCTCACGCTCGTCTCCAACGCGCTGCGCGTCTCGAACCTGCTGATCGTGAACAACGCGTTGCCCGTGCGTAGCGTGCAGGAGCTCATCGACTACGCGAAGAAGAATCCCGGCAAGCTCGCGTTCGGCTCCGACGGCAACGGCACGACGGCACACCTCGGCACCGAGCTCTTCAAGTCGCTCACCCAGACGCAGATGCTGCACGTGCCCTACAAATCCGCACCCGCGGCCATTACGGACCTCATCAATGGCAACGTGCAGCTGATGATCATCAACTCGCCGGTGTCGGGACCGCAGGCGCAGTCCGGGCGCGTACGCGCGCTTGCCATCACGTCGGCGCGCCGCTCGGAGACCTATCCCGACATTCCCACGGTGGCGGAGTCGGGTGTCCCCGGCTTCGAGGTCGTGGCGTGGGGCGGCATCGTGGGCCCGGCCAACCTGCCGAAGGAAATCGTGGCGCGATTGAACACCGAGATCCGCACCGCGCTTGCAAGCCCGGCCGTGCGCGAGCGCTTCAAGTCGCTCGGCGCCGAGACCGCGCCCAGCACGCCCGAGGAGTTCCGCGAGCTATCGCGCGTGGAGACGGCGAAGTGGGCGGCGGTGATCAAGTCGTCGGGGGCGAAAGTCGATTGAGGGCGCTGCTACACTTCGCCGATGAAGCTCGTGGACTTGAAGGAGGTGTTCCAGGCGCTTGCGGGCGAGGAAGTTCGTTATCTCGTTGTTGGCGGATTGGCGGTCAACGTCCATGGCCTGAGGAGACTGACGCAAGACCTGGACATCGTGATCCAGCTTGTTCCGCAGAATGTCGAACGTGCCTTCAAGGCGATGCATAGAGCCGGCTATCGGCCCAATGTTCCCGTCACGGCAGAGCAGCTGGGCAATGAGCAAATTCGTCAATCGTGGGTGCGCGACAAGGGGATGCAGGTGCTGAATTTCTTCAGTGCGGCGCATCCGGCCACGCCAGTCGATGTGTTCGTGAGCGAGCCGTTTTCATTCGATGAAGAGTTCGCCCGTTCCGTCGTGAAGCCGTTCGATGGAATCGAGGTGAGGGTCGTCTCGCTCGAGACACTCATCAGGATGAAAGAGTCGGTCGGGCGCGCGCAGGACCGCATCGATGTCGAAAACCTGAAGCTGCGGCTGAAGCCGAATGACCGAGCCTGAGACCGATCCCGATATCGATTGGTCGCTAACGACCTGGGAAGGATCGCGTCGTGAGCAGATGCGCCGGTGGGCGGAGGCACCGCTCGAGGACATCATCCTTTCCCTGGAGGAGCTCCAG
Source organism: Usitatibacter sp. (assembly GCA_035553995.1). Lineage (GTDB taxonomy): Bacteria > Pseudomonadota > Gammaproteobacteria > Burkholderiales > Usitatibacteraceae > Usitatibacter. Next base: position 1,277 of record DATMJE010000323.1, on the reverse strand, counting down.
GCCGTATCGGATGCGCTCGCCCCGGAGAAGCCCGTCCCCTCGGGAAGTGGAAGTGAGTAAACGAGATCTCCGGCAGGAAAGTCGAACAAGGGCGAAGCCGTGAGCCCCTGGAAGGCCGCGAAGCCCGGCGATCCCGTCGCAGCGATCGATACGCCGGCGCTCGTCCTCGACCTCGAGGCGTTCGAGCGCAACCTCGAGCGCATGGCTGCGGCGCTGCGCGGCAGCGGCGTGCGCCTGCGGGCCCATGGCAAGGCGCACAAGTGCCCCGAGATCGCGCGTCGCCAGGTCGCGCTCGGCGCCGTGGGCATCTGCTGCCAGAAGGTGAGCGAGGCCGCGGTCTTCGTGGAGGCCGGCATCGCGGATGTGCTGGTCACCAACGAGGTGATCGGCGAGGCGAAGCTCGCGCACCTCGCGGATCTCACGCGCACGGCGCGCATCGGCGTCCTGGTCGACAACGTCCAGGCCGTGAAGGCGCTCGTCGCGGTGGCGAAAGCGCGCGGCGCGGGCATCGATGCTTACGTCGAAGTCGACGTCGGTGCCGCCCGCTGCGGGGTCGCACCCGGCGAGGCGGCGGTGGCGCTCGCACGCGAGATCGCCGCGAATCCGCCGCTGCGCTTCGCGGGGCTGCATTGTTATCACGGCTCGGCGCAACACCTTCGCACGCCCGGGGAGCGCGCGGCCGCAATTGCCAGCGCGGCGGAGGCGGCGCGCCGCACGAAGCAGGGCATCGAAGCGCACGGCATCGCGGTCGGATGCGTGACGGGCGGCGGCACCGGCAGCTTCGTGCACGAGCGCGATTCCGGCATCTTCAACGAAGTCCAGGCCGGCTCCTATGCGTTCATGGATCGCGACTATGCGGACAACCGGTACGGAGCGGGCGACGTCACCTTCGAGCACGCGCTGTTCGTGCGCACCACGGTGATGAGCCGTCCGACGGCCACGCGCGCGGTGGTCGATGCGGGCCTCAAGGCCTCGAGCGTCGATTCGGGCATGCCGCGCGTGTGGCGGCGCGACGACCTGCGCTACCTCAAGGCCTCCGACGAGCACGGCGTGATCGAGACGCCGTCGTTGCCCGCGCTCTCGCTCGGCGATGCGCTGATGCTCATCCCCGGCCATTGCGATCCCACGTTCAACCTGTACGACGAGCTGGTGTGCATCCGCGGCGAGAGGGTCGAGGCGGTCTGGCCCATCTCCGCGCGAGGAGCCTTGCTGTGACCTTCGATGTGCTCATCCGCAACGCGACGATCGTCGACGGGAGCGGTGCGCCGCGCTTCCCG
>DATMJE010000322.1:0-16251 GCA_035553995.1 Usitatibacter sp. | reverse complement strand
GACAAGACCATCCTGCGGCTGGTGCCCGTCGAGAAGGGGTGGGGACCGAACTACCTGCGCTTCGGCCTCAACCTCGCGACCGATTTCCGCTTCGACTCGTCCTTCAACCTGCGCGCCCTCTACCGCAGGACATGGCTGAATTCGTACGGCGGCGAGTGGCTCACCACGGGCCAGGTCGGCACCGACCAGGTCTTCGCCACCGAGCTCTACCAGCCCATCGACCTGCGGCAGGTCTGGTTCGTGCGGCCGTACCTGGCGGCCGAAAGCCACAAGCGCAACCTCTACTTCAACGGCGAGCGGCTCGCGGAATACCGCGTGCCCTCCTATTACGGCGGCTTCGATATCGGCGCCAACCTCGGCATCTACGGGCAGGCGCGCGTGGGCTGGCAGGAGCGCAAGGCCAGCGCGCACCTCGAAACCGGCTCGCCAGTGCTCCCCGACGCCGAGGCACGCACGGGTGCGCTCACGGCGGACGTGGCCATCGACCAGTTCGACATCGCGTTCTTCCCCTCGCGCGGCTACAAGCTGGACGTCGACTATTACGACGCGCGCCGCGTGAGCTCGGGAGACCCGTTCGCCAAGCTGCAAGGCAGCGCGCAGGGCGCGCTCACGCTCGGCGGCATCGTGCTGCGGCCCTATCTCGAGGGCGGGAAGAACGTGAGCGGACGGCTCCAGTTGCCGGACCTCTTCCAGTTGGGCGGGCTCGGCCGGCTCTCGGCATTCGCGCCGGGGCAGATCCTCACCGACGAGTACATCCTGGGAGCGCTCCGGGTCGAACACCGCCTGGTCGACCCGATTCCCCTCATCGGGCTTTCCGTGGTCGCGGGCGTGAGCCTCGAGCGCGCTTACGTGAAGAACCCGGTCACGGAGCCGACGCTCAAGGGCAACATCGACTCCTACGGGTTCTATCTCGGCGCCACCTCGGCGCTGGGGCCGCTCTATCTCGGGTGGTCCGGCACGCAGGACCGGCGCGGGCGGCTCTTCCTCTTCGTCGGGACGCCTTAGGGTTTATTCCTTCACCGCCCCCGTCATTCCCGAGACGTAGTACTCGACGAAGAACGAGTAGAGGATCGCGACCGGCAGCGAGCCCAGCAGCGCGCCTGCCATGAGCGCGCCCCAGTGGTACACGTCGCCCTCGACCAGCTCCGTCACCACGCCCACCGGCACCGTCTTGACCTCCGAGGAAGAGATGAAGGTGAGCGCATAGATGAACTCGTTCCACGACAGCGTGAAGGCGAAGATGCCGGCGGAGATGAGGCCGGGAACGGCAAGGGGCAGGATGATCTTGAGCAGGATCTGCCAGCGCGTGGCGCCGTCGATGAGCGCGCATTCCTCGAGCTCGTACGGGATCGAGCGGAAGTAGCCCATCAGGAGCCACGTGCAGAAGGGAACGAGGAAGGTCGGATAGGTGAGGATCAGCGCCCAGCGCGTGTCGAAGAGCCCGAGCTTGAAGACGATGGCCGCGAGCGGGATGAAGAGGATCGACGGCGGCACGAGGTACGCGAGGAAGATCGCGAGCCCGGCGGGCTTGGCGCCGCGGAAGCGCAGCCGCTCGATCGCGTAAGCCGCGAGGACGCTTGCCGCGAGCGACGTGAACGTGGCCACGACCGAGACCAGGATCGTGTTCCACATCCAGTCGGGATACGGCGTCTCGAAGATCAGGTGATGGAAGTGCTCGAGGGTCGGCGCCGCCACCCAGAAGGGATTGCCTTCGCGCGACAGCAGCTCCGCGTTGGGCTTGAGCGAGGTCGTCGCCATCCAGTAGAACGGAAACAGCAGGACGAAGAGGAAGACCAGCAGCGGCAGGTAGAGCGTCACCACGCGTCGCGGGACGGACTCGAGGTAGCCCATGCCGCCGCCGGTCTTGTCGACGGCGCCGGTATCCCTCGCCGTATCCGCCTGGAGCTGCCTGCTTTTGTCGTCCATGGTGGTCCTAGTCCTTGCCGCCCTGCTGCCAGGCCCGGCGCTGCAGGCCGAAGTAGCTGAAGAGGATCGCCGCGAGGAGGAACGGCACCATCGCCGTGGCCACCGCGGCGCCTTCGCCGAGCGAGCCGCCCGGAATCGCGCGCTGGAAGGAGAGTGTCGCCATGAGGTGCGTCGCGTTGAGCGGGCCGCCGCGCGTGAGCACGTAGATGAGCTGGAAATCGGTGAACGTGAAGAGCACCGAGAACGTCATCACCACCGCGATGATCGGCGTGAGGAGCGGCAGCGTCACGTAGCGGAAGCGCTGCCAGGGCGTGGCGCCGTCGAGCGCGGCCGCCTCGTAGAGCGACGGCGAGATGGTCTGCAGGCCCGCCAGCAGGCAGATCGCCACGAACGGCACGCCACGCCAGATGTTGGCGGCGATGGTGGAAAAGCGCGCCATCCAGGGGTCGCCGAGGAAGTCGATGTACGTCGTGATCACGCCCATCTTCACCAGCGCCCAGCTCACGATCGAGAACTGCGCATCGTAGATCCACCAGAAGGCGATCGCCGAGAGCGCCGTCGGCACGATGAAGGGCAGCAGCACGATCGCGCGGATGAACGACTTGAACGGGATGTGGCGGTTCAGCAGCAACGCGAGCCAGAGGCCGAGCGCGAACTTGATGATGCTCGCGACCGTCGTGTAGAAGATCGTGTTGAAGAGTGCCAGCCGCGTGACCGAATCGCCCCACAGGAACTGGTAGTTCTCGAGGCCGATGAAATGCCCGGCGCGGCCCACCTTGGTGTCGGTGAAGCCCAGCCACGTGCCGAGCCCCAGCGGATAGGTGAGGAACAGCAGCAACAGCACCGCGGCCGGCAGCATGAAGAGCAGGCCGAGGAAATTGCGATTGTTCAGGAGACGGTTCATTCGATTCCGGAAAATCGGGCCCCCGCCTTCGCGGGGGCGCCGACATCACAGCTTGTAGTAACGCTCCGCGCGCGCCTTGGCCCGGTCCATCGCCTCCTTCGGCGACTTCGACCCCGACGCCGCCTCCGCGACCATGTTCACGAGGATGAAGTCGGCCATCGTCGCGGCCGAGGCATAGCCCATCGGGCCCGCGTAGCCGTTGGGCAGCATCACCTTCATCGAGTTGCTGTACGGCGCGTTCTTCGGATCCGCGGTCCACAGCGGGTTCTTCTCGTACGCGACGAGCGGATGGGAGACGTAGCCGATGGCCGCCTGCTGCCACGGCTCGTACTGCTCCTTCTCCATCATGAACGCGAGGTAGGCCTTCGCGGCATTCGGGTACTTGGAGTACTTGAACAGCATCATCGGGAAGAAGAGATTCAGCTCCGTCGTCCTGCCGACCGGCCCGACGGGGAAGTTGGCGTGGCCGATGTCTTCCGCCATCGCCTTGATCTTCGGGTCCTGCGAGGTCTTCGCGGCGTAGTAGATCGAGATGCCGTTCGCGGTCATGCCGATCTGGCCGTCGAGGAAGGCCTTGTTGTTGTTCGGATCGAGCCACGAGAGCGTGCCGGGGATGAAGGTCTCGTAGAGCTGCTTGCCGTAGTTGAGCGCGGCCTCCGTCTCCGGGCTCGCGATGACGACATTGCCCTTCTCGTCGACCATCTTGCCGCCGTGGGACCACACCAGCCAGTGGCACCAGACGTTGCCGTCGCCGGTGGCGTTGCCGAGCGCGAAGCCGGGCGGGATGCCCGCGGCCTTGTACGCCTGGGCAAGCTTGAGGAAGCCCGGCAGGTCCTTGGGGAACTGCTCGAAGCCCGCCTTCTTCATCGCGCTGATGCGATGCACGACGGCATTGCCGGCGCAGCCCATGGGCACCGCGATCCACTTGTTCTTCTCGGTGCAGTAGGCCTTGCAGACGTCATACCAGCCGCCGTACTTCTGGCCGAGGTAGTTGCAGACGTCGGTCACGTCGACCAGCTTGTCGGGATACTGGTGCGCATCCTCGAAGGTCGAGATGATGATGTCCGGGCCGCTGCCCACGTTCGCCGCAACCGCCGCCTTCGGGCGCACGTCCTCCCAGCCTTCGCTGTCGACGCGCACCGGCACCTTGTACATCTCGCTGAACTTCTTCGTGTTCTCGAGCCACTTGTCCTCGTCGCCCTGGACGAAGCGCTTCCAGCGCAACACGCGCAGGGTGGCGCCCTTCTCCGGCGTCCACTTCGACTGCGCCAACGCCTCCTGCGACAGCATCGTGCCGCCCATGCCCAGCGAGCCCGCGGCTGCCGCGCCCGCCGTGGTCTTCAGGAAATCACGCCTCGAAAACTTCGACATGCCTGCTCCTCCTTCTCGTTTTGGGGTTCGTACCTACTGGATCCTCAACGACTGTCCGGTCTTTGCATCGAACACGTGCGAGCGCGCGGCATCCGGCTGCAGGCGGATGGCCTCGCCCGGGCGGAACTCGTGGCGCTCGCGGAAAATGGCGTTCACCTCGTTGCCGCCGATCTTGGCGAACACCTGCGTGTCCGCGCCCGTAGGCTCGACCACGACCACGGAGCCCGGCAACCCCTGCCCCTCGGAGACGAGCGACAGGTGCTCGGGCCGCGTGCCGAAGATCACGCGCTGCCCATCGGCGGCAGACACATCGTACGGCACCGCGACCTCGCCCCCGCCGTCGAGCGCCACGACCGCGCCCCGGCCGTTGCGGCGCGCGGTGCCGGGGATGAAATTCATCGCCGGGGAGCCGATGAAGCCCGCGACGAAGATGTTGGCCGGACGGTCGTAGAGCTCCAGCGGCCCGCCGCGTTGCTCCACGAGGCCGTCGCGCATCACCACGATCTGGTCGGCCATCGTCATGGCCTCGATCTGGTCGTGGGTCACGTAGACCGAGGTGGTCTTGAGCCGCTGGTGCAGCTCCTTGATCTCGGTGCGCATCGCCACGCGCAGCTTCGCATCGAGGTTGGACAGCGGCTCGTCGAACAGGAACACCTGCGGGTCGCGCACGATGGCGCGCCCCATGGCCACGCGCTGGCGCTGCCCGCCGGAGAGCTGGCGTGGAAAGCGGTCGAGCAGGTCCGCCAGGCCCAGGATGGCGGCGGCCTTGTTGACGCGCTCGTCGACTTCCGAGCGCGGCCGCTTGGCGAGCAGCAGGCTGAACGCCATGTTGTCGCGCACCTTCATGTGCGGATAGAGCGCGTAGTTCTGGAAGACCATCGCGATGTCGCGCTCCTTCGGCGGCACGTCGTTCACCACCCTGCCGCCGATGGCGATCTCGCCGCCGGTGATCTCCTCCAGCCCCGCGATCATGCGCAGGAGCGTGGACTTGCCACAGCCCGACGGGCCCACCAGGACCGCGAACTCGCCATCGGCGATGTCGATGTCGACGCCGCGGATCACGTGGGTGCCGCCGAAGTACTTTTGTGCGTTGCGGATGTTTACGGATGCCATGGTCGCTTTGAGTTCGATCCCTCGACGACCACGTACCGTGGCCGCCCCGTCGTCGCCCAGTCCACGAGGTTCTGTGCCGCCTTGCGGCGCAGCTCCCGTTCCCCCTCCACCGAATAGAACGCCGCATGCGGCGACAGCAGCGTGCGCGGATGGCGCAGCACCGGATGATCCGCCTCGGGCGGCTCTTTGGGAAGCACGTCGAGCGCGAGGCCGTCCAGCCGGCCCGAATCGAGCGCGGCCAGCGCGTCGTCGAGCACCACGACGGCGCCACGCGCGGTGTTCACGACGTGCGACCCCTTCTTCATGAGCGACAGCAGCCGGCCATCGACCATGCCGCGCGTTTCCTCGTTCAGCGGCACGTGCAGCGAGACCACGTCCGCCTTGCGGAAGAGCTCTTCCTTCGAGACGCGCTGCACGTACGCGGGAAAGTCGCCGTCGATGAGGTAGGGGTCGCACGCGATGATCGGTCCGAAGACGTTGCGCGAGATGTACGACATGCGCTTGCCGATGCGGCCCAGCCCGAGGATGCCCAGCGTGAGCTCGGAGGCACGCGCAAGCCCGCCCGTGGAGGCGTAGCTCCAGTTGCCGGCGCGCACGTCGCGGTCGAAGCGCGGCAGGTGGCGCACGAGCGCGAGCGCCATGCCCAGCGCGTGCGTGGCGACTTCGCCGATGCCGTAGTCGGGCGAATTGGCGACCCAGACCCCGAAGCGCCTCGCATCCTCCGTGTTCACCGTGTCGAACCCCGCGCCGAAGCGGCTCACGATGCGGAGATTCGGGCATGCCTCGAACACGCGCGCGTTCACCGGCGCGTATTGCACCAGCAGGCCGTCGCAATCCTTCGCCGCGCGGATCACTTCCTCCTCCGTGCGGCATTGCGCCGTGGCGACTTCCATGCCCGCCTCTCGCAGGAGGGCGAGCTCCAGCTCCACGTCGGGGAAGTCGTGATCGGCGATGAGGAATTTCAACGGTATCGGCGGCTAGCGGAAGCGAAAGGGATTAAACACAGATGAACACAGATGAACGCAGATGAACACGGATGAATTGTCGTATTCGTGTCGTGCGCGCTTTCTGCATTCGTCTATGTGCACCCATCTCAAAAGGCCCTTTTATCTGTTCTATTCGGTTTATCCGTGTTCATCTGTGTTCATCTGTGTTCCGCCGTTTTGCCCATCACTCAATGGTTGTCCTTGGGCACGAAGGAGCCGCTGCCGCCCACGAGGAAATCGAGGTCCGCGCCCTCGCTCGCCTGGTTCACATGCTCCACATAGAGCTTCCAGTATCCGCGCGTGACGGGCAGCTCGGGCGGCTTGTAGGAAGAGCGCCGCGTGGCGAGCTCTGCATCGTCCACGTGCAGTTGCAGCAGCCGCTTTTCCACGTCGAGCTCGATCAGGTCGCCGGTCTTCACCAGCCCGAGCGTGCCGCCGGCCGCGGCTTCGGGTGCCACGTGCAGGACCACGGTCCCGTAGGCCGTGCCGCTCATGCGCCCGTCGGAAATGCGCACGATGTCGGTGATGCCCTGCTTCAGCAGCTTCGGCGGCAGCGGCATGTTGCCGACCTCCGGCATCCCGGGATAGCCGCGCGGGCCGCAGTTCTTGAGCACCATCACGCTCGTGGCGTCGATCTCCAGGTTGGGATCGTCGATGCGCTCGTGCAATTCGTCCGCGGTCTCGAACACGACGGCGCGGCCCTTGTGCTTCATCAGCGCCGGCGTCGCGGCCGAGGGCTTGATGATCGCGCCGTCGGGGCACAGGTTGCCGCGCAGCACGGCGATGCCGGTATCGCGCTTGAACGGCTGGTCGAACGGCATGATGACCTCGGGATTGTCGTTGCGCGCCGTGCGGTGGCATTCCCAGATCGACTCACCCGTCACCGTGAGCGCGTCCTTGTTCAACAGCCCGTGCTCGCCCAGCTCGCGGATGACCACGCCCAGCCCGCCCGCGTAGCAGAAGTCCTCCATCAGGTACTTGCCGTTGGGCATCAGGTTCACGAGCGTGTGCACGCCGCGGCCCAGCTCGTCCCAGTCCTCGAGGTCGAGCTTCACGCCCATGCGCCGCGCGATGGCGATGAGGTGGATCACCGCGTTGGTCGACCCGCCGATGCCCGCATTCACGCGGATGGCGTTCTCGAACGCCGCGCGCGTGAGGATCTTCGACATGCACAGGTCTTCGTTCACCATCTCGACGATGCGCCGGCCGGCCATGCGCGCGATCACGTTGCGCCGTGCGTCCACCGCCGGAAAGGTCGCATTGCCCGGCAGCCCGAAGCCGAGGGCCTCGACCATCGAGGCCATCGTGGAGGCCGTTCCCATGGTCATGCAGTGGCCGTGCGAGCGGTTGGTGCAGGTCTCGGCTTCGTGGAAGTCGGCGAGCGTGATCTTGCCGGCGCGCAGGTCTTCCGAGAGCTGCCAGACGTTGGTGCCCGAGCCGGTGCGCTCCCCGCGGTACCACCCCGAGAGCATCGGGCCGCCCGACACGCCGATGGCCGGAAGGTCCACGCTCGCCGCGCCCATCATGAGCGACGGCGTGGTCTTGTCGCAGCCCATCAGCAGCACGACGCCATCGATGGGGTTGCCGCGGATCGATTCCTCGACATCCATGGAGGCGAGGTTGCGATAGAGCATCGCCGTCGGCCGCAGCAGCGTTTCCCCCAGGGACATCACCGGGAACTCGAGCGGGAAGCCGCCCGCGTCCGTCACGCCCAGCTTCACGTGCTCGGCGAGCGTGCGGAAATGCGAGTTGCAGGGCGTGAGCTCGGAGTAGGTATTGCAGATGCCGATGACCGGACGGCCGTCGAACTGGTCGCCGGGCACGCCGCGGTTGCGCACCCATCCGCGATAGATGAAACCCATCTTGCCTTCGCGCGCGAACCACTCGGCGCTGCGGCGTTTCCTGCCGGCCATGACGATCTCCCCAGTCGGCCGAGGTTACGGTTTTCTGCGGTGCATGGTCAAGGAGTTGTGCCAGTGGAAGTGGTGGTGCCACTGGAAGCAGGGGACCTCACCACAAGAGGACACAGAGGACACAGAGGGTGGCACAGAGGAAACCCGTTGTATGTGAATCGTGGCTGCGGCAAGCGTAGCCCCGTATTCACACGATTGGTTTCCTCTGTGCCACCCTCTGTGTCCTCCCCTCCTCTTGTGGTGAATTCGGCGCCCGCGCTTGCGATATGCTGGAAACAAGCAAAAAAAGGAGCGATAGCGTGAACAAACTCGACCTCGAAGGCCGCAGCGCGGTCGTCACCGGCGGCGCGGCGGGCATCGGGCTCGCGGTCGCCCAGCGCCTCGCGCACTCCGGCGCCACGGTCACCTTGTGGGACCGGGACGCGAGGGCGCTCGCCGAAGCGGCGCAGCACGTCACCGGCAACCCGCACGTCGAGACCGTGGACGTGAGCAATCACGAGGAGGTGCACCGCGCCGTGGCCTCGACGCTCGCGAAGGCATCGCGCATCGATATCCTCGTCTGCAGCGCGGGGATCTCGGGCCCGAATACGTCGACCTGGGATTACCCGGTCGAGGCGTGGCGGCAGGTCATCGACGTCAATCTCACCGGCGTCTTCCTCTGCAACAAGCACGTGGTGCCGCACATGCAGAAGAACGATTACGGCCGCATCGTGAACATCGCCTCGATAGCGGGCAAGGAAGGCAATCCGAACGCGGTCGCCTACAGCGCTTCCAAGGCCGGCGTCATCTCGATCACCAAGTCGCTCGGCAAGGAGCTCGCGAAGACCGGCATCCGCGTCAACTGCGTGACGCCGGCGGCGGTGAGGACCGCCATCTTCGAGCAGATGACGCAGCAGCACATCGATTTCATGCTGTCGAAGATTCCGATGGCGAGGTTCGGCCAGGTGGAGGAGATCGCCGCCATGGTCGCGTGGCTCTGCACGGAGGAATGCTCGTTCTCCACGGGCGCGGTGTTCGACCTCTCCGGGGGCCGCGCGGTCTACTAGGAGGCGGCCATGCTGCTCGCCCCCGGCCGCCTCACGCTCGCCGAGCTGCACGCGTTCGCGCTCTCGGACGAGCGCCTGGAGATCGACGCCGACACGCGCGAGCGCCTCGCGGAAGGCGCGCGGACGGTCGCCCGCATCGTGGACGAAGGCCGCGCGGTCTACGGCATCAACACCGGCTTCGGCAAGCTCGCGCAGACCCACATCGCGCCGGAGCAGCTCGAGCTGCTGCAGCGCAACCTGATCCTCTCGCACAGCGTGGGCGTGGGGCCGCTCCTCGACGACCGCGTCGTGCGCCTGGTCCTGCTGCTGAAAGTGGCGAGCCTCGCGCGCGGGTTTTCCGGCGTGCGGCCGCAGGTCGTGGACGCTCTCTGCGCGCTCCTGGAGGCGCAGGTCTATCCGTGCATTCCCTCGAAGGGATCGGTCGGTGCCTCGGGCGATCTCGCGCCCCTCGCGCACATGGCGGCCACGCTCATGGGACTCGGCGAAGCGCGCCACGCGGGACGGGTGATTCCGGCGCGCGAGGGCCTGGCACTCGCCGGGCGGGAGCCGCTCGCGCTCGCGCCCAAGGAGGGGCTCGCCCTCCTCAACGGCACGCAGGTCTCGACCGCGCTCGCGCTCGACGGCCTCTTCGCCGCGGGACACGTGTTCGCCGCGGCGATGGTGGCGGGTGCCATGTCCGTGGACGCGGCCATGGGCAGCGACACGCCGTTCGACGAGCGCATCCACGAGCTGCGCGGCCACCTGGGGCAGATCGAATGCGCGGCAACCTATCGGCGGCTGCTGCGGGGAAGCGCCATCCGCGCCTCGCACATCACGGGCGACGACAAGGTCCAGGACCCGTACAGCCTGCGCTGCCAGCCGCAGGTGATGGGCGCGTGCCTCGATGTCATGAATGCGGCGGCGCTCACCCTCGTCACAGAGGCGAACGGCGTCACCGACAATCCGCTGGTCTTTCCGGCCACCGGCGAGTCGCTCTCGGGCGGCAACTTCCACGCCGAGCCCGTCGCCTTCGCCGCCGACCAGCTCGCGCTCGCGATCGCGGAGATCGGCGCGCTCGCCGAGCGCCGCATCGCCCTGCTGATCGATGCGTCGATCTCGGGGCTGCCGCCCTTCCTCACCGCGGCGAGCGGGCTCAACTCGGGCTTCATGATCGCGCACGTGACCGCCGCGGCGCTCGCTTCCGAGAACAAATCCCTCGCGCATCCCGCGAGCGTGGACTCGCTGCCCACCTCGGCCAACCAGGAGGACCACGTTTCCATGGCGACCTTCGCCGCGCGCCGCCTCGGGGACATGGCCGAAAACACCGCGGGCATCGTCGCGATCGAGCTGCTCGCCGCCGCGCAGGGGATCGATTTCCGGCGGCCGCGCGAGACCTCGAAGCCGCTCGAGGAGGCGCACCGCATGGTGCGCGCCGTGGCGCCCCACCTCGAGGGCGACCGCTACCTGGCGCTGGACATCGCGGCGGTCACGCCGCTGGTGCGGGATGGCGCTTTCGTGCGCTTCTGCCCGGCCCTGCTTCCGGAGAGCGAGGCCGGCTAATCCTCGCCCGGGGCCCGGACCGCATTGCCGGCGGCATCGGCCGCGCTGCCTTCACCCTCGCGCTCGGACGCCTTGTACACGCTCTCGCGCATGAGCTCGCAGATCTGCAGCTTGTACTCGACGTAGAAATCGGCGCGGCCTTTCTTCTTGGCATCGACATGGTCCATCTGCGTGGACCAGCGGCGCTGCGATTCGGCATCGCGGAACTCGACGATGGTGACGCGCTCGCCATCCTCGGCCGTGAACGACTTGTGGGAGATGTATCCCTGCATGGTCTTCGCGACCGCGCTCATGCGCGCGGCCCATTCGAAATACTGCTCCGCACTCTCGGGCCGCACCCGCGAGCGGAACACCGTGACGATCATGCAACCCTCCTCATGCCGGCGAGGACACGAACGTCCCCTGGTGGAAGATCATGCGCCAGCCCGCGCCGGTGCGGCGCCAGACCGAGCTGCGCAGCGACTGGCTGGTCGACTCGCCCGGCGAGCGCCGCCGCACGAGGCGATAGCGCGTGAGGACCACGTCCGTGCCGAGGCCCACGATCTCGAAGTGCACGATCGAGCGCGACACCGGATCCTCGAGCATCGCCTCGTCCTGCAGCACCTCCAGGATGCGCGCGCGGTCGTACGCCACGCCGGCGCTGGAGAACTCGACGAAGTCCTCGGCGAGCAACGCCGAGACGCGCTCGGTGGAACGGCGCACCTCGGGATCGAGGAGCTGCTCCTCGAGCGCACGCAGCTCACGTTCGATGTCGGCCGCCATGCGGCGATGATCGCACGATTCCGTCTCCGGTAGACTGCGCAGCCATGCACGCCGGACCCGATCGCGCCCTGCTCGAAGACCTCGTCGCCGCCAACCGCATCCTCGCGATGCAGGGCGTGCTCGACGCCTATGGCCACGTGAGCGTGCGCAGCCCTTCGGACGCTACCCGCTTCTACATGTCGCGCTCGCTCGCGCCCCAGCTCGTCACCGCGGAAGACATCCAGGAGTACGGGGCGGACAGCGAGCCCCTCGGCGATGCGCGCAAGCCGTATCTCGAGCGTTTCCTCCACGGCGAGATCTATCGCTCGCGCGCCGACGTGATGGCGATCGTCCATAGTCATTCGGACTCGGTGATTCCATTCGGCATCAGCAGGACCGCGCTGCGGCCGGTCTATCACATGGCTTCGTTCCTGTGGAGCGGCGCGCCCGTCTTCGACATCCGCGAGGTGCGCGAGGACAACGACCTCCTCATCCGCGACCGGCCGCTGGGTGAAGCGCTGGCCCGATCGCTGGGGCCCTGCAACTGCGTGCTCATGCGCGGGCACGGGATGACGGTGGTGGGCGATAGCATCCCGGAAGCCGTGTTCCGTGCGATCTACACGGAGATGAACGCGCGGCTGCAGATGAACGCGCAGCGCCTCGACGGGCCGCTCACTTTCCTGTCCGGCGTCGAAGGGGCCAACGCGACGAAGTCGAACCGGGGGACGATCGAGCGGCCGTGGGAGCTGTGGAAAAAGAAGGCGATGTAGCGCGGCGCTCGCGCGCGATCGCCACGATCCTCGCCCCGTGGCCGGGCAAGGTGCCGAGACGCCCGTTCCGCTCGATTCGCTCACCAAGCGGCTCACCGGCGCGGCCGTGATCCTGCTCGAGCGGCGTGGATTACTCGGCTACGACGACGCCCTCGACAAATACCTGCCGGAGATCCTTGCGCCGGGCGTCACGCTGCGAAAGTTGCCGCGGTCAGTACAGGTTGGCGATGTACTGCGACAGGTTCTCGATGTCGTCGTCGCCCAGCCCGGCGGCGATACTCGTCATGTTGCCGGCGTCGTTGGTGCGGCGCCTCGCACGAAAATCCTCGAGCTGCTTCTTCACGTAGGGCGGCCACTGCCCGGCCACGCGCGGGATCTCGTTCTGTCCCACGAAGTCGCCCTGGTGGCACATGGGACAGAGCGCGGTGTCGCTGATCTTCCTGCCTGCGGCCACCTTCGCCGCATCTGCCCTGAAGCCGATCGACTTCTGCTTCTGCGCGGCGAAGTAGTTGCCGAGCGCGATCATCTGGTCACGCGTGAGGTTCGCGGCCATGGGCGACATCTGCGGGTCCTTGCGCCGCCCTTCCTTGAAATCGCGCAGCTGGATGTAGATGTACCGCCAGTTCTGGCCGGCGAGGATCGGGTACGCGGGATTGGCCGAGTTGCCTTCAGGACCGTGGCACGCGAAACAGGCCTGTGCGACCTCCTTCGTGGCGGCATCGTCCTGCGCGAAGGCAGGCGGCGCCAGCAGCACCGCAAGTGCCAGGGGACGGGCCGCACGGGCGACCCATCTACGGCCCGTCCCCAGGGTGGTCACATCGTCACGGCAGCGCGAAGACGAAGACACTGTTGCCGCGCTTCGCGTTGATCTGGTTGTTGCCGCCCGCCGCCACCGCGACATATTGCTTTCCGTTCACCATGTATGAGACGGCCGGGGCGTTCACGCCCGCACCGCAGTTGTACTTCCAGAGCTCCCGCCCGCTCTTCGAGTCGAACGCCTTGAACCAGCCGTTGGCCTCGCCGTTGAAGACGACGCCGCCCGCGGTCGCCAGCACGCCCCCGATGAGCGGCTGCGGTGTCTTCTGCTTCCAGACAATCTTGCCCGTGTCGAGGTTCACCGCCACGAGCTGGCCCCACTGCTCTTCCGATGGGATCACCTTGAACGCCCCGCCCAGCCAGAGCTTTCCTCCGGGGTAGGGACTGTCCTCCACGTGGTACGTCATGGGCTGGTGCAGGTTCGCGGCGTAGGCGATGTGCGTCGTCGGATCGACGGCCATCGGCGACCACTCCACGCCGCCGTTGGCGCCGGGCAGCATGCGCGCGCCTTCCTTCGTGGGCAGCACCCACATGTTTTCCTGCGGGATCATCGCCTCCGAAAAGCGGATGAGCTTGCCGGTCGCGCGATCGTGCACGTAGATGTGGCCGGTCTTGCCGCCGTGGATCACGACGTCCGCGTCGCGGCCCGAGGCATCCTTCGCGCGGGTGAGGATGGCGGGGCTCACGGCGTCCAGGTCCCACACGTCGTGCGCGATGTACTGGAAATGCCACTTGTACGAGCCGTCGGCGAGGTTCACCGCGACCATCGAGTCGGTGTACAGGTTGTCGCCCGGGCGGATGGCGCCGAAGAGGTCCGGCGACGGGTTGCCCACCATGAAGTACACGGTGTTCGTCTTGCGGTCGACGGCGGGGGTCATCCACACGCCGCCGCCGAGCGTCTGGTAGAACGAGCTGTCCTTCGCGAGCGCGGCTTTCTCCGCGGCGATGTCGCGATGCATGTCGCGCCCGGTCGCGTCTTTCGTGGCCCACACGCCCTCATGGCCCTTCTCCGGGATCGTGTAGAAAGTCCACAGCAGCTTGCCGTTGGCCGCGTCGAAGGCCTTGAGGAAGCCGCGCACGCCGTACTCGCCGCCGTTGGTGCCGATGAGCACCTTGCCGTCGACCACCGCGGGCGCCATGGTGTCCGAATAGCCCTTCTCCGGATCGCCGAGCTCCGATTGCCACAGGACCTTGCCGCTCTTCGCATCGAGCGCGACCAGCTTCGCGTCGAGCGTGCCCATGTAGAGCGTGTTGCCCGAGATGGCCACACCGCGGTTGTTGTTGCCGCAGCACACGGTCACGAGCGGCCCCAGCTTGTGCTTGTAGTGCCAGTACTCCTCGCCCGTGGCCGCATCGATGGCGTAGACGTGGTTGAACGAGGTCGTGAGGTACATGATTCCCCCGACCACGATGGGCGCGGTCTCCATCGACTCCAGCACCGCGGTCTGGAAGACGAACGCAGGCTTGAGCTGCTTCACGTTGCCGGCGGTGATCTGCTTGCCGGGGTAATAGCGCTGCTGGTCGTAGCTGCCGTTGGGATGGATCCAGTTCTGCGGATCGCCCGCGGCGGCATCGAGCACCTGCTGCGTGACCTGCGGGATATTGGTGTTGATCGGACGCGCGGTCTGCGTGTCCGCCCCGGAGACTTCGGGCTGCGCGTGCGCAAGCGGCGCGAAAGCGGAAACGATGCACAAGGCCGCGAGACGGGTGCGACGGGGGCTGGCTTTCATGGATCATCCCTTTGCTGTTGTTGGAGGTGAGGCCGAATCCGAGGCTTAGGTTTATATTCCCAACCCGTGCATGCCGCAATACCCTTTGTGCCGCCCATCCGGAAGCCTTCCATGACTCTCGCACGCATCAGCGCCATCGTTCTCGCCATGCTCGCGATCCACGTCGCCGCCGCCGAGAGCGACCTCACGGCGAGCCAGCGCCTGCTGCTCGCCGCGCGCAACGGCGATGCAGCGGGCGTGAGGCGGGCGCTCGAGGGCGGCGCTTCGCCCGATGCGCGCAACCGGTTGGGCCAGACCGCGCTCGTCATGGCGCTCGGGCACGGCGACGTGCCGCTCGCCCGCACCATGCTCGCGGCGGGCACGAACGTGAATACCGCGGCCCTCGATGGCATCACGCCGCTCATGGCAGCGGCTTATTCCGGCGAGGCGGCGATGGTGGAGGAGCTTCTCGTGCGCGGCGCCGATGTCACCGCCACCGATCGCCTCGGGAAGACTGCGATGGTGTATGCCGCGGGCCAGGGCCATGCCGCCGTCGTGCGCGCACTGCTTTCGCATGGCGTCGACGTGAACGCCTTGTACCGCAACGAGCTCACCGCGCTCATGTGGGCGGCGGGGTTCGGCCGCGACGATGCATTGCGTACGCTGCTCGAAGCCGGCGCGCGCACGGACCTGCGCGACAACCGGGGCAAGACCGCCGCGGAGATCGCGCGCGAGGCGGGCTACGCCAGGACCGCCGAGCTGCTCGCCACGCCGCGCCAGGCGTACTAGGACGGCTCCCGCAGCGGCTGCAGCAACGCACGCAGGCGCACGAGCGAGCGCCGGTCGTCGAGGAGGTCATCCGCGGATTCCATCTCCACCCATTCGAGCCGGGTGGATTCCGCCGCGTCCATGCGGATCTTCTGCGGCGAGCGCGTCGACGCGGCGAAGCGCAGGTCGAAATGGAGGTGGTCGGGCTCGCCCTTGCCGGCCGGGATGGGATGGATGTCCACCGACAGCAGCTCCGGGCTCAGGAGCTCGAGATCCTTCAGGCCCGACTCCTCGGCCGCCTCGCGCAGCGCCGCCTGGCCGGGCTCCTCGCCCGGCTCGATGTGCCCGCCCATGGGCAGCCATTTCTCCAGCCGCTTGTGCAGGTGCAGCAGCACCACGTTGCTCGGCACGTAGACCACGAAGCAGGTGGCAGTGAAATGGCCCGGCCCGAAATGCCCGCGCGAGGCGGCGCTCTCTCCTTCGGCCGCAAGCTGGACCATGTCGCGCACGAACTTCGCCTCGACCGCGTCGCGCGGCACGTGCCTGGAAAGAAGCGCCGGAATGTCCATGGTCGGATGTTACTGCGCCGCGATCATCGCGGCGGCCTTTTCTTCGAATGCCGGCGATCGCGGCACGTCGAGCTGGAACT
>DATMJE010000321.1:0-14866 GCA_035553995.1 Usitatibacter sp. | reverse complement strand
CAATCCTTCGACGAACCTCTACATCGTGAACGTCGTGTGGTAGGGCATCACGCCGACGGTGGCGCTCACGGGGGTTGCCTGCGGCGCGAATGTTTTCGGCGACGAGAAGCTGCGGCGCGCGGTATCGATCCCGGTGCGGGTCGCCACACTCGGGGTGGTGTGACATGTACAACGCCCGCTCCATGAATCGCATTCCATCCCGCGCCGCGCACGCCGGATTCTCCATCGTCGAGCTGATGATCGGCATCGCGCTGGGCCTCGTGATCCTGGCCGCGCTCACGTCGTTCTTCGTCTCCGCGAGCTCCAACCGCACCGAGATCGAGCGCACCAGCCGGCAGATCGAGAACGGCCGCTTCGCGATCGACGCCATGCGTGGCGAGCTCCGCCTCGCCGGCTTCTACGCCGAGATGACGCAGACCGGCGCCACGTGGACCACGCCCGATCCGTGCGCCATCCCCGCCGACTTCGGCTTCGTCATGTCGCCCCTCGCGATACCGTTGCCCGTCTATGGCTACGCGGCGGACGCGGCGGCGTTCCCTTCCTGCGCCACCAATCGCGTACCCGGCTCGGACGTGCTGGTGATCCATCGCTTCAACACGGAACCGCTCGCCCCCGCGGTCGCCGCGACCGGCGCGAACGCCGCGGAGACCTATATCCAGATCTCGCGCTGCGCGACCGACTCGACCACCACGCCCTGGGCGATGGGCGTCGGCTCGTCGACCGCCACGTTCAACCTTCACAAGGCGGATTGCACCACGGCCTCCGACCTCTATCGCCTGCGTGCCGAGATCTATTACCTGCGCGACTACAGCATCGTCGTGGGCGATGGCGTGCCCACGCTGGTGAAGGTGGACCTGAGCGGCGGTCAATTGCGTACGAGCCCGCTCGTCGAGGGCATCCGCAACCTGCGCTTCTCCTACGGCATCGACACCACCGGCGATGGCGCGCCCGACGTCTTCAAGCGCTGCGATACGACTGCAGCCTGCACCGTGGCCGACTGGTCCAACGTGAGCACGGTGCGCGCCTCCGTCCTCGCGCAGAACCTCGAGAGCACCGTCAACTACACCGACACCAAGGTCTACGACCTCGGCGATGGCTTCACGGTCGGTCCCCTCAATGACGCACGCAAGCGTCACGTCTACGGCGCGATGGTGAGCCTGCCCAACCGCACCGGCCCCCGCGAGAACTGATGAACACCTCCCGGATTTCCCAGCGCTCCGCGAGCCGCGGACGCCAGCGCGGCATCACGCTCTTCGTGGCGCTGATCCTGCTCGTCATGGTGACGCTCCTCGCCGTCTCGTCGTTCCGTGCCAGCAACACGAACCTCAAGGTCGTCTCGAGCATGCAGGGGCGCAACGAATCGGTGGCCGCGGCCCAGGCCGCGGTGGAGCAGGTGATCAGCAGCGCGAACTTCACCAGCAATCCAACCGCAGTTGCGGCGACCCCCATCCCGGTGGACCTGAACGGCGACGGCAGCTCCGAGTACAACGTGACGCTCTCGCCGCCGCCCACGTGCCTCAAATCCCGCGACACGCCCAGCGCCTCGCTCGACTACACGGTGCCCGCGGACCGCGCGTGCTTCGCCTCGATCCAGTACGGCCAGGCGACCAACATCTGCGCGGAGACGGTGTGGGAAGTCGCCGCGACCACGCAGGATCCCGTCACGCAGGCCGAGACCGCCGTGCGCCAGGGCGTGTCCATCCGGCTCGAAAAGGGCGATGCCCTGAACACATGCAAATAATCGAAGGAGCCACCATGAACCTCGGCCGACATTTCCGCCGCATGACGTTGAAGTCGCGCACGCTTTGCGCGGCCGTGCTCGGGTCACTCGCCGTCGCCGGCGCGCAGGCCGAGGACATCGACATCTTCGCCGCGAACTCGCTCGAAACGCACGCTCCCAATATCCTCGTCATCATCGACAGCTCCTCGAACTGGAGCGCGAGCCTTACGCCGAGCCAGGCATGCATCACGGCCGGCTTCACCCAGGGCACCAAGTTCGGCGCCGAGATGTGCGCGCTCGACAACGTGATCGCCGGGCTCAACTCGAGCGTCCGCGTGGGCCTCATGATGTTCGCCGAATCCGGCAACAACGGCGCTTACATGCGCTTCGGCATTCGCGACATGAACCTGCAGAACAGGACCGCGTTGCGCAGCCTTCTCAAGGGCCTCGTCCCGTCGGGCACCGGCACCGACAACTCGGGATCGAACCAGCCTTACGCCAAGACGATGTTCGAGGCGTACAAGTACTTCGGCGGCTACACCAGCCAGGCCCATGCGAACGACGACATCGCGGGCACCCCCACGAGCAACGTGGCGTTCGGCAACACCGCTTTCGTCGGCGGCAACTCGAACAACGCGGGCACCTTCCGGCGCGATTACCCCAACAACAACGCCCCGGCCAACCGTGCAGCGGCTTTGTACAACGCGACCGACAACACCGACGGCGCCTCGGACTACGCGTACACCGCGAACAACAGCGACACGTACATCAGCCCGATCAAGGACGGCTGCGCCAAGAACTTCATCATCTTCATCTCCAACGGCAACCCGAGCACGGGTGGCGACTCGAGCACGGTGCCCGCGCGCGACACGCAGATCATGACGAACCTGGGCGTCACGCCCACCTGCCTGCCGAACTGCACGAACGAGCTGCACGCCTCCAAGATGGACGAGATGGCGAAGTTCATGTTCGAGACCGACGTGAGCAGCAAGCCGGGCCAGCAGAACGTGCAGACCTTCACGGTCGCGGTCTACGACCCGCAGGCGAGCGGGCTGCCGAGCAACAGCGACCAGCAGATGATCAACCTCATGCAGAACGCGGCCAACGTGGGCGGCGGCAAGTCCTGCACGGCCAAGACGGCGGCCGAGGTCTCCGCGTGCATCAACGGCATGTTCAACGAGCTGCAGGCGGTGAACAGCGTGTTCGTGTCCTCGAGCCTGCCGGTGTCGGTGAACGCGCAGGGCACGTTCCTGAACCAGGTGTACATGGGCATGTTCCGCCCCGACCGCGAGTCGAGCCCGCGCTGGGTCGGCAACCTCAAGGAATACAAGGTCGACAAGGACAGCACGGGGGCGCTCTTCCTCGCCGACTCGGTGGACGCGGCGGCGGTGAACCCGACGACGGGCTTCATCTCCCCCAATGCGAAGAGCTTCTGGAGCGCGACGAGCACGTTCTGGATCAACCAGCCGCTGGGCACGCCCAAGACCACCACCGACTTCCCGGATGGCGAGGTGGTGGAAAAGGGCGGCGCGGCAGAGCAGGTGCGTACCACTTACGCAACGGACCAGAGCAGCCGCAAGATGTTCACCTGCCAGGCGGCCGGCTGCACGGCGAACGCGCCGCTCTCGTACGCCTTCAACACCACGAACCTCACGACAGCTTCGGCTTTCGGCGCCGCGAGCGCGACCGAGCTGGCGAGCATCATCAACTGGGTGCGCGGCCAGGACAACGTGAACGCGGCCCCATGCGCCGTCGGGTCGACGACGTGTGCGGCGTGGTCCTCCGCCGAGCAGGGGCCGGGATGGCCCACGACCGTGCGGCCTTCGGTCCATGGCGACGTGCTGCATTCGCGCCCCGTGGTGCTCAACTATCCGAACATCGGCCCGTATGTCTTCTATGGCGCCAATGACGGCGTCCTGCGCGCCATCAAGGGCGGCCGTGCCGCTGCCGACGGCAAGGAGCAGTGGTCGTTCGTGGCGCCCGAGTTCTTCGGCCGGCTGAAGCGCCTGCGCGACGAGGCGCCGGTGCTGGTGCTTCCGACGGTCCCCGGAAGCTCCAACGCGCGCGACTACTTCTTCGACGGTCCCATCGGCTCCTTCCAGGACGCGACCCGCGCGTGGATCTTCGTCGCGGCGCGGCGCGGCGGACGCTTCATCTACGCCTTCGACGTGACCGACCCCACGAACCCGAAGTTCATGTGGAAGAAGTCGAACACGGACACCAACATGTCGGAGCTGGGCCAGACATGGTCCGAGCCCAAGGCCGCGAAGGTGAAGGCGTTCGCCGACCCGGTGCTGATCTTCGCCGCGGGCTACGACCCCGCGGAAGACCAGGTGCCCCCCGGCACCGACAGCATGGGCCGCGGCGTCTTCGTGCTCAATGCGCGTACGGGCCAGTTCATCAAGTTCTTCCAAACGTCGGCCAACAGCGGCCCGATCGCGAAGAGCATCCCCTCGGACGTGGCGGTGATCGACCGCGACCAGGACACGTTCGCCGACAAGGTCTACGTGGGCGACACCGGCGGGAACGTCTGGCGCATGGATATCGACAACGTGGACCCGAACAACTGGAAGCTGGAGAAGCTGGCGTCGCTGGGCTCGGGCCTCAAGTTCATGTTCCGGCCCGACGTCATCGCGACCAAGGCCTTCGACACGGTGCTCATCGGCACGGGCGATCGCGAGAAGCCGCTCAACGCCACCAACCAGGACTACTTCTTCATGTTGAAGGACACCGCGACCGGCACGGACGGCTCGGCCCTGGTGCCGCTCGGTTTCGCGGACCTCACGCCCGCTGGCACTTCCACCGATCCCCCGAAGGGCTTCGTCCTCACGTTCCGCAGCGGCGAAAAGGCGGTGAACGCACCGCTCACCATCGGCGGCATCACGTTCTTCGCCACCAACCGCCCGGTGCCGCCGGCGTCGGGTACGTGCACCATCAGCCTGGGCGAGGCGCGCGGCTACGCCGTGGACTTCCTCGGAGGCGGCGCGGGAATCGACCTCAACGGCGACGGGCTCAAGAACACGAGCGACGTTTCGGCGGTGCTGCCGGGCGGCGGCCTGCCGCCGTCGCCGGTGGGCGGCACGCTGCTGCTGGACGATGGGACCGCCACCCCGTTCTGCGTCGGCTGCATGCCGGGCACGCCTCCGCCCGACGCCAAGCGTCCTCCGGTCCAGGTGCCGAAGGTCCGCAAGAAGGTCTACTGGAACTCGAACACGGACAAGTAAGGTCGCAAGAAAAAAAACCGGGGCCCTGCCCCGGTTTTTTTTCGCTTGTTTTCAGGCAGGGGATTTCACCACGGAGGACACAGAGGACACAGAGGGTGGCACAGAGGAAAAGCGTTTCGGGGTGTTCGTGAGCGTATTGCTTGCGATGGCGCCTCAACCATCGAGAACACAGCATTCAATGGTTTCCTCTGTGCCACCCTCTGTGTCCTCTGTGTCCTCTTGTGGTGAGATCCCCTGTCCGAAATTCGGGCGATGCGTGAATCTAGTGCCCGCCGCCGTGAGCGACGCTCTTGGGCAGCGGAAAAGTGACGTGCTCCTCGATGCCCTCCAGCTCGCGCACGCGCGCGGCGCCGAGCTCGCGCAGCCGGTCGATGACCTGCTGCACCAGCGTCTCGGGCGCGGAGGCGCCGGCCGTGACGCCCACGGTGCGCTTGCCGGCGATCCACTCGGCGCGCAGCTCGTCCGCGCGATCGATGAGATAGGCATCGCGGCCGAGGTTGCGCGCCACTTCGCGCAGCCGGTTCGAGTTGGACGAGTTGGGTGACCCCACCACGATCACGACGTCGCATTTCGGCGCCATGAACTTGACCGCGTCCTGGCGGTTCTGCGTGGCGTAGCAGATGTCGTCCTTCTTCGGCCCCACGATCTTCGGGAAGCGCTGCCGCAGCGCGGCCACGATGCGCGCGCAGTCGTCGATGGAAAGTGTCGTCTGCGTCACGTACGAGAGCTTCTCCGGATCGCGCACTTCGAGCCGCGCCACGTCCTCCTCGTCCTCGACGAGGTACATGCCGTCCTCGGCCTGGCCCATGGTGCCCTCGGCCTCGGGATGGCCTTCGTGGCCGATCATGATCACCTCGCGCCCCGCCTCGCGCATGCGCGAGACTTCCACGTGCACCTTGGTGACCAGCGGGCAGGTGGCATCGAAGACGCGCAGGCCGCGCGCTTCCGCTTCCCGCCGCACATCGAGGCCCACGCCGTGCGCCGAGAAGATCACGGTACCGCCGGCGGGTACCTCGTCCAGCTCCTCGACGAACACGGCGCCCTTGGCGCGCAGGTCGTCCACGACGGAGCGGTTGTGCACGATCTCGTGCCGCACGTAGATCGGCGCGCCGTGCAGCGCGAGCGCGCGCTCCACGATGGCGATGGCGCGATCCACGCCGGCACAGAAGCCGCGCGGGTTCGCGAGCAGGACCTCCGCGGGCTCGGCCGCGGGACGTGAATCCGTCATGGCTTCTCCTCGCCGACCGGGATGTGCATGAGCCGCGTGCGCGGGCGCAGGCTGTCCCACAGCAGCAGCGCCACGCCGAGGCTGATCGCCGAGTCGGCCACGTTGAATGCAGGGAAATAGTGCTCGCCCCAGTGGAGCTGGATGAAGTCGACCACGTAGCCCAGGGTGATGCGGTCGTAGAGGTTGCCGAGCGCACCGCCGAGCACGAGCGCGAAGGCCGTGGACATCAGCCGGTTGCGGTGGTGGCGCCGCAGCATCACCACGAGCGCGAGCGAGATCACGACGGTGATCGCCGTGAAGAACCAGCGCTGCCACCCCCCCGCGCCCGCCAGGAAACTGAAGGCGGCGCCGGGATTGTGCGCCAGCACGAGGTTGAAGAACGGCGTGACCTCGGTGGACTGGCCCACGCGGAAGGTGCTGCTGATCCACCACTTGGTCGCCAGGTCGAGCGCGATCGCCGCCACGCTCACGACGAGCCATCGCAGCCACGCGCCGTTCGCGCGTTCACGCATGAAAGCGCGCCTCGCCGGGGCCTTCGAGGTTGGAGACGCAGCGCCCGCAGATGGTTGCGTGCCGCGGCTCGATGCCGACGTCGCGGCGCCAGTGCCAGCAGCGCTCGCACTTGGTGTACGGGCTGGCCTTCACGTGCACGACGGGCGGCTGCGCCTCGGCGACTTCGCGCACCGCGGCCTGCGAGGTGATCAGCACGTACTTGAGGTCGTCGCCCAGGGAGCGCAGGAGCTGCAGATCGTCGCCGGTGGCATCGAGCAGCACCTCGGCCTGCAACGACGAGCCGATGAGCCCCGCACCGCGGCTATCCTCGAGCGACTTCACCACGATCCCGCGCAGCTCGCGGATGCGCTGCCAGCGCGCGAGGAGCTCCTTCTCGCCTTCCTGCGGCGGCAGCACGTCCTTCCAGGTGTGGAAGAAGATGCTCTCCTCGCGGCCCGGATGCATCACCGCCCACGCCTCCTCGACGGTGAACGAGAGGATCGGCGCCATGAGCCGCAGCACCATGTGGGTCACGTGGTGCAGCGCGGTCTGGGCCGAGCGGCGCGCCGCCGAATCGGTGCCTGCCGTGTAGAGCCGGTCCTTGAGGATGTCGAGCCAGAAGCCGCCGAGGTCTTCGGAGCAGAACGTCTGCAGGCGCTGGGCGACGAGGTGGAACTCGAACTTCTGGTAATCCGCGATGCAGGCGTTGGCCATCGCGCGCGTCATCGCCAGCGCGTAGCGGTCCACCTCGACCCATTCGGACACGGGCACCGCGTCCTTCGCCGGGTCGAAGTCGGCGATGTTCGCCAGCAGGAAGCGCAGCGTGTTGCGCATGCGCCGGTAGCTCTCGACCACGCGCTTCAGGATCTCGTCGGAGATCGAGAGCTCGCCCGAGTAATCGGTGGCCGCGACCCAGAGGCGGATGATCTCCGCGCCGAGGCTGTCCGCGATCTTGCGCGGGGCCAGGGTGTTCCCCAGCGACTTCGACATCTTGCGGCCCTCGCCATCGACCGTGAAGCCGTGGGTGAGGAGCGAGTTGTAGGGCGCGCGGCCGTCGATCGCGCAGCCGGTGAGCAGGCTCGACTGGAACCAGCCGCGATGCTGGTCCGAGCCTTCGAGGTAGAGGTCGGCGGGATATTTCTGCTCGGGCAGCCCGCGCAGCACGGTGAAGTGCGTGGTGCCGGAATCGAACCACACGTCCACCGTGTCGGTGAGCTTGCGGTACCTGGCGGGATCGACGCCGAAATCCTCGCACGTGGCCGCGAACCACGCCTCGACGCCGCCCTTCTCGACCATGCCAGCGGCCTGCTCGATGAGGCGCTCGGTCTCGGGATGCAGCTCCTCGGTTTCGCGGTCGAGGAAGAACGGCAGCGGCACGCCCCAGTTGCGCTGGCGCGACAGCGTCCAGTCCGGGCGGTTGTCGATCATCGCGGTGATGCGCGAACGTCCCCACGCGGGATAGAAGCGCGTGTTGTTGATGGCGTGGTGCGCGAGCTCGCGCAGCGTGCGGCCCTCGGTGCCGGGCTTGCCCACGTCGCACGGCTTGTCCATGCCGATGAACCACTGCGTGGTCGCGCGGAAGATGATCGGCGTCTTGTGGCGCCAGCAGTGCGGGTAGCTGTGGCGCAGCGTTTCCCTCTTGAGCAACGCGCCGTTCTGCGCCAGCAATTCGAGGATCGGCTTCTCGGCATCGCGCACGCTCATGCCCGCGAAGTGCGGCACGAACGACTTGAACCGCCCCTGGTCGTCGACGGGCTGGTCCAGCGGCAGCTTGTACTTGACGCCCATCTCGAAGTCTTCCGCGCCGTGCGCGGGGGCGGTGTGCACGAGGCCCGTGCCGGCCTCGAGCGTCACGTGCTCGCCCAGCACGACCGGCACCTCGCGCGCCTCGAACGGGTGCCGGAAGCGCAGGCCCTCGAGTGCCACGCCGGTGGCGCGGCCCAGCACGCCGTGGGCCGTGAGGCCGAAGCGCTTCAGCGCCGCTTCGCGCAGCTCGGCCGCGAGGATGAGCGCACCGCGCTCCGTGGCCACGAGCTCGTATTCGAAATCGGGATGGGCCGCGATCGCCTGGTTGCCCGGAAGGGTCCACGGCGTGGTGGTCCAGATCACCGCGGCGGCGCGCTCGACATCCTTCGCATCGAAAGCGTCCGCCACCGCGGCCACGTCGACGGCTTCGAACGCCACGTCGATGGCGGCCGAATTCTTGTCCTCGTACTCGACCTCGGCTTCCGCGAGCGCGGAGCCGCAATCGATGCACCAGTTCACGGGCTTCAGGCCGCGATAGAGGAGACCGTTCTTCCAGATGCGGCCGAGCGCGCGGATCTCGGCGCCCTCCGTCGCGGGGTCCATCGTGAGGTAGGGGTGCGACCAGTCGCCCAGCACGCCCAGGCGCTGGAAATCCACGAGCTGCTTGCCGACCTGCTCCGCGGCGTACTCACGGCAGAGCTGGCGCGCCTTGTTGGGATCCAGGTTGCGGCCGTGCTTCTTCTCGATCTGGTGCTCGATGGGCAGGCCGTGGCAATCCCAGCCCGGCTTGTAGGGCGCATCGAAGCCGGCCAGGGTCTTGGACTTGACCACCAGGTCCTTGAGGATCTTGTTGACCGCATGGCCGATGTGGATGTCGTTGTTCGCGTACGGCGGGCCGTCGTGCAGCACGTACTTCGGGCGCCCCTTGCAACGCTCGCGGATGCGCTCGTAGAGCCGCGTCTCGAGCCAGGCCTTCACCCAGCCCGGCTCCCGCTTCGCGAGGTCGCCACGCATGGGAAAGGGCGTCTCGGGGAGGTTGAGGGTCTGCTTGTAGTCGATCCGGGTGGTGGTCTCGTTGGGCATCAGCGCTCCATCGCCGCGAAGAAGGCCCGTGCCGCGTCACAGTCGCGGCGGATCTGGGCCGAAAGCTCGTCGAGAGACGCGAAATGCGCCTCTTCACGCAGCTTCTTCACGAACTCGATGGAGATGCGGCGGCCGTAGATATCGCCGCTGAAATCGAAGAGGAATGCTTCGAGAGTCGCCGGGCCGCCTGCACCGATGGCCGGGTTGGTTCCGAGGCTCGCCACTCCCTCGAGTCCGCGAGTTGCTGCACCGTAGCATTTTACCGCAAAGATGCCGTGCAGGGCGGGGCGCGGGCGTGCGAGGCGGACGTTGGCGGTGGGAAAGCCCAGCAGCCGCCCGCGCTTGGCACCGTGCAGCACGCGCCCGCAGATCGCGTAGGGCCGGCCGAGCAGCTCGGTCGCCGTCTGGAAGTCCCCCATCTCGAGCGCTTCGCGAATGGCGGTGCTGGAGATGCGCGATGCGCCGCCGAGCACCGGCGGCAGGATCTCCACCTCGAAGCCGATGCGCCGCCCGGCCGCCTGCAGGTGGTCAACGTCGCCGCCACGGCGCGCGCCGAAGCGGAAATCGTGTCCCACCATCACCCAGTGCGCGCCATAGCAACGGCGCAGGCGCATGGCGAAATCGTCGGCGGAGATCGCGGCGAAGCGCGCATCGAAGCGCTCGACGTAGGTGATGTCCACGCCGCAATCGGCGAGCAGTGCCACGCGCTCGGCGAGCGAGGTGAGCCGCACCGGCGGCAGGTCGCGGGCGAAGAACTCGCGCGGCAGCGGCTCGAACGTGAGGACCGCCGCCGCCACGCCACGCGCATGCGCCTCCTCCACGACCTGCTGCAGGATCGCCTGGTGGCCGCGATGCACGCCGTCGAAGCTGCCGACCGCGATGGCGGTTTCGGGCGGGTCCTCGAGGCCGTGGCGGACGATGCGCATGCTATTCGTGGCGCGAGAAATCGCGCAGACGGAAGCCCATGAAGGCGAGCGAGCCGAAGTAGGTGACCACGCCGGCCACGATCACGAGGGTGAGCTTCACCGCCCGCGCCGTCGTGCCGATCGCGAACCACGAGTTCTCCGTCCCCATCGAGTACCAGATCGCCCCGCCCATGAGGTAGAGCGCGACCGCGAGCTTCATCAGGAACGCGGCCCACCCCGGCTCGGGCTTGTAGACTCCGGAGCGGCGCACGAGGTGCCAGAGCCATGCCGCATTGAACGTGGCGCCCAGCGAGATCGACAGCGCCAGCCCCGCATGCCGCAGCCACGGCACGAACACCGCGTTGAGGAGCTGCGTGACCACGAGCGTCACCACCGCGACCTTCACCGGGGTGCGGATGTTCTGCCGCGCGTAGAAGCCGGGCGCCAGGATCTTCACCAGGATGATGCCCATGAGCCCCGCCGCGTACGCGATCAGCGCGTGGCGCGTCATGATCACGTCGTTCTTCAGGAACTCGCCGTGCCAGAAGAGGGTGGAGATGAGCGGCACGGCCATGAGGCCCAGCGCGACCGCCGCCGGCAACGACAGCAGCAGCGCCATGCGCAGTCCCCAGTCGAGGAGCCGCGAATAGGCGGCGGGGTCCTGCGCGTGATGGTGGCGCACGAGCGAGGGCAGGATCACGGTGCCGAGCGCCACGCCCAGCAGCGCCGAGGGGAACTCCATCAGCCGGTCGGCATAGTAGATCCACGAGACGCGCCCGTCGCCCAGGTAGGACGCGATCTGCGTGTTGATCACGAGGCTGATCTGCGCCACCGACACGCCCAGCGCCGCCGGCGCCATGAGCTTCAGGATGCGCATC
Source organism: Usitatibacter sp. (assembly GCA_035553995.1). Classification (GTDB taxonomy): domain Bacteria; phylum Pseudomonadota; class Gammaproteobacteria; order Burkholderiales; family Usitatibacteraceae; genus Usitatibacter. The sequence goes on along the minus strand of DATMJE010000321.1, from coordinate 3,590 downwards.
ACGCCCTCGTCGTGCGGCGCCCAGCGCGGCCGCGGCAGCATGCCGATGCGCCGGAGGAAAGGCACCTGGAAAGCGAGCTGCACGACGCCGCCGAAGAATACCCCCCACGCGAGGGCCAGCACCGGCTGCGCGAGGTGTGGTCCCAGCAGCAGCGCGAATGCGATGAACGAGAGGTTCAGCAGCACCGGCGTGAACGCCGGCGCCTTGAAAGCGCCGTAGGTGTTGAGGATGCCGGCGCAGAACGAGACCAGCGAGACGAAGAGGATGTACGGGAAGCAGATCCGCAGCATCGTCGTCGTGAGCGCGAATTTCTCGGTGTCTCCCGCGAACCCGGACGCCGTCAGGTACACCACGGCGGGCGCGGCCACCACGCCGATCAGCGTGACCACGAAGAGCCCCACGGCGAGCAGCGCCAGCACCTTGCCCGAGAGCTCGCGCGTGGCCTCGTCGCCGCGCTGCTTGCGGTATTCGCCCAGCATCGGCACGAACGCCTGCGAGAAGGCACCCTCCGCGAAGAGGCGCCGCAGCAGGTTGGGAATGCGGAAGGCCACCACGAACGCATCGGTGGCGATGCCGGCCCCGAAGATGACCGCGATGAGCGTGTCGCGCACGAAGCCCGTGATGCGCGACAGGAGGGTCATGCCGCTCACGGAGGCGGCCGCCTTGAGGAGATTCATGGGGCAGGCCTCAAGGCTTTGTTTTGTATGGACAAGCCGTGTATGATATCAGGCTTCGTTTCGAAAACCCGGGCAAACCCACCATGGCCAATAGCAAGCAGGCAGCCAAGCGCGCCAAGACTTCCTCCAAGCAGCGCACGGCGAACGTGAGCCTGCGCACCACCCTGCGCAGCGCGATCAAGAAAGTGCAGAAGGCGATCGCCGCGGGCGACAAGGCCACTGCCGAAGCCACGTACAAGGCGCAGCAGTCGACGATCGATGCGATCGCCGACAAGCGGATCATCCACAAGAACAAGGCCGCGCGCCACAAGTCGCGCCTCGCCAAGCAGATCAAGGCGCTGGAAAACCGCGCCTGAGGCATAATCGCCGTTCCCCATGAACGGCGGCCTAGGCCGCCGTTCTCGTTTTTGCGAGGTCACGGATGAGCGCCACGCACCTGATGCACACGTATGCCCCGCAACCCGTCGCGTTCGCGCGCGGCGAGGGCGCCTGGCTCTGGGATACCGCGGGCAAGCGCTATCTCGATGCGCTCGCCGGCATCGCGGTGAACGGGCTGGGCCATAACCATCCGGCCCTCACGCGCGCCATCGCCGAGCAGGCGCAGCGCCTCATCCACGTCTCGAACCTCTTCCAGGTGCCGGAGCAGGAAGCCGCCGCGGCGAAGATGTGCGCGCTCTCGGGCATGGACAACGTCTTCTTCGCCAACTCCGGCGCCGAGGCGAACGAGGCCGCGATCAAGCTCGCGCGCCTGCACGGGCACCAGCGCGGCATCGAGAATCCGCAGATCGTGGTGATGGAGAAGGCGTGGCACGGCCGCACGCTCGCCACGCTCTCCGCCACCGGCTCGCGCAAGGCGCAGGCGGGATTCGAGCCGCTCATGGGCGGCTTCATCCGCGTGCCCTACAACGACGTGGCGGCCATCGAGCGCATCGCCGAGAACCCCTCGATCGTGGCCGTCCTCATGGAAGTGCTGCAGGGCGAGGGCGGCATCCACATCGCCAATACCGAGTACGTGCGCAAGCTGCGGGAGCTGTGCGACCAGCGCCAGTGGCTGCTCATGATCGACGAGGTGCAGAGCGGCATCGGGCGCACCGGGCGCTGGTTCGCCCACCAATGGTCGGGCATCGTCCCGGACGTGATCACGCTCGCCAAGGGCCTGGGCTCGGGCGTGCCGGTGGGTGCCTGCCTCGCGCGCGGCGCCGCGGCGAAGGTCTTCAAGCCGGGCAACCACGGCACCACCTTCGGCGGCGGGCCGCTCATCTGCGTGGCCGTTACCACGACGCTCGAGACCATCGAGCGCGATGGCCTGGTCGACCACGCCAAGCATACGGGCGACGTGATCCAGGGCGGCCTCAAGAAGGCGCTGCTGGGCTACCCGGGCGTGAAGGACGTGCGCGGCATCGGGCTCATGCTGGGCGTGGAGCTCGACCGTCCCTGCGGCGACATCACCCGCCGCGCGCTCGAAGCCGGCCTCGTGATCAATGTCACCGCCGACAGCGTGATCCGCCTGCTGCCGCCGCTCGTCCTCACGCGCGAGCAGGCCGAGCAGGTCGTCGCCATCCTCGTACCGCTCGTGAAGGCCTTCCTCGCCGAGTCGAAGACCGCGGCCGCGGCGTGAGGCATTTCCTCCAGTTCCGCGACCTGGGGCGCGAGGAGCTCGAGCACCTGTTCCGCCGCACCAAGGTCATCAAGGAGCGCTTCAAGAACTACGTCACCTACCAGCCGCTGGTCGACCGCATGCTGGCGCTGGTGTTCGAGAAGAGCTCGACGCGCACGCGGGTCTCCTTCGAGGCGGGCATCTACCAGCTCGGCGGCTCGTCGATCGTGCTCAATACCGGCGAGACGCAGCTCGGCCGCGGCGAGCCGATCGAGGACGTGGCGCGCGTGGTCTCGCGCATGGTCGACATCGTGATGATCCGCACCTTCGAGCACGCGAACATCGAGCGCTTCGCCGCCCAATCGCGCGTGCCGGTGATCAACGGCCTCACCAACGACTACCACCCCTGCCAGGTGCTGGCGGACGTGTACACGTACCTCGAGCACCGCGGCCCCGTCACCGGCAAGACCGTCGCGTGGGTGGGCGACGGCAACAACATGTGCAACACGTGGATCCAGGCGGCACAGGTGTTCGACTTCCGCCTGCGCGTGGCGACACCCCGCGGCTACGGCGTCGATCCCGCACGCACGCGCAACGTGTCGAAGTCGCACCTCGAGGTGTGCGCGAGCCCGGCCGAGGCGGTCGAAGGCGCCGACGTCGTGACCACCGACGTCTGGACCAGCATGGGCTTCGAGGCGGAGGCGGGCGACCGCGAGAAGGCGTTCCAGGGCTTCACCGTCGATGCGGCGCTCATGTCACGCGCACGCCCCGACGCGGTCTTCATGCACTGCCTGCCCGCGCATCGCGGCGAGGAAGTCACGCACGAGGTGCTCGAGGGCCCGCAGAGCGTGGTCTGGGACGAGGCCGAGAACCGGCTGCACGTGCAGAAGGCGTTGATGGAATATTTGCTGCTCGGGAAGGTTGAGAATTAGCCGACAGGCGCAAGGCTCAGGGCGCAAGGCGCAAGAATAGGGCTGCCTCTGGTTACGCGGTGCACATGGCGTCCACCGAATTCTCTTGCGCCTTGCGCCTTGTGCCTTGCGCCCTTTCCGCTGTCGCTTACTTCTTCTTCTCTTCGCCCAACAACGGCACCCCGCTTCCCGTCCCCAGCAATCCCGCCTGCGAATAGACGCGCAGCTTGTCGCGCGTGTCGATGATGTCGAGGTTGCGCATCGTGAGCTGCCCGATGCGGTCGGCCGGCGTGAAGAACGCCTCGCCCTTCTCCATCGTGAGGCGCTCGGGCTTGTAGGTGAGGTTGGTACTCTTCGTGTCCAGGATGGAGTAGTCGTTGCCGCGGCGCAGCTCCACGGCGACTT
>DATMJE010000320.1:0-5487 GCA_035553995.1 Usitatibacter sp. | reverse complement strand
GAAACCGGTTCGGTGCGGGCGTTCTTTCACCTGGCGGCTGCCGGCGCCTGCAGCCTCGTCACGTCGGCCTATGCGCTCGAGGAGGCTCGCCGGAACATCGCGCTCAAACACCCTGCTTCACTGGGAGATCTCGAAAAGCTTGTGCAGGCGATCGAGGTCTGCGGCGAGCCCAGTCCGGCGACGATCGCCTGGGCCCAGGCCGCCGGGCTGCCGCCGAAGGACGCCCCGATTCTCGCCACCGCCGTGGAGGCGCGGTGCCACATCCTGGCGACCGGTGACCGCAGCGACTTCGGCCCTCTCCTCGGCAAGCGTCTGCGCCGAACGCTGGTGATGCTGCCCGCGGAGGCGATCGGTCTTCTTCTGGATTGAGCCCGTAGGCTGGCGAGCCCGACGAGCGGCCCGGCCTCACTTCGCCCGCGGCAGCGCCTGCAGCTTCTGCCCCAGCAGGGGCAGCAACTCCACGAAGAAGGCTTCCTGTTCGCCGTCGTGCATGAAGGAAGCGGCGATCACGTGGCGCGTGTCCTGGTCCGCAGCACCCGCGGCTACGTCCAGCACGCCGAGGATCGCTTCGAGCTCCGGGCGCCGCTCGCTCGTCGTATCCAGCTTCATGCAGTTGCGCACGCGGGCGAGGACATCGCCCATGAAGACGTGCGGCTGGAGCGACCCCAGCTTCATGACGTGCGCGCGCCGCGCCCCTGCGAGCGCCCCGGATACGGCGCACAGGTGCTCGACCAGCTCCAGGTTGTTGAGCGGCTTGCCGGAACAGTTGCGCGCCAGCATGGAACCGTCCGCCCCCGGGGAAGTACCGCGCAGCACGACCTTTCGTCCGCCGTAGGCCTGGTCGATTTTCCTGCGCGACATACCGTCAACGAGGCGGCTTGGGCCGCCCGGTCACGCGCTGGTGATGCAGGGTCGCCGCCTTTTCGCGCTGCGCCTGCCGCCATCCCACGATTTGCCGCTTGCGCGGCGCCGGTTTGAGGAGCGTGGACATGGCTATCCTTTGCGGGGAAAGGTGGAGTGTGCGCCAAGAATGAGCCTTACAGCGCAAATTCTGAGCGCAAAAGCACATTCACCAACGTTAGGTCGAACGCCGCGGGATCGAAAGACCCGCCCGCCCAGGTGAGCGACTCGTGATGCCGTTCGTGCGCCCGATCGCGCACTTCCTCGAGGAATTCGAAGTAGCCCATCGTGCCGCCCACGTCTTCCGGCGGGCAGCGATTCGCCCCTTCGAGGCACACCACACCGCGTATGCCCTCCTTGTTGGGCTCGATCGCCTCGACGACCACCTCGTGCGTCCAGTCGTCGCCGAAGTCGTAGAGGTATCGGAAGCGCCCGGCGCCAGTCGCGCGAATCGCATCGGCAAGGTGCACGTTGTCTTCCTCCCGCAAGCCCTCGTCGGGGTAGTCGATATCCGGCGAGCCATAGCGCGCGCTACCGAAATCAAACTCGTGCAGGTGTTGGTCCTGCCACCCCATGGCGAGCTGCAGTGCGCGGTGCAGCTCCGGCAGGGTGATCGACTCAGGCACGACGATGCGGCGCCAGATCGCGGGCGCCAGGCCCATGAGGCTCACATGCAGCCGCACCACCGTCGCCCGCGGCGGCAGATCGGGATCCAGGCCCAACAGCCGTCGTGCGGCGCGACGGGGATACACATCGTCGCGCGCAACCCCCGATATGATCGGGCAGCGGGCGAGCAACATCATGATGTCCATGGTCGCGCGTCCTTCACGCCAGTGGGCCTCGACCAGGTGTGCACGATCGTTCATCACCGCCAGCATGCTGCGGCTTGCGGTGCGGGCGAGCGCCATCGGCTGCATCGCGATGATCTCGCGTTCGACCACCTCCTGCGGCACCCCGATATCGCGCAGCAATGTCGCGAGCATCCGAAACATCTGCGGGACGAGCGAGTGCCGGATGTCCCTGGCCGGCAGCACGAGCGTGAGCGTCGAGCGCTCGTTCACGGCGATCACGAGCTGGTCGTGACCGACGCGGATCAGGTTGGCGTACCAGTCGCCCAAGGCGTTGGTGGGCGGCACGTCGCTGTCGGCGTCGTGCGGAACGCCGAGCCGATCGAGGAGCTTGCGGGTGCAGCGAAGGGTGGACATTGCCGAATTTGGAAAACGAGGCGGACAGTTTGCCCATTCGGGGCAGGTCGATCGGACACTTCACTTGGTACGCATCATCTAACGCAGCGGCGAACGATTGAAGCCCTCACCTATGTACACGGCGCCAATCTGTACAAACGGCGTTACTAGTAACGCTCCAAGCGGAGTCCTCTGGCTCTGTGGCGTACAACATTCGCCGTTGTACACGTTGCATGTACAACGGGTTCGCCTGTACAACCGCCTTTTTTCCGAGGCTCCGATCCGGCATCACGCCCGTCGAAGGTGCTCATACGGCGGCAGCGTCGAGAGCCGAGCATCGTCCACCGGCCCGCCCGCGGTGAAGTGATAAAGGCTCTGCCACACGCGATCGGAGATGCCGAGCAGCGAGTGCATCTCCTCGTCGAAGAAGCAGCCGATCCCCGTGGCGCGGATGCCGGCCGCCTCGGCCTCGAGGTAGAGGACCTGCCCGAGCATCCCGCACTCCCAGTACAGGAGCCGGTAGCGCCAAGGCTCGCTCTCCGCGGCGGCGAAATGCGCGAGCATGCCGAGCGCGAAGCACGAATCCGCGGCAATGTCCTGGTGGCAGCAGATCAGGCGCGCCGGCCCGCGGAGGTCGTACGGCAGGAGCAGGAAGAGCGGCAAGTCTTCGGGCCCCTGCTTCCGCCAAAGCCATTCGGGCCGCATCGCCGTCTTCAGGCTCGCGAGCGCGGACGCATCGCGCACGAGGGTGTAGAGGCCCGGCTCCAGCCCGTCGACGCGATGAACCATGAACACGGGATGCACCTGTGGAGGCGAAGGCATCGCGTTCCACGGCGGCGTGCCCGCTCGCGGCATGAGGCATTCGAGCATCGCGAAGAACGCGCTCGCGGCGATGGATGTCGTGCCGTCGAAATCCACGGCGCTGCGGCGCTGGCGGGCGATGTCCGCGAAGCTCAGGTGCGCCCCGCTCGTCATCCCGGCCGCGGCTCCTGCCGCAATGGGCCGGGATCCAATCTCCGGTGTCGCCGGCTTCACCGTCGCACGATGGACCGCGTCGATATCCGGCCATTCCACGTGCGCGGCGCTCAACCGATTCGCACGGCCGCGCCACGTCGCCTCTCCCACCGCCGCACGCAGGCGCTCCACGTCCGGCAGTGCCTGCGGATCCCCAATCCACAGCAACGTATCGGGTGCCTCCACCTCGGCGGAATCGAAATCGCCGACGCGATCAAGCCCCAGGAGTCCCGCGAGCACATCATCCGAGACTGACGAAACCAGCCGCGCCTGCCACCCCAGCGCCGCGGCCGCATACGCGATCGCAGCGATGGCATGGCCGCAATCGTGCTGGCAATAACGCCACGCGCGCATCCCGTACTTCCACGCCTCGCGCCAGTGGATCGAGCTCACGCCGATGAGTAGGCCGCTGTCGGGTCCCGCGAACGCCGCTCGCTGCTCGAGCGCATGGTCGCGGCTCACATAGTGGTAGAGGCCGCCGGGCAAGTCCGCCATCGGCGCGCAAAGCAGATAAGCCTCGGTCGGATGCAGGTTGCCGCTCGACGGATTGCAGCGCAGGGCCCAGCGGTTGCCGCCGAACGATTTCCACGCCGAGAGCCCGAAGGCGAGCTCGAACAGAATGGCCACGCTTTCGAGGTCGATGCGCGCCGGCGGAGGGAGAGCTCCCGCGCGCACGTCGTCGTAACGCGTCGCCAACCGGTCGGCCGCGAGCGGGAGTGGAAATCGCGGCGCGCCCTCGAACGTGCGAAACGGGTCCGGCTGGTTCGCCCAGTCGAGCCGCCCCGGCCCCGGAGCGTAGTGCTCCAGGCGGTGCTTGCTTCGTTCGTGGTATGCGATGAGGGCGTTATCAGGCATAATGTCCATGCAGGATCATTTTGTTAGTGAAGTCTTCCCCTCCCTTAACCGCTTCCCGGCGGTGTCCGAAGTGGCAGTCAATTCCCTTCCTGATCCTTTCCCGCTTCCGGCCGGGTTCCGTCCGGACAATCATTTGAGAAGGAAGTTGAAATGGCCAAAGGCACCGTGAAGTGGTTCAACGATTCGAAGGGTTTCGGATTCATCACGCCGGAAGATGGCAGCAAGGACGTCTTCGCGCACCATACCGAGATCCAGATGGACGGCTACAAGTCGCTCAAGGAAGGCCAGGCGGTTGAGTTCGAACCGACGCAGGGCCAAAAGGGCCCGGCCGCCGCGAAGATTCGCGCGATCTGAGTTGTAGTGTCGCCCCGGATGCCGTGATCGGCATCCGAGGTCATCCCGGACGCCGTGATCGGCGGTCCGGGATCGAGAACAAGGCCCGGGCGACCGGGCCTTTTCTTTATGGCGACGATCTTCTGCGAGCAGTCCCTCACCCGGCCGCTGTGCCAAGTGCAGCTAAGTTGAATCACAACCGCAGCGCCCGCGCGAGCGCCGCGGTGCAATCGTCGAACGTCTTCCGATTGTCGAAAAAGTCGAGCGCCTCGTACTCCGCCTGCAGGAGCGCGTGGTACTTCTCGACGCGAGTCTCCAGCAGCGGACGATGTTCCCGAATGACAGGCGCGATTTCGCGAATCGCATCGGGCTCGTTGTCGAACACGACTGCCAGGTCGAACAGATCCCGCGCCTTGAAGCTCGCAGCACGGTATCGCACCTTCTTCGCGATGATCTCGGCCGGAGTCTCCAGATTCACGCTCCTGCCCATCAGCGATTCCGCGCGGTAAGGCTCCGGTGTAAGCCAGCCTGTACCGATGAAATCGATCTCGCCACCGGGCAGGCGCAGCTTCACGAACTCGCCCTGCTCGTCATAGTCGTCCGAAATCGCCTCGGCAATGGGACTGAGGCGCGGCGTCATGTGGCCGATGAACTGTGGATCGCGCAGGAAGATGTCGACGTCCCTGCTGTAGCGATGCTGGTACTCGAGCATGAGCACGGTGCCCCCGCCGAAGCTCCAGGGGAAAGGGCCGATGATCGCTTCGGCTGCGTCGATGATCTTCAACGCCTGCACGAACAACGGTTCCCAATCTCTCAGGCGACTTTTGTCCATTCCGGGCGAACCTTCACATCAAGGGTTCTGGCAAGCGCCGCGAGGTTTTGCTCCAGCTCGGCGGGCGTACCCCATTGCGAGACCTGGCTCACGAGTCCCTGAATCAATGTAGGCGGAGAGTCTTCGAGCAAGCGGCGTAGATGCGGCCGCTTTCGCGCAGGCGCCTTTGCGGTGAGCAGCGCATGCACCACTTCTTCTTCGGCCAGGGGTTCACGAAAGCCAGTGCTTCCCGCCGTGGCAGCAAGTCTCACATAGTCAGTCACCGGCCTCGTTGGCGCTTCCAGCAACAGCAAGTCGAGATCGACGGCACGCAGAAGCCGCAGGATCTTGGCGACTCCCAGGTCCTTCGCCACGCCGCGTTCGAGCTGA
>DATMJE010000319.1:0-2013 GCA_035553995.1 Usitatibacter sp. | reverse complement strand
TGCCGAAGGCGAGCTGCGCTGCGATGCGAAGGCTCGCGTGCTTGCGGATGGAGTCGACGCCCTCGATCGCGGGAGCCTCGACGTCGCAGCCCATCCAAGTCATGCCGCCGACCTGCGGCTGCAGCACGACGCCCATGATCTTCGCCTGCGGCAACGTGAGGGTTTCCTCGTCCAGCGTGAGCGTGACGGTGCTGTCGACGTAGCGATGCACGAGCTTCAGCTCGTTGACGTCCTCGCCGAACACGGGCTCAAGAGCGCCGCTGCCGGCCTTCTCGAAAAGCCGATCGTGAGCGCCTTCGCCGAGGATCTTGTCGAGCTCCTTCGCGGTAAGCATCAGGCCCTGCAGTGAGAACTTGACCAGGTCCTCGCGGGCCTCGCCTTCGCCATCGCCGGTGCTGGAGAACTTGTTGCCGAGCTGGCAGGTCTTCTCGCTGAGTTTGAACTTCTTCGCCATGGGGTAACTCCGTCAGTGTTGTTAGGCGAGGTTCTCGCCCGTGTGTTCTTCGAACAGTGCGCGCCAGGTGATCGGCTTGCCGTCGCGCGTGCCGGCAATGGATTCGGTGAGGCCGCGCTCGAGGAGAACGACCTTCAGGCGATCGCGGCGGATCTCTGTGCTCGTGATGCCGGCGAACAGGTGCGGCAGACGCAGGCGCTCGCAGATCCAGGCGTCGCGCTCGGCAGCCTTGCGGTGATCGGAAAGCACGGGGATCGGTGCGACTTTCTTCGCGAGGCTCATGCGGCGTGTCCATGCGCGAGCGTGTGCCCGGCGAGGAAGCGACCCACCTCGAGCTCGGCCTCACGCATCGTGGCGAGCCAGGCCTGGTTGGCATCGACGTCAACGTCAGAGTCCTTCGCGGTGCGCATATCCGCTGCCCACAGATCCGCGTGGCGCTGGAAGATCTCCGCGATCTGCGCCGAGAGCGGCCCGACCTTGCCGGCCTTCGAGAGTTCGTAGGTCTGATCAGGCGCGAAGTTCTTGCCGAGGATCACGGCGCGCATCAGGTGCTGGCGCAGCCGGTGTGAGGCGTCGAGCTGCCAGGTGTCGCGGCTCATTCGAGCCTCTTCGTCGGGTCGTACGGTAGCGCGCGACCACTCGTGAGCTTGCCGACTTCGACAGCGAGCTGCGGAACGGCCTCTCGAATGTCCTCGCGCTCGCTGATGTCCTCGAAGTGCCTAGTGAAGCGCTGCTCGAGGTAGCCGATGCTACTGGTCTCGGCCATACCCATCGCCCGATAGCCGCCACACGCGCGAGCCGCGGCATCGATCCGCGGATCTCCAGAGGTCGGCTCGCTGTATGGCGAGCAGTTGCGCGCGATCTCCTGCGCGATCGCGAAGGCCTCGCCCGGGCTCATCTCGCCAGCTTTGCGCAGTTCGTTGAACTCAGCCGGGCGCGGCATGAACTTCGCCGTCTGCATGAGCTGGCCACAGCCGGCCTCGAAGTCCTGCAGGCTCCAGCACTTTAGTGCCACCCAGTACGCATCGAGCGTGAGCGCATCGGGCTCCTGGCCGTACATGCGGCCCATGCCGCGCAGCAGGTCTCGAAAGCGTTTGGCATCACTTGGCTGCATGTCGCTCCTCCGGTGGTACCCAGTCCTCGGTCTGCCTGACGATCCGGCGCGTCTGCACGGACAGATCGGTGCGTGGCGGCTCGGCGTAAAGCTTCAGTCCGGCGTCGATGTGCTTCGCATCGCGCAGCAGTAGTTCGATGTCGTCGAACTTCGTGTTTCGGTCGTTCTCGCCCATGTGGTGTGGGGAGTTCAGATAGCCGCTGATCGCCTGGCACACGTCGGATTCCGAATATCGCTTTAGGGCGTGCACGATCACCTTGCGGCGCTTGTCATCGAGCTGGGAGCGCGGGTGGTTATGCGTGCTGCGCCAGTGAGCAAAAACGCGCAGAACGATCTCTGGCGAATCGAAGCTTGGGGATCGCCTCAATCCGGTCCCGCTCTGCGGGACAAGTTCCGAAGGAACTCCGGAGTCTTGTTCATGCTCCTGCTCCTGCTCCTGCTCCTG
>DATMJE010000318.1:0-16026 GCA_035553995.1 Usitatibacter sp. | reverse complement strand
CCGTAGAAGGCGCTTCGCGTGAGCGGGATCATCGCCAGCACCGCGGCGGCGGCCGTCAGCATGATCGGACGGAAGCGGCGCACGGTCGCATTGACGATCGCCTCCGCGGGCACGCTGCCCTCGCGGATGTCGTGGTCGATCTGGTCCACGAGGATGACGGAGTTGCGCATGATCATGCCGGCGAGCGCGATCGTGCCCAGCATCGCCACGAAACCGAACGGCACGTTGAAGGCGAGCAGCGCCGCGGCCACGCCGATGAGGCCGAGCGGCGCCGTGAGCAGCACCAACGCCACGCGCGAGAAGCTCTGCAGCTGCAGCATGAGCGCGGTGACCATCACCACCACCATCACCGGCGCCACGATCGCGATCGAACGCTGGCCGCGTGCGGCGTCCTCGATGGCGCCCCCGGTCTCTATGCGGTAACCCAGCGGCAGCTTGTCGCGCAGCGCCGCCAGCCCGGCCTCGAGCTGCTGGCTCACGACCGGCGCCTGGATGCCGTCCTTCAGGTCGCTGCGCACGGTGATCGCGGGTGAGCGATCGCGGCGCCAGTACATGCCCTGCTCGAAGCCGTAGGTGACCGCAGCCACCTGCGCGAGCGGCACGCTGCGGCCTCCCGCGACGGGCACCGCGAGGTCCTTCAACTGGCCCAGGAACACGCGTTCCTCGCGCCCGCCGCGCACCACCACGTCGATCTGCCGGTCACGCTCGCGGTACGTCGTGACCGCCTGCCCGGAGAGCACCGTCGCGAGGAACTGCGCGAGCTCCTGGCTGGAGATGCCGAGCACGCGTGCGCGGTTCTGGTCGATGTCGAGGCGGATCACCTTCGAAGGCTCTTCCCAGTCGAAGTTGACGTCGTGCGTCCAGGGGTTCTCGCGCATGAGTGCCGCCACTTCGCCGGCGATGCCGCGCAGCACGGCCTTGTCCTCGCCGATCACGCGGAACTGCACGGGATAGCCCACCGGCGGACCGTTCTCCAGCCGGTTCACGCGGCCGCGCACTTCCGGGAAATCCTCGTCGAAGAGCTTCAGCAGGCGCGCGCGCACGGCCTCGCGGTCGGCGTCGCTCTTCGTGTTGAGGATGAACTGGCCGAAGTTCGCGTTCACGAGCTGCTGGTCGAACGGCAGGTAGAAGCGCGGGCTGCCGCTGCCCACGTAGCTCACGAAGTTGACGAGCCGGTCCTTCACGTCGGCGTTCGTCGTGAGGAACGCCTCGAGCTTCTTGACCTGGGCCTGGGTGGCATCGAGCGACGCGCCTTCCGCGAGGCGCAGGTCCACGATGAGCTCCGGGCGGCTCGCGGCCGGGAAGAACTGTTGCTGCACGAAGCGGAAACCCACGACCGACAGCGCGAACGCCGCCACGGTCGCCGCGATCACGATGCCGCGATGCTCGACGCACCATTGCACCAGCCGCCGGAAGCGCAGGTAGAACGGCTTGCGGTAGACGGCCTGCTCGTCGATCGCGTTCGCGTGCCCACGCTTCACCTCGGGCAGCAGCTTGTAACCGAGATAGGGCACGAACACCACGGACACGATCCACGAGACGAGGAGCGCCGTCGTGGTCACGGCGAAGATCGAGAACGTGTACTCGCCCACCGAGGAGCGCGCGAGGCCGATGGGCAGGAATCCGGCGGCGGTGACGATGGTGCCGGTGAGCATCGGCATCGCGGTCGACGTGTAGGCGAAGCCTGCCGCCTTCGCGCGCTCGAAGCCCTGCTCCATCTTCACCACCATCATCTCGACCGAGATGATCGCGTCGTCCACCAGCAGGCCGAGCGCGATGATCAGCGCCCCCAGCGAGATCTTGTGCAGGTCCACGCCCGTGTAGAACATGAAGAGGAACGTGACCGCGAGTGTGAGCGGAATCGAAAGCGCCACGATGAGCCCGGTGCGCAGGCCGAGCGAGAGGAAGCTCACCGCGAGCACGATGCCCACGGCCTCGGTGAGCGCCTCGGTGAACTCGCCCACCGATCGCTGCACCGTCGCGGGCTGGTCGTTCACGCGCGAGAGCTCGACGCCCACCGGCAGCTCGCGCTCGATGCGCGCGATCTGCGCGTCCAGCGCGTGGCCCAGCGCGATGATGTCGCCGCGGGGCACCATGGAGACGGCGATGCCGAGCGCTTCGCGTCCCATGTAACGGATGCGCGGCTGCGGCGGGTCGGCGAAGCCCCGGTAGACGCGCGCGAGGTCCCCCAGCTGGAAGAGGCGGCCGTTGGCCCGGATCGCGATCGCGCGCACCGCCTCGACCGAGTCGATCGCGCCGCTCGGGCGCAGGTAGATGCGGTCGGTGGCGGTCTCGAAGGTGCCCGTGGCCGCCACGGCATTCTGCTGCTGCAATGCGGCGAAGATCACGGCGGGCTCGATGCCGAGCGTCGCGAGCTTCGCGTTGGCGACCTCGACGTAGATCTTCTCGTCCTGCTCGCCCACGAGGTTCACCTTCGCCACATCGGGCACCCGGAGGAGCTGGTTGCGGATCCGGTCGGCGATGTCGCGCAACTGCGCGTAGGTGAAGCCCTCGCCGGTGAGCGCGTAGATGTTGCCGAAGGTGTCGCCGAACTCGTCGTTGAAGAACGGCCCCTGGATGCCCTGCGGGAGCGTCGCGCGGATGTCGCCGATCTTCTTGCGCACCTGGTACCACGACTCGGCGATTTCCGCGGGGCGCGAGGAATCCTTCACGAACACGAACACCGTCGATTCGCCGGGCTTGGAGTAGCTCTTGAGGTAGTCCAGCCGCGGCGTTTCCTGCAGCTTCTTCTCGATGCGGTCGGTGAGCTGGCGTTCGACCTCGCCGGCGGAAGCGCCCGGCCAGAGCGTCTGCACCACCATCACCTTGAAGGTGAAGTCGGGATCCTCGGCCTGGCCCAGGCGCAGGTAGGAGCCCACGCCAACCGCCGCGAGGACCACCATGAAATAGAGCACCAGCGTGCGATGCGCGAGCGCCCACTCGGAGAGGTTGAAGCGGCGCATCAGCGCACCGCGATGGCGGCAGGTGCGGCCGGCGCCTCGGTCACGCGCACCGGCTGGTCGGCGCGCAGCTTGTGCGCGCCCGCGACCACGACGCGCTCGCCCGCTTCGATGCCCGAGCGCACCACGACGCCATCTTCACGAAACTCGCCGATGGCGACCTTGCGCAGCTTCACGCGGCTGGTCGCAGGGTCCACGATCCACACCGCGGGGTCGGCGCGATCGGCCGCGAGCGCGGCGAGAGGCAGCACCATGGCCTTCGCATCGGCTTCCCCGTGCAGCGCCACGTTTGCCGTCATGCCGAGCTGCGCGCCCGGCGGCACCTCGAGCGCGGTCACGCGAACCGCATACGTGCGCGTGACGGGGTCGGCCCCTCCCGCGATCTCGCGGATGCGTCCGGCGAATACGCGCGCGGGATCGGCCCAGAGCGAGATCGCCACCGGGTCGCCGGCGTGGAAGCGCGCAAGCTGCCCTTCGGGCGCGTACACGACGATCTCCTTCTCGCCGTCCCGCGCGAGGCGCAGCACCGGCTGCCCCGCGGCGAGCACCTGTCCCGGCTCGGCCGCCGTCGAGACCACCACGCCGTCGGCATCGGCGGCGAGCGTCGTGTAGGCCGATTGGTTCGCCGTGATCGCGGCCTGCGAGCGCGCCTGCTCCACGCGCGCGGCGGCGGCATCGTAGGCGTTCTGCTTCGCGTCGAAGGCGGAGGCGCTGATGAACTTCTTCGCGAGGAGGTCGCGGTAACGTTCCAGCTCCGCGCGGGCGAGGGTGAGATCGGCCTGCGCGGAGGCCAGCTGCGCGCGCGAGGCCTGCACCGCGAGCCGCGCATCTTCCGGATCGAGGCGCGCAAGCACCTGGCCCTTCTTCACGCGCGTGCCGGCATCGGCGAGGCGCGCGAGCAGCTTTCCGCCGACGCGGAAGGCGAGGTCGGATTCGTAGCGCGCGCGCAGCTCGCCCGAGTAGACGTCGCGCGTGGCAGCCGCCCCGGGCGTTGCGACGATCGTGAGCACAGGACGCACCGGCTCCGCGGCGGGCTCGGCACGATGGCAGGCGGCCGCGAGCAACGCCGCGGCGAGCAGGACGGGAAACGATCTCACGCGGATTTCTCCTTCAGCGCCTTCACGCCCAGGGCGCCGGTCCATAGCGCGCGCAGCGCCGCCTCGACGTCGCGCTCGTAGTCGCGCTTGAGGATGCGCAGCTCCGGCCGCTCCAGCGCCTTGCCGAAGCGTTCGTTGGGGTGCATGAGCTGCCACAGGCCCACGATGAGCCCGTAGCTGTTGAGCAGCAGGGTGGCGCCGCCCCCCGGCTCGAGCGCGCGGAAATGGCGCTCGAGCCCGGCGCCGGCGGTCGCGAGTGACGAGGCGATGCGCGCCTTGAACGCGATCGCAGTGTCGAGCGGAATCTCGCGATCCATCATGCCGAAGCAGCGGCTGGTGAGCGGCAGGTAGCCGGGCACGCGGACGATGTGCTTGCTGGCGATGGCGAGCACGTCCTCGAAGCCGACGCGCTTGCCGCCCTCGAGGAGCTTCACGAGGTGCGCGAAGAACTTGCGCACGTGCCGCTCGTGGAGCGCCAGCAGCATCTCTTCCTTGCTCGGGAAGTAGAGGTACACGGTGCCCTTCGCGAGCCCCGCGGCCTCGGCCACCTCGGCCACGCTCGCGATGCGGTCGGGATGCTCGAGGTAGAGCGCCTCGGCGGCATCGAGGATGGCGTTGCCGCGCTCCTCCTTGTGCTCGATGGCGATGGCGCGCTGCGCGACGGTCATAAATGACTCCGGGTCAGTTCGACCGCAGCGTAAATGACCCGGGGTCAGTTGTCAACGGTTTCGGTCGCGCCGCGCGCGGCGGGTTCGTCAGGCGGAAAGGGGCGTGAGGAGCGGCTGCGCGATGCGCACGTAGTCCTTCGAGTCGAGGACCATCGAGCGGTCGAGGCGGCCCGCGTTGAAGGCGATCTCGTCGTGGCTTTCGATCAACGCCGGGTCGACCGCGAGCCGGATGTGAGGCGAAAACGAGAACGGTGGAATCGCGCCGATCGCGCAGCCGGTCTCGCGCATCGCCTCGTCGGGTGTCGCGAGCGTGGCCTTTCGCTTTCCGGCCACGTGCGCGACCTTCTTGAAGTCGACCCTCCGATCGCCGGGGAGGACCGCGAGCACGTAGGCCCCTTCGCTGCGGCAAAGCATCGCCTTCGCGCCCTGGCCCGGCTTCGTGCCGCGCAGCTTCGCGACGATGTCGGAGCGGCCTTCGGACGGATGCTCGATGACGCGGAAGCGCGCGTGGTTCGCCTCGAGCAGTGCGACGAGCTTCCCGAAGACTAGGCCTTCGCCCACGAATCCCGCAGCGTCACCGTCCGATTGAACACCGCGCTCTCGTGCGCGAGCCCGATCGGCTCGACGACGTGGAAGGCGATGCGGTCCCAAAGCTCCTCGCGGCGCATCGCGACACGATACTACGGCCAGTCGCGCGCGCAAACGCAACCAGGCGTCGGACGAAGAACCGCCGATCGGCCGGCTGGAGACAACGACCGATCGGCAGGTTCGCGTCACTTCATCGCTGCGTGCGCTTCATCGCGGCGAACCGCCACGTCACGCGCCCGACCTCGCGCTCGCGGTACATCTGGCGCACCGCGAACTCGCATGCATGCTTGCGGGCGTTCTCCGGGATCTGCACGCGGAGCACGCACTCGGCGCGACTCCTGGCGTGCAGCACGGTGGAGCCCAGGCGCCGCAGGCCGCACGGGTTCAGCGCGATGCGGTACGACTGCTTGCTATCCGACTTCACCTCGCCGGGGTGCGGCTTGAGCGAGTCGGCGAGCCAGCGGGGCACATCGAGGAAGACGCGGCTGCCCTCGGGCAGACGGCCGATCGCCTCCAGGTCGAAGCGATGGCTCGTATCGAACGCGCCGGCGACGAGGAAGTGCTCGGCGTAGAAGCCGGGAGGCGAGCCACCCGCGGAAGGCGGGCCTGCCACCACGTTGAAGTTCCGCCAGGCGACGTTGTTGTTGTTCTCGACGAAGGTGATGTACTGGTCGAAGGTTGCGAAGGTGGCAAGCCCCGGCTTCGGATCCTGGGCGTTGCCCTCGACCGCGACGAAGCAGTAGTGGCCCGTGGCGGGGATCGACGCGGCCGGCCACACGATCGCGTCCGACACCTCGAGGATGTTGCCGCTCGGAATGTTCGGCAGGTTCACGCTGCCGATCGCATTCCAGAGGTTCGGCGTGACGAGCGTGGACGGCGGCGACCAGTACACGTCGATCGACACGTTGGCGGCCGCCGAGCCACCGCGGTTCTGGGACCGGACGTAGACGAAGGCATCGTGGCCCGCGACGACGTCCTCGGAGAGCGCCGGGTCGTTCTCGGTGCCGCTGCCCGCTCCATAGGACGCGTTGGGATCGGCGACCGCCGCCTGGCGCACGATGATGTCGGGGCTCTGCGAAACGAATCCCGTCGTGGGGTCGCCCACATCGCCGACGTAATCGCGCAGGAAGATGTCGGGCGTGAGGTTCAGGTCGTTGCCCGAGATGATCGCCTGCAGGTTCGGCATGATACCGATGCGGTCGACGGCGGGATTCGACGAAGGCGTGCCGTTGGCGGCGGTGAGGAGGTTGCGCAGCTCGCGCGGGCTGAACCGGTAGTGCAGCGTCGCTTCCGAGATCCCCTGGAGGATCAGCGCCGCGCCCACGATGATCGGCGAGGCGCCGGAGGTGCCACCGAAGCCCGTCGTATAGAGGGTGTTGTCGGTGCCCGCGTTGTTGGTCGACGTCGTGTCGATGTTCTCGCCCCATGCGTAGCAGTCGATGCGCGAGCCGTGGTTCGAGAATCCCAGGCGCGTATGCGGCGCCGCGGAGGACGCCGCGCCCACCATGATCGCGCCCGAGTCGCGGAAATCCGCCGACCCCCGGTTGAAGATCTGGTGGCCGCTCGCGTTCACGTAGGTGTCGAGGTCGTAGCCGCCATTGCAGCCGGCTTCGACGACGACGATACCGAGCGCGGTCGAGAGGCGGATCGCGTCGTAGGTCGCATCCGCGATCTCGACCGGCCAGAAATAGAGACCGCCCACCGGGTCGTATTCCTGCGCCTCCAGGAGCATCACGTCGCCGAACGCCATGCCCGCGGCGGCGGCGAGGATCGCATCCGCGGTGTTGTAGCTTGCCGCGGTGCGCCACTGCGAGATGACACGCCCGGTCGCGGAGGGCGCGATGCCCACGCCGCCCAGCGCGTTGTCGACCATCGCGATCTCGCCCAGGACGGAAGTGCCGTGCCACGGGTAGGCGTTGTTCACCCCCGACATGAGCGTGATCGCCGCGGCGGAGAGGTCCTCGTGGTTGAGGTTCCAGCCCTGTTCCACGTCGACAAAGCCGATGCCCGCGCCGTCGCCGCCCGCGAAGGGCCAGGCGAAGCGCGCATCGATGCCGTTGGGCGAGGCGTCGAGATAACCCTGGTTCGCGGCGCGCGGATCGTCCGTCGAATTCACGAGGGGCGGCGAGCCGGGGCGCATCACGTACGCACTCTCGACCAGCTCGTTCGCGCGCAGCATCTTCACCAGCGCGTCAGGCGAGGCTTCCTTCGGCACCGCCACCTGGCGCCAGGCGAAGAAGTCGGGCGGCTGGTACTCGGGATCGTTGCGGCGCGCCCGGGTGACGAGCTCGTCGACCTTCTCCGGCGAGAGCGACTCGACCAGCGGTTCGAGCGTGAGCTTTCCGTCGCGCGTCGAGAGCTCGCGCAAGCCCCTGGGCGCGCGCGGCACGAGCTTGAGCGCGATGTGCAGGGGATATTCTGAAACGGGGATAGTGCCGGACTGCCGGTCGTTGGACATGGTGCGGCTCCCTTCGCCTGGATGGGTGGTGCGCGGATTCGATCAACGAATGTTGCGCACGTCATTCAGCGCCTGGCGGCGAAACGCGTCGACAGAGGCTTCGGCGGGGGCTTTGAGCAATATTCCTGAGCGCGACGTCGAGGAGCGCAGCCAGCTTCGCGAAGACTAGGCCTTCGCCCACGAATCCCGCAGCGTCACCGCGCGATTGAATACCGCGCGGTCCGGAGTGCTGTCGCGGTCGCGCACGAAGTAGCCGTGGCGCTCGAACTGGAAGCGCTCGTCGAGGCCGCAGTTCTTCAATCCCGGCTCGACGTATGCCGTGATCACCTTCTTCGCATCCGGGTTCACGTCGTCGAGATAGTTGCCCGTGGTCTTTCCCGGGTTGGGCACGCGAAAGAGCCGGTCGTAGAGGCGGATCTCGGCCTCGTGCGCGTGCGGCGCCGAGACCCAGTGGATGTTGCCCTTCACCTTCACGCCGTCGGCGCCCGGCGTGCCCGATTTCGTCTCGGGCAGGTATTCGCAGTGCACTTCGTCCACGCGGCCGTCGGTGCCCTTCGCGTAGCCGGTGCAGCGCACGACGAAGCCGTACTTGAGCCGCACCTGGTTGCCGGGATAGAGGCGGAAATAGCCCTTCGTCGGCGTTTCCATGAAGTCCTCGCGCTCGATCCAGAGCTCGCCGCCCATGGGGATCACGCGCTTTCCCCAGTCCGGCTTCTGCGGATGGTTCGGCGCGAAGCATTCCTCGACGTGGCCCTTCGGCCAGTTGTCGATCACGAGCTTGAGGGGGTCGAGCACGGCGATGCGGCGCGGCGCCGTGTCGTTCAGCACCTCGCGCTGCGTGTCCTCGAAGACGCCGTAGTCGATGACCGAATCCGATTTCGACACACCGATGCGCTCCATGAAGAGGCGGAAGCCCTCGGGCGTGAGCCCGCGGCGGCGCGCGCCCACGATGGTCGGCATGCGCGGATCGTCCCAGCCGTCGACGTGCCCTTCGCGCACGAGCTGGATCAGGAACCGCTTGCTCATCACGGTGTAGGTGAGGTTCAGCCGCGAGAATTCGATCTGCTGCGGCAGCGGGCGCTGCAGGCAACCGAGCGTGGCGAGCTTGTCCAGGAGCCAGTCGTAGAACGGCCGCTGGTCCTCGAACTCGAGCGTGCACAGCGAGTGCGTGATGTTCTCGAGCGCATCCTCGATCGGGTGCGCGTAGGTGTACATCGGGTAGATGTGCCATTTGCTGCCGGTGCGGTGGTGCTCGGCGTTGCGGATGCGGTAGATCGCCGGGTCGCGCATGTTGATGTTCGGCGACTTCATGTCGATCTTCGCGCGCAGCACGTGGGTGCCCTCGTCGTAGCGGCCGTCGCGCATCTCGCGGAAGAGCCTGAGGCTCTCCTGCACGGGGCGGTTGCGGTACGGCGAATCGAGGCCCGACTCGGTGAGCGAGCCGCGGGTGGCGCGCATCTCTTCCGCGGTCTGGGAATCGACGTATGCGTCGCCGTGCTCGATGAGGCGCTCGGCGAACTGGTACATCCAGTCGAAGTAGTCGCTCGCGTGGTAGAGGTACTCGTCGTTGCGGCCGAAGTCGAAGCCGAGCCACTTCACCGCATCGAGGATGGCGTCGACGTACTCCTGCTCCTCCTTCTCCGGATTGGTGTCGTCGAAGCGCATGTGGCACACGCCGCCGTACTCGCGCGCGAGCCCGAAATTGAGGCAGATCGACTTGGCGTGCCCGATGTGGAGGTAGCCGTTGGGCTCCGGCGGGAAGCGCGTGCGGATCCTCGCCGGGTCCTGCGGCGCGTGGATGTGCCTGGCCAGCGGGCCGGGCGCGCCACCCCAGCGGCGCTCCGCATACCTGCCATCCGCCAGGTCCTGCTCGACGCGCTGGCGGATGAAGTTGGTCACGTGCGCGGTCTCGGGGGCGGTTTTCGTTTCGCTCATGCCTCTATTTTGCCCTACCGCAGGAATGGTCAAAGGCGTTTGGACACAGATGAACACAGATGAACACAGATAAAAGCATTGAATGTGTCGTGCTCGCGATCGTTGCCATGAAACATTGATCCGGTTTTATCTGTGTTCATCTGTGTTCATCTGCGTCAAAAAAGCTTTTCAACCGATACAATAGAGGGGCATGAAATTCGCACTGCCCCTGCTCGCCGCTCTCGCACTCGCCGCACCGCTGGTCCACGCCGCCGCTTCCGCGCAGGCGCTCACGCCGATCGACGTGAGCGTCCCCGGCAACGAGTCGAAAGTCTTCTCCGTTCGCTTCCTCGACGCCACCGGGCAGCCGGCGGCCGGCGAGAGCGTGCAGTTCCTGAACGATGCCTGCGGCACGTTCCCGGGCGGCACGTCGGTCGCAAACGTGCGGACGGACGCAAACGGCGTGGCCTCGACCACCTTCACCGCGTACAACCAGGGCATCACCTGCTGGCTCATCGCCTCGGCCGGCGCGCAGGTACGCTTCAACGTGCTCACCTTCACGCGGGCGCAGGTCTACTTCTCGGCCACGCTCGATCCGCTGAAGCCGCGGCCCGGCCAGGCGTACACCGTGAACGCGATGCCGATGGCGGGCCTCTACCGCCTCTACGACCAGGACGTCACGGCGCGCGTCATCGAAGGCACGGCTTCCGCCACGCTCTCCTCCGCGAGCGGCAACACCGGCGACACGGGCGCGGTCGCATTCCACGTGACGCCGGATGCACGGGTCGGCGACTACGAGATCGAGCTCGACTGGCGAGGCCGCACGCAGCGCCTCACGATGAAGGCGCCCGAGGCGCCATGGCAGGACATGTGGTGGGGCGGTGACGCGGAGAATGGCTGGGGCGTGAGCATCGCGCAGCATCGCGACCTGCTTTTCTCCGTGGTGTACGCCTACGATGGCGCAGGGCAGCCCACCTGGTACGTGATGCCGGGAGGCGCCTGGAATGCGGCGCACACCGCTTTCGGCGGCGCGCTCTACCGGCCCCACGGCACGCCCTTCGCGTCATACGACGCCACGAAGCTGGACGTCGGCGCGCCGGTCGGCAACGCCACGATCGCCATCGTCGATGGCGGCACGCTCACGCTCGACTACAGCATCGGCGGCGTGACCGGCCGCAAGAGCCTCTCGCGCCAGCTCTTCGGTCCGCAGGATGCCGCCGCCCTGCCGGAGGATTTCGGCGACATGTGGTGGGGCGGCCCGGCGCAGAACGGCTGGGGCATCGCGCTGCTGCAGCAGTACCGCACGCTCTTCGGCGTGTGGTTCACCTACGACGCGCAGGGCGCGCCGACCTGGTTCGTCATGCCCGCGGGTTCCTGGGCCGATGCCACGACGTACCAGGGACGCCTTTTCCGCACCACGGGCTCGCCGTGGCCGGGTGCGCCGTACGATCCTCGCGCCTTCCACTCGACGGACGTGGGGCCCGTGCGCATCCGTTTCGCCAACGGTTCGGCCACGCTCGACTATTCGATCGGCGGGCAAGCCGGTACCCTGTCCCTCTCGCACCAGCCTTTCTGAGGCCGCCAATGCGCGTCGCAAGAATCGTGATGTGGGCAGCATTGCTGCTTTCGACCTTCGCGGCCTGCGCTTCGGAGCTCACCCGCGGGCTCGGCTTCGAGGAGCTGGAGCGCTCGCTCCACCTGCGCCCGGCGCAGAAGGAGCAGTTCGACAGCGCCGTCGCCGCGACGCAACGCGCGCTTCTCGCCGTCGCCTTGCAGGGCATGCAGCTCAAGGAGCGCGCGGCGCAGGAGCTCGCCAAGCCGCGGCCCGACTTCGAGGCGCTGGCGCGCTCGCAGGAAGACCTCATCGACGATGTGCGCCCGCTCTTCGGCGAGGCGCGCGAGGAATGGCTGCGGCTCTACGCCATGCTCGACGCCAGCCAGGCCGGGATCGCCAAGTCCTTCGTGCAGGAGCGTCTCGGCAGCCTTTTGAGGTAGGTCACCTCCGGGAGCTTGGCTCCCACGCACGCTTCCGTGTACCTTAGCGCACCAAAAACGGGCAAGCCGCGCACGGAGGAATCATGGAAGGTCTCAAGGCGTCATCCGACGTCCTGTTCATCCTGCTCGGGGCAGTGATGGTGCTGGCGATGCACGCCGGCTTCGCCTTCCTCGAGCTGGGCACCGTACGAAGCAAGAACCAGGTCAACGCGCTGATGAAGATCCTGGTGGATTTCTCCGTGTCCACCATCGCCTACTTCTTCATCGGCTATGCGGTCGCCTATGGCGTGCATTTCTTCGCCAACGCGGAAACGCTCTCGGCGCGAAGCGGCTTCGAGCTGGTGCGCTTCTTCTTCCTGCTCACGTTCGCCGCGGCGATTCCCGCGATCGTCTCGGGCGGCATCGCGGAGCGCGCGCGTTTCCGCCCCCAGGTCGCGGCGACGTTCCTGCTGGTGGGGCTGGTGTACCCGTTCTTCGAGGGCATCGCGTGGAACGGCGCGTTCGGCATCCAGCCCTGGCTCAAGGCGCACTTCGGCGCCGAGTTCCACGATTTCGCGGGCTCGGTGGTGGTGCACGCCGTGGGCGGCTGGATCGGGCTCGCGGCGGTGATACTCCTCGGCGCGCGGCGCGGACGCTATACCAAGGACGGCCGGGTGATCGCGATGCCGCCGTCGAACATCCCGTTCCTCGCCCTCGGCGCGTGGGTGCTTTCGGTCGGCTGGTTCGGCTTCAACGTGATGAGCGCGCAGACCATCGACAAGATCACCGGGCTCGTCGCGGCGAACTCGCTCATGGCCATGGCGGGCGGCACGCTCGCGGGCCTCGTGGCGGGCCGCAACGATCCGGGCTTCGTGCACAACGGGCCGCTCGCCGGGCTGGTGGCGATCTGCGCCGGCTCCGACGTGATGCATCCCATCGGCGCGCTCGCCACGGGCGCGGTCGCGGGGGCTCTCTTCGTGGTGATGTTCAATGCGACGCAGAACCGCTTGCGTATCGACGACGTGCTCGGCGTCTGGCCCCTGCACGGCCTGTGCGGGACGTGGGGCGGCCTCGCGTGCGGCATCTTCGGATCGAAGGCGCTGGGCGGCCTGGGCGGTGTTTCGCTCGTGAGCCAGTTCGCCGGAACGGCGCTCGGCATCGCCGTGGCGCTGATCGGGGGCTTCGCCGTCTACGGCATCCTGCGCGCCACGATCGGCATCCGGCTCGAGCCCGAGGAGGAGTACGACGGCGCCGACCTCTCCATCCACCACATCAGCTCGACGCCCGAGGAGGAACGGACCTAACCGACGGACCTAACCGGCGTGGCGACCTTGCAGCCACATCACTCGCGACTGGCCTTCTTCGATTTCTTCGCTGCCTTCGGCGGCGGGACGTAGGCGTCGCCGGAGACCGCCAGCTCGGGCTTCACCTTGTCGACGGTGTCCTGCGACAGGAGCTTCCCGAGGTCCTCGATCGTGTGGAAGTCGCCGTTCTGCGCGCGGTACTCGATGATCTGCTTGGCCGTGTACTTGTCGAGGCCCTTCACGCGCTGCAGCTCGCTTTGCTGCGCGGTGTTCACGTTGACGGTGGCGAATGCGAGGCCGATGGAGGCCGGCAGCAGGGCGGTCAACACGAGGATACGGTTCACGGGATCTCCTTAGCTGCCGCCGATGGCGAGGTCGCTGGTATCGAGGTGGCGCGCGACGATGCGGCCCTGGATGCCCTCGTAGACCTCCCGGGGCAGCACATTCTGGTCCACCAGGTCGTTCTTCGAGCGCCACGGGCGTCCGCGCACGATGCGCCGCGCGCGCGACGGTCCCACGCCCGGAAGGCTCTCGAGATCCGCCTCGGAGGCGCTGTTGATATCGAGCGGCGCCTCGGCGCGGGCGGTCTGGCGCTTGTCGGCGGCGGGGGTCTTCTCCTCGGGGGCCGCGGCTGCGTCCTTGATCAGGCTCAAGCCGGGCACGTCGGTGGCCGGTAATTTGCTCCGGTGGGTGCCTGCGTCCATCGAGGCGACAGCCAGGCCGATGCACGCGAGTCCCGCGGTAGCTACGGCGGTGAAGCGATCCATGGTTCGTCCGTCCTTTTTTGGGTTCGGTGGCGCAGTTACTCCTTAGAGGCGTGTGCGGCCGCGGGGTTTATGGGCCGGTCGGCGCACGGGTTGCAAAGTCAAATGCGAACCATTATCATTCGCTCAATTGCTCGCCATCGTCCCGCCACGAACGTCCGCACAGGGAAAAAAGAAATGCTTCGCATCGCCGCCGCCCTTCTCATGGCTGTCTCTCCCGGGGCCTTCGCCGCCGGCGAGCCCGAGTTCAGCCTGGTCATCGAGAAGAACCGGTTCACGCCCGACCGCATCGAGGTTCCCGCGGGCCAGAAGGTGAAACTCAACATCGACAACCGCGATGCGTCCGCGGAGGAGTTCGAGAGCGTCGAGATGAAGGTCGAGAAGGTGATCCCCCCGAGGTCGAAGGCGACCATCTGGGTCGGGCCGCTCAAGGCGGGCGAATATCCCTTCATCGGCGAGTTCCACGAGAAGACCGCGTTCGGGATCCTCGTCGCGAAATGAACCTCGA
Source organism: Usitatibacter sp. (assembly GCA_035553995.1). Lineage (GTDB taxonomy): Bacteria > Pseudomonadota > Gammaproteobacteria > Burkholderiales > Usitatibacteraceae > Usitatibacter. Next base: position 1,791 of record DATMJE010000318.1, on the reverse strand, counting down.
CCGCTGAGTCCCGCCATGTTCGGCACCGCGCTCATCGTCTTCCGCGAAGTCCTCGAGGCGGCACTCATCGTCGGCATCGTGGGCGCGGCCACGCGCGACATCACGGGTCGCTCGCGCTACATCGTGGGCGGCATCGTCGCCGGCATCGTGGGAGCGATCGCGGTGGCGGCGGGAGCGGGCGTGCTCGCGCAGCTCGCCGAAGGCATGGGACAGGAGCTGTTCAACGCGGCCGTCCTCGGGATCGCCGTGGTCATGCTCGCCTGGCACAACATCTGGATGTCGGTGCACGGGCGCGAGCTTTCCGCCAACGCGAAGAAGGTCGGCGGCGAGATCCGCAGCGGCGCGAAGACGATGTCGGTGCTGCTGGTGGTCATCGCGGCCGCCGTGCTGCGCGAGGGCTCGGAGACGGTGCTCTTCCTCTATGGCGTGGCGCTTTCCGGCGAGCATTCGGCCGCGACCATGGCGCTGGGCGGCGCGCTCGGGCTCGCGGGGGGCGCGCTGGTCGGCTACCTGCTCTTCCACGGCCTGCTGCGCATCCCGATCCGGCATTTCTTCACCGCGACATCGGTGCTGGTGCTGCTGCTCGCGGCCGGCATGGCCTCGCAGGCCGCGCGCTTCCTGATCCAGGCCAACGTCCTGCCGAGCCTCGCCTCGCCGCTGTGGGACACCTCCGCGGTGATCTCCAATGCGTCGCTCGCGGGCCGCGTGCTGCAGGGGCTCGTGGGCTACGACGCGCAGCCCGCCGGGATGCAGCTCGCCTTCTACTTGACCGTCCTCCTCGTCATCTGGGCCGGCATGGCCTGGGCGCGCCGGCGTTCCGGCAACTCCACCTAACAGGAAGAACATCCATGCGCTTTTCCGCCCGGCTGCTCGCAGCCGCCGCCCTCGGCTTGCCTCTCGTCGCGTACGCCGGTCCCGACGACTACGTGATCCTGCCTACCGTCGGTTACGGCGAGCGCGAGATCGAGATCAGGTACGGGACCTCGGAATTCAAGGATGCGAAGGAGCGCGAGAGCGCGGGCAGCATCGCCTTCGGCTACGGCGTGAACGAGTGGTGGTTCACGGAGGCCTACCTCAAGTTCGCCAAGGATCCCGGCGACAAGACGAAGTACGACGCGCTGGAATGGGAGAACAAGTTCCAGCTCACCGAAACCAACAAGTATCCCGTCGACGTGGGCTTCGTCGCGGAGATCGAGATCCCGCGCGAGCGCGACGTCGAAGGCTACGAGTTCAGGTTCGGGCCGCTCTTCCAGGCCGACACGGGCCCCATCCGCTGGAACGCGAACCTGCTCATCGAGCGTCATTTCCGCGTCCACCAGGACAATGCCGAAGGCACGCTGATGCAGTACCAGCTGCAGGCGCGCTACGACGTGTCGCGTACCCTCGGCGTGGGCTTCCAGGCCTTCGGCGAGATGGGCCCGTGGGACCACTGGCTGCCGTCGAGCGAGCAGGACCACCGCATCGGGCCCGCGCTCTTCGGGCGCGTGAAGCTGGAGGGACGCAACCAGATCCTCTACAACGCGGCGATCCTCTTCAAGGCGAGCGATGCGGCGCCCGACAACACCTTCCGCCTGCAGGTCGAATACGAGTTCTGACCGCGTTACGCGGCCTTTCGGGACCGTGTCACCGCCGCGTGTTCGCGGCCTCCACGCGGCGCGTGCGGATGTGGTGCACGAGGAAGCTCGCCAGTCCGAGCAGCACCAGGGCCGCGAACGCGAGCAGCTCCACGTCGCGCAGGTCGTCGAGCAACGCCTCGATCACGTTGCCGAAGAGGTACCCGAGCCCGGCGAT
>DATMJE010000317.1:0-7699 GCA_035553995.1 Usitatibacter sp. | reverse complement strand
CCGGAGATCGTGCGCCAGTACGGGCACAGCCCCACCGAAAAAGGCGAATCGGTCGCCACCTTCGCGTCTGCGCCGACAGGCGAGAGCGCCATCATCACGCGTAACGAGATGGAATCGAGCAACTCGCGCTTCGGACTGCGGGGCCACGAGAAGCTGGGTCCCTATCTCAAGGCGATCTGGCAGCTCGAAACCGAATTCCACGTCGATTCCAACGACTCCCGCTTTGCCCAGCGCGATTCGTTCGTCGGCCTCAACGACCGCCGCTTCGGCACGGTCAAGCTGGGCCGCATGGACACGCCGTTCAAGGAATACGGCGACGATCTCTCGTTCCTCGGCGTCTCCAGCGGCAACTTCGTATCGACGAGCGCCGTGCTGCGCCGCTTCGGCTTTGGCACGAGCAACGCCGCGCGCTTCCACGAGCGCCGCGTGAACGCCGTCCAGTACGAAACCCCGCAGTGGGGGCCGTTCGACGCCAAGGCCCAGTACTCGACCGACGAGGTGGACACCAACAACCGCCATCCGCACGTGTGGTCGTTCGGCGGGCGCGCCTCGTTCGGCATCCTGGACATCCTCGCGGGTTACGAGGAGCACTGGGACCAGTTCGGCGGCTCCAGCAACGTGCCCACGGCCCAGCGCAACCTCAACGACCCGAACGCGCGTTCCAAGGACAAGGCCGCGGAGCTTTCGGCGGTCGTGAAGCTCGGCAAGCACAGCTTCGAGGCGGACTACGAATGGCACGAGTGGAAGGAGTTCGGGATGATCCCGACCGCCGCCGGCCGTTTCGAGCGCTACAAGAACAATTCGTACCTGGTGCAGTGGGAAGCGCGCTGGACGCCGCAGTGGCGCACGCAGATCCACTACGTGCATGCCACGGCGGGCAATTGCACGCGCACGCTGGGTGCCGCGTGCGTCACCGACGGCCTCGACGGCACGGAGATCTCGCTCGGTGTCGCCTACTACTTCTCGCGCCGCACGTACCTCTTCCTGCTCGCGCAGGAGTTGCGCAACGGCAAGTCCGCCATCTTCGCGACGGGTACGCAAACGCCGAGCACGGGCGAGGACGTGCGCCAGTACGCGGCGGGCATCAACCATTCGTTCTGACGTGGTATCGCGGCGCCTCCCGCGGGCGCCGGAAGTGAAGGCCTAATTCCACGGGCGCTTCGGCGCCCGTTCTTTTTCCAGGGCCCGTGAGAGGCCCGGACACGAGGAGAGACTGAGCATGGATCATTCCGACGGGCCGGGCCACCGCCCCGGCCGCAGGGCCTTCCATCGCGCGGCGCTGGCGGGGCTGGCGCTCCCGCTGCTGGCCCGCGCGCAACCGAAGGACCCCCACGAATCGCCCCACCGCGCGCTGTACCTGTACCAGGGCCCCGATCGCGAGGCGAAGCTGCTCGCGGAAGCGCGCAAGCAGAAGCAGGTGTCCATCTACACCTCGCTCAACCTCAAGGATTCGGTGCCGATCTGCGAGGCCTTCGAGAAGAAGACGGGCGTCAAATGCAACCTGTGGCGCGCCTCCAGCGAGAAGGTGCTGCAGCGCTCCATCACCGAGGCGCGCGCCGGCCGCTACGCCTGCGACATCATCGAGACCAACGGACCGGAGATGGAGGCGTGCTATCGCGAGAGGCTGCTGGAGGAGTTCTACAGCCCGCACTTCAAGGAGCTGCCTCCCGCGGCCTTCCCGAAGCACCGGCATTACGTGGCCGACCGCTTCAACTTCTTCACCATCGGCTACAACACCAACCTGGTGAAGCCGGAGGAGGTCCCGAACGCCTACGAGGACCTGCTGCAGCCGCGCTGGGCCGGGCGCGTCGGGCTCGAGGGCGGCGACGTCGACTGGTTCGCCGCCATGGTGAAATCGATGGGGCAGGAAAAGGGCCTCGCCTTCTTCCGCAAGCTCTCGGAGATGAAGCCGCAGATCCGGACGGGCCATACGTTGATGGCCGAACTCGTGGCCTCGGGGGAAATTCCGCTCGCCGCGACGATCTACAACCATAACGTGGAGCGCCTCGTGGTGAAGGGCGCGCCGGTACGCTGGAAGGCCATCCGGCCCACCTTCGGCCGGCCGAACGCGATCGGGGTGGCGCGGCACGCGCAGCGTCCGCACGCGGCACTCGTCTTCGTCGACTTCATGCTCTCGAAGGAAGGCCAGACCATCCTCAAGGAGCGCAACCGCGTGCCCTCGAGCCTTGCCGTGGATACGCACCTCAACAAGTTTCCCTTCCAGATGATCGACCCGGTGATCAGCCTCGACGAGGAGGAAAAATGGGAGAAGCTCTGGAGCGAGCTCTTCCTGGGGGGACAGAAAGTGGAGAAGGAAAAGGAATGAAACGCCGACAACTGCTTTGTCACGCCCTCGCGGCCGCACTCGCCGCCTGCGGGCTCGCCACCGCCGTCCATGCGCAGTCCGCGGCCGAAGTCGCCGCCTACGACAAGCCCGACCGCGAGCAGAAGCTCATGGCGGCGGCGAAGAAGGAGGGCTCGCTCGAGATCTACACCTCCGCGCAGAGCGACGACATGGGCGCCCTGGTGCAGGCCTTCGAGAAGAAGTACGGCATCAAGGTGAACGTGTGGCGCTCGTCGAGCGAGAAGGTGCTGCAGCGCTTCGTGCAGGAGGCGCGCGCCAACCGCAACACCATGGACATCGCCGAGACCAACGGCCCGGAGCTGGAGGCGATGCACCGCGAGAAGCTCACCGCGAAGATAAGCTCGCCCTACCTCAAGGACCTCATCCCGCAGGCGATCATGCCCCACGGCGAGTGGACCGGCACGCGCCTCAACGTCTTCGTGCAGGCGTACAACACCAACGCCATCAGGAAGGACCAGCTGCCGAAGAAGTGGGAGGACCTCGCGGATCCGAAATGGAAGGGCAAGCTCGGCATCGAGCAGGAGGATTCGGACTGGCTCGCCGGCGAGGCGGCCGAGATGGGCGAGCAGAAGGCAACCCGGGTGTTCAAGGACATCGTCGACAAGGCCGGCATCTCGGTGCGCAAGGGCCACACGCTCCTCACGCAGCTCGTCAGCTCGGGCGAGATCCCGCTGGCGCTCACGGTGTACAACTACAAGGCCGAGCAGCTCAAGAACAAGGGCGCGCCGATCGACTGGTTCACCATCGGCCCGGCCATGGCCCGGGCCAACGGCATCGCCGTCAGCAAGAAGGCGCCGCATCCGAACGCCGCGGTGCTCTTCTACGACTTCGAGATCGGGCCCGAAGGCCAGCAGATCCTCGCCAAGCGCGACTTCGTCCCCACCAGCAAGAAGGTGGACACGCCGCTCAACAGGATCCCGATGAAGTTCGTGGACTCGCGCGTGCAGCTGGACGAGTTCGAGAAGTGGCAGAAGCTCTACGAGGAAATCTTCACCAAGGCCAGGTAACAGCCAAAGGAGCCCCATGGGCAAGGAATCGCACTACAGCAGCAAGAAGGACCGCGTCTTCGTCCGCGGCGTGCAGGGCCAGTACAGCCTGAAGGACGAGCTGCAGCGCCTGCGCAGCATGCCGCGCGTGATCAAGGGCAAGGACCTGCTCTTCAACGACGGCCCGCAGTCCTTCAGCAAGCACTTCATCGAGCCCGTGGACGGCCTCACGCAGGTGCTGCACGTCCACCTCGAGGAGTACGCGCCCGGCGGGCGCACGCAGAAGCACGGCCACGTGAACGAGGCCGCGTTCTACATCCTCGACGGCAAGGGCTACGAGATCCACGACGGCATCCGCTACGACTGGAGCTCCGGGGACGTCGCCATCGTGCACATGAACTGCGTGCACCAGCACTTCAACGCGGACCCGGTGAAGCCCGCGCGCGCGCTGGTGCTCAAGCCCAAGCCGATGCTGATGTTCATGAACATGCTGTTCCAGAAGAGCGTGATTCCGCGTCCGACCGAGCCCACGCCCGAGGGCAAGGGCTTCGTGCCGCGGCATTTCGAAGAGAACCTGAACCACGAATAGTGGACGTGCACGTCGTCCACTCATGACCCTCCTCATCGATAACGCCGTCGTGCAGCGGGTCCTCACGCCCGAGGCCACGCGGCGAGCGCTGGAGCAGTCGTATCGCGATCTCGCGAGCGGGGAGGGCGTCTGCCGGCCGCGCATCGACATCCGCATCCCCACCGCCGAGGCGGGCAAGGTGTACCAGTGGGGCACGATGGAGGGCGGCTCCACGCGCGGCTATTTCGCGCTGCGCATGAAGTCGGACATCGTCTACGAGGTCGAGCGCGGCGGCGTGCGCACGCAGGAGAAATACTGCACGCGCCCCGGCAAGTACTGCGGCCTGGTGCTGCTCACGCGCGTGGCCGATGGCGAGCTGGTGGCGATCATCCACGACGGCTGGCTGCAGCACCTGCGCGTCGCGGCCGATAGCGCCATCGGCACGGCGATCATGGCGCGCGAGGAGAGCGTAACCCTCGGCATGCTCGGCTCTGGCGGCATGGCCCATGCGCACGTGGAGTCGATCCTCGCCGTGCGCCGGGTGAAGCGCCTGCGCCTCTACAGCCCCACGCGCGCGAATCGTGAACGCTTCGGCACGGAGATGCGCGATCGCCACGGACTCGAGGTCGAGGTGCTCGAAGAAGCGCGCGAGGTCTATAGCGGGGCGGACATCCTCGCCGCGTGCACGGATTCGGTCCTGCCCGTCATCCGCGGCGAATGGCTCGAGCCGGGCATGCACGTGGTGTCCATCGGGGGCCGTCCGGACGAGGCGGCACGCAGGCGCTTCGACCGCGTGCTGCGCATCGGCACCGCACCCGCGCCGGTCGGCCGGCCGGATCTCGCCACCGCGGACGAGTACATCGGCTACGTCGCCCGTCCGCAGGATCCGGCGTGGCAGGCGCAGCGCACGGGCAAGCGCGCACCGGTCGTCACCGGTGGGCACGACGATGTGCTCTTCGCCGACATCGCCGCCGGCTGCGCCGTGGGCCGCACGTCGCGCGACCAGGTCACGTACTCCGAGCGTGGCAACATCCAGGGGGCGCAATTCCACGCGGTGGCGGCGGTGGTCTACGAGGCCGCGCGCGAGCAGGGGCTGGGACGCGAGATCCCGACCGAGTGGTTCCTGCAGGACATAAGAGACTAAAGGAGGAGGGGGATGAAAGGCATCACGAGGTGGCTCGCGCTGGCAGCGCTCGCGGCGTTGCCGGCCGTCGCGCAGACCGATGCCCTGGTCGGCGCCGCGAAGAAGGAAGGCACGCTCACGTTCTACACCACGATCGCCGAGAAGGACCTGCCGGTCATCGTGAAGCCGTTCGAGGACAAGTACGGCATCAAGGTGAACGTGTGGCGCGCCGGCACCGACAAGGTCCTGCAGCGCACCATCCAGGAGGCGCGCGCCAACCGCAACGACGTGGACGTGGTCCACTACGGCTCGCCGGAGATGGAGGCGCTCGCCCGCGAGAAGATCCTCAAGCCCGTGGAGGACCCGGTGCAGAAGGACCTCATCCCGGGCTCGGTCCCCGCCCACAAGCGCTGGGCCGCGACCATCCTTTCCGTGTGGGTGCAGGCGTACAACACGCAGGCCGTGAAGAAGGCGGACCTGCCGAAGAAGTGGGAGGACCTGCTCGATCCGAAGTGGAAGGGCAAGCTCGGCATCGAGGGCAAGGACGACGACTGGTTCGCGACCGTCGTGCAGCAGCTCGGCGGCGAGCCGAAGGGCCTCGAGTTCTTCCGCAAGCTCGCCGACACCAACGGCATCTCGGTGCGCAAGGGCCACACGCTGCTTAACAACATGGTGGTCTCGGGCGAGGTGCCGCTGGCGCTCACCGTGTACAACTACATGCCGCAGCAGGCGAAGGACAAGGGCGCCCCCATCGACTGGTTCGTGATCGAGCCGGCCATCGCGCGGTCCAACGCGGTAGGGGTCGCCGAGAAGGCGAAGCACCCGAATGCCGCGCTGCTCTTCTACGAGTACCTGCTCGGTCCCGACGGGCAGAAGGCGATGACCAGCATCGACTACGTGCCGACCAATACGAAGGTCGCCTCGCCGCTCAAGGGCATCAGGATCGTCACCACCGATCCGGCGCGTTCCCTCGACGAGTCGGAAAAGTGGAGCAAGCTGTTCGAAGACGTCATCGTGAAGAAGAAATGAACGCCACCGTCATTGCGCCGCAGAAGGCCACGCCCCCGGGCCGCTCGTTCCGCGAGGTGTGGATGATCACGCTGGGCCATGCGCTCACGCACTGGTACCCGTCCACCTTCTATCTCCTGCTGCCGATCATCGGCAAGGAGATGGGCCTCACGTACAGCCAGATCGGCCTCATCATGACCTGCCAGTTCATCGCCGGCGCTGTGGCCAACATCCCGGGCGGCGTGCTGGTGGATACGGTCGGCCGCAAGGGCCTGCTGATGGCCATGTCGCTCTTCTGGGTGGGCTTCCCGTACCTGCTGATGGGCTTCAGCCACGGCTATCTCATGCTGCTGGGCTGCATCGCGCTGGTGGGCTTCGGCAACAGCCTGTGGCATCCCACGGCCATCCCCACGCTCGCGCGTTGCTTCCCGGAGCGCAAGGGCCTCGTGCTCTCGCTGCACGGCATGGGCGGCAACGTGGGCGATGCGCTGGCGCCCATCGTCGTGGGCTCGCTGCTGGCGGTGCTCACGTGGCGCCAGGTGGTGATCATCAACGTGATCCCCGGCATCGTGATGGCCTTCATGCTCCTGCTCTTCCTCGGTACGCTCAGCCTCGGCGCGAAGAAGAAGAAGGTGGAGGACGAGAAAGTCCAGTCGCTGGGCGAGTACTTCCGCGGCGTGCCGGCGCTCTTCAGGAATCGCGCGCTCATCATGATCACCACGGGCGGCGCCTTCCGCTCGCTCACGCAGAATGGCCTCCTCACCTTCCTGCCCGTGTACCTCGCCTACGAGATGGGCTATCCGCCCTTCTGGGTGGGTGCGGCGATGTTCGCGCTGCAGGCGGCGGGATTCGCGGCCTCGCCCATCGCGGGGCACCTCTCGGACAGCATGGGAAGGCGCAGCGTGCTCGTCACCAGCATGCTGATGACCGGTGTGGTGCTCGCCTTCATGGCCTTCGCCGGCAAGTCGCACGCGTTCATCGTGTTCGTGGCGATCCTCGGCTTCTTCCTCTACGCGATCCGCCCCGTGCTGCAGGCGTGGCTGCTGGAGGCGACGCCGAAGAACATGGGCGGGACCAGCATCGGGATCCTCTTCGGTGCGCAGTCGCTGGGATCGTCGGTGGGCCCGCTCCTCGGCGGCATGATTGCCGACCGCTGGGGCCTCACGGCGACCTTCTGGTTTCTCGCCGCGACGATCATCCTGGCCAACGTCTTCATCCTCGGCATGCCGGAGGAGCCGAAGAAGGCGGCGTGAGCGCGACGAAGCGGGCCCGGCGCTGGCTGGGCAGCACCTCGAACCGCACGTTCATCGTGTGGCCGCTGGTGCTCTACGCCGCCGAGGCGCTGCTGCAAGGAGGATGGCCGCGCATCCACCTGTGGGCGTTGCCGCTGCTCGCATGGGGTTACCTGCAGTACAAGCTCGTCGGCACCTACCGCGCGCGCGAAGGCGGCGGAGGTCCCGGCATCTCGGTGCCGCCCGATCGCATCGTCGAAGCGGGCCCCTACCGCCTCGTGCGCAACCCGATGTACCTCGGGCACCTGATCTTCTTCGCGGGCCTGGCACTCGTCCTCGGCTCGTGGCTCGCGGCGGCCGTGTTCGCGTTCCACGCGTTCTGGTTCGACCGCCGCGTGCGCGAGGATGAAGCGCGGC
>DATMJE010000316.1:0-32231 GCA_035553995.1 Usitatibacter sp. | reverse complement strand
ACGCGGCCGAGCGTCGCCGGGCCCACGGGCACGGAGATCGGCTTGCCGGTGTTGCGCACCTTCATGCCGCGGCGCAGGCCGTCGGAAGAGCCCATCGCGATGGTGCGCACCACGCCGTCGCCGAGCTGCTGCTCGACCTCGAAGGTGAGGCCCTTCTCGACGAAGGAGTTGCCCTCCTCGACGAGCAGCAGCGCGTCGTAGACGCGCGGCATGTGGTCGCGCGGGAACTGGATATCGATAACGGCGCCGATCGACTGGACGACCTTGCCTTCAACCACTTTTGCGTTCGTGCTCATGTTTTATCCCGTAGGTATGCTTCAGACGGCTGCGGCGCCGCCGACGATCTCGGACAATTCCTTGGTGATGGCGGCCTGGCGCGACTTGTTGTAGATGAGGGTGAGGTCGTCGATCACGCTCGAGGCGTTGTCGCTCGCCGCCTTCATCGCCACCATGCGCGCGGACTGCTCGCTCGCCATGTTTTCCGCCACCGCCTGGTAGATGATCTGCTCCACGTAGCGCGTGAGCAGCTGCTCCAGCACCACGCGCGCCTCCGGCTCGTAGAGGTAGTCCCAGTTGGCGCGCTGCGCGCGGGAATCGGTGGAAAGACGCTCGGAAGGCAGCGGCAGGAGCTGCTCGATCACCGGCTCCTGCTTCATCGTGTTGATGAAGCGCGTGTACACGATGTAGAGCGCGCCGATTTTCCCTTCGGAGAACGCGTCGATCTGCACCTTGATCGGCCCGATGAGGCGCTCCATGTTCGGCGTATCGCCCAGTCCCACCAGGTGCGAGGCGATTTTCGCGTTGAAGCGCTGCATGAAGCCGAACCCCTTGTTGCCCAGGGGGGTGACGAGGATGTTGCGGCCCTCGCCCTGCCATTCCTTCATCTTGTTGAACGCGAGGCGCAGCGCGTTGGTGTTCAGGCCGCCGCACAGGCCCTTGTCCGACGTGACGACGATGATGCCCACGTCCTTCACGTCCTCGCGCTTCACGAGGAACGGGTGGCGGTATTCGGTGTTCGCGTGCGCGAGGTGCGCCGCGATGTTGCGGACCTTGTCGCCGTACGGGCGCGCGAAGCGCATGCGCTCCTGCGCCTTGCGCATCTTCGAGGCCGCGACCATCTCCATGGCCTTGGTGATCTTGCGCGTGTTCTGCACGCTCTTGATCTTGGTGCGGATTTCCTTGCTGCCAGCCATTCTGGTTCCTTGTCATCCCGGCGGGGGCCGGGATCCAGTCATCGGGCCCCGGCCTGCGCCGGGGCGACGGTCATGCTGCCGCCGGGGTGATGATCATGCTGCCCGGGTGACGATCACGCCGCCGCGACTCAATACGTCGCGTTCTTCTTGAAGTCCTTGATGGCTTCGTGAAGCTTCGCCTCGTCTTCCTTGACGAGGTCCTTGGTGGACTCGATGCGGTCGGCAAGGTCGCCGTACTTGCTCTTCACGAACTCGCGCATCGCACGCTCGGCCGCGAGCGCGCTCTTCACCTCGATGTCGTCGAAGTAGCCGTTGTTCACCGCGAAGAGCGTGAGCGCCATCTCCCAGACCTGCAGCGGCTGGTACTGGGGCTGCTTCATGAGCTCGGTCACCATGCGGCCGCGCTCCAGCTGCTTGCGCGTGGCTTCGTCGAGGTCCGAGGCGAACTGCGCGAACGCCGCCAGCTCGCGATACTGCGCGAGGGCGAGACGCACGCCGCCGCCCAGCTTCTTGATGACCTTGGTCTGCGCGGCACCGCCCACGCGCGACACCGAGATGCCCGCGTTGATGGCGGGACGCACGCCCGCGTTGAAGAGGTCGGTCTCGAGGAAGATCTGGCCGTCGGTGATCGAGATCACGTTGGTCGGCACGAACGCGGACACGTCGCCCGCCTGCGTCTCGATCACGGGCAGCGCCGTGAGCGAGCCGGTCTTGCCCTTCACCTCGCCGTTGGTGAACTTCTCGACGTACTCCTCGTTCACGCGCGCGGCACGCTCGAGCAGGCGCGAGTGGAGATAGAACACGTCGCCGGGATACGCCTCGCGGCCCGGGGGACGGCGCAGCAGCAGCGAGATCTGGCGATACGCCCACGCCTGCTTGGTGAGGTCGTCGTAGATGATGAGGGCGTCCTGGCCGCGGTCGCGGAAGTACTCGCCCATGGTGCAGCCGGAATACGGCGCGATGTACTGCATGGCGGCAGGGTCCGACGCCGAGGCGGCGACCACGATGGTGTACGCCATCGCGCCGAACTCCTCCAACTTGCGCACCACGTTCGCGATCGTGGAAGCCTTCTGGCCCACGGCGACATAGATGCAGATGAGGTCCTTGCCCTTCTGGTTGATGATCGTGTCGACGGCCACGGCGGTCTTGCCCGTCTGGCGGTCGCCGATGATGAGCTCGCGCTGGCCGCGGCCCACGGGCACCATCGCGTCGATCGACTTCAGGCCCGTCTGCACCGGCTGCGAGACCGATTTGCGCCAGATGACGCCCGGGGCGACCTTCTCGATCGGCTCCGTCTTCTTCGCGTTGACGGGGCCCTTGCCGTCGATCGGCTGGCCGAGCGAGTTCACCACGCGGCCGATCAGCTCGGGCCCGACGGGCACTTCCAGGATGCGGCCCGTGGACTTGACCGTGTCGCCTTCGGAGATGTGCTCGTAGGCTCCCAGCACCACCGAGCCGACCGAATCGCGCTCGAGGTTGAGCGCGAGGCCGAAGGTGTTGCCCGGGAACTCGAGCATCTCGCCCTGCATCACGTCGGTGAGCCCGTGCACGCGGCAGATGCCGTCGGTCACGGAGATGACCGTCCCCTCGGTGCGCTTCTCGGCCTGCACCTGGAGGTTCTCGATCTTCGACTTGATCAGTTCGCTGATTTCGGAGGGGTTGATCTGCATTGCGTGATCCTTGGCGGATGAGCCGTTAGCGAGCGAGCGCCACGGCCATCTGGGCCAGGGCGTCGCGCACGGAGGCGTGAATGACTTGGTCGCCGACCTGGACGCGGGCGCCGCCCAACAGCTGCGGATCCACGTCGAGCTCGGCCTCGATCTTCTTGCCGTAGCGCCGCTCGAGCGCGCCGACGATATCGTCGCGCTGCTGGTCGGTGAGCGGCTGGGCGCTGGTGATGCGTGCGGTCAGCACACGCTCGTGCTCGTGCTTGAGCTCCTCGAACTGCGCGGCGATCTCGGCGATGAGCGTGTCCCGGTGGGTATCCACCAGCAGCGCGAGGACGTTGTTCAGCAGGTCGTTGAAGCGCTCTCCCGCGACGGCGAGGAAGAGCTCCTTCTTCTGCTGCGCGCTCACCTTCGGGTCGGCGAGGACGAAACGCATGCTCTCGTCGCGGGCGATGGCCGCCATGAGGGAAAGCCCGTCGGCGGTGGCGCCGAGGCTGCCATGCTCGAGCGCGCTCTTGAAGACGGCCTCGGCGTAGGGCCGGGCAACGGTTGCGATCTCGGCCATGGCTTAAAGCTGGGCCTTGAGCTGGTCGAGCATCTGCGCGTGCGCCCGCGAATCGACCTCGCGCTGCAGGATGCGCTCCGCACCCGCGACGGCGAGTGCCGCGACCTGCTCGCGCAACTGCTGCTTGGCCGACTGCACCTCCTGCTCGAGCTGCGCGTGCGCGCTCGCGACGATCCGGTCGGCTTCGGCCTTGGCGTGGGCCTTGGCTTCCTCGAGCCGCTGGTGCGCGGACTTCTCGGCCTGCGCCATCAGCTCGTGGGCGCGGTCGCGCGCTTCCTTGAGCAGCGTCTCCGTCTGCTTGTGCGCATCCGCGAGCGAGGAGCGGCCGCGCTCGGCCTCGGCGAGGCCGTCGGCGATGGTCTTCTGGCGCTGCTCGATCTTGCCGAGCAGCCACGGCCAGATGAACATCCGGCAGAAGCCGATGAAGATGATGAATTCGATGATCTGCGCGATCATCGTGTAGTTCATGTTCATATTGCGTCCCCGTCGGGGGTTGCGATGACGGTCAGCGGACCGACGAGAGCAGCGGGTTGGCGAACGCGAAGAACATCGCGAGGCCCACGCCGATGATGAAGGACGCGTCGATCAGGCCGAGCAGCAGGAACACCTTGGCCTGGAGCTGCGGCATGAGCTCCGGCTGGCGCGCGGCGCCCTCGAGGAAGCGGCTGCACATGATGCCGACGCCGACGCAGGCACCCAGGGCGCCGAGGCCGATGATGAGGCCGATGCCGACGCTGGTGTAGGCCTGGATCATGGCGATGAGTTGAAGCTTGTCCATTCTGTTTTTCCTTTCTCGGGAACTGGTTGCAGTGGTGAAGAAAGCTGGGGCTTAGTGGCCTTCGTTGGCCATCTGGAGGTATACGACGGTCAGCATCATGAAGATGTACGCCTGCAGCGCGACGATCAGGACGTGGAAGATGGACCAGAAGAAGCTGAGGACGATGGCGAGGCCGGCGAAGGCGAGGCCGACGGTGGCCATGAGCCACAGCAGCAGGTAAATGATCTCGCCCGCGTACATGTTCCCGAAGAGACGCAGCGAGTGCGACAGCGGCTTCGACACGTATTCGACGACGTTGAAGAGGAGATTGAGCGGCCACATTACCGGGTTCGACCCGAACGGCGCGCAGAAAAGCTCGTGGATGAAACCGCCGGGCCCTTTCGCGATCACCGCCGCGCCGATCATCATGGCCCACACCGAAAGCGCCAGCGCGAAGGTGGTGTTCACGTCCGCCGTGGGCACGACGCGGAAGCCGTGCTCCGTATGCGGAAAGAAGCCCATGAACCAGGTGACGAGGTCCGCAGGCAGGAAGTCCATGCAGTTCATCAGGATGACCCACAGGCCCGTGGTGAGCGCGAGCGGCGCCACGAAGCGATGCCGGTCCCCGTGGTAGATGTCCTTCACCTGCCCGTCGATGAAGTCGAACACCAGCTCGACGAACGCCTGGCGCTTGCTGGGAACACCGGCGGTAGCGCCGCGTGTGACCCACCAGAGGAAGCCCAGGCCAACCACGCCGAGGATGGCGGAAACGACGAGCGTGTCGACATTGACCGCGCTCTGCCCGACGGGGTGGGTGAAGAAATTCAGGTGATGCGCGATGTACTCGGAGGGGGATTCGTACTGGGCGGCCATTGCGAGGTCTTGTTCGTTGCTGGTCGTCTCCCGTCTCCGGGAGCGGTCTTCACTTCGTATCGCGCACGGCGATGGCCGCGGCGAACACTGCAACCGTGATCGCGAACGTGAGGAAGAACGCCGCGTGCACGATATTCCGGTAAACCGAGAGCACGAGCACGAGGCCTGCGATGATGAGCAGCACCTTCATGCCCCATGCCCTGAAGAGCATTGCGAGCGTCTCGCCTGCCGAGCGCGCCTCGCCGTGCGAGATGCGCCAGCCGTATACCCATCCCGCCACGAGGTTGATCGCGCCTCCGAGAGCGGCGGACAACGCGCCGTTCCAGCCCCAGAGGAGCGCTCCTGCCAGCGAGAGAACCAACGTGGCGATCACCTGCCACGCAAGCACGATGCGGATGGGCCGAAGCCGGGGCGCAAATTGCAGTGCCATGCCGGGCCCGTGTAGCGAAACCGTTCGATTATAGCGTTCGCCGTCCGCCGCAGTCAAAATATAGTGCACTGCAGCAAAACCGGCGCCTTGCGCGCGATCAACCGCGCTTGAGGCGTTTCACCAGTCCCTGCAACTCGTCCAGGCTCGAGTAATCGATGACCACGCTGCCCCGGGTCGCGCCGCGGGGCCTCAATTGAACGCTCGCACCGAGTGCTTCCGCAAGCTCTTCCTGCAGTCTTTTTCCGTCTGCATCCAGCACTGTCGCGGCGTTGCGCGAGGCGGGAGGCGGCTGGGTCGCCTGCTGGACTAAGCGCTCGGTCTCGCGCACGGAAAGCCGCTTCGCGATCACCTGCTCGGCGATTTCCACCTGCCGGGCGCGCGACAGCGCGAGCAGCGCGCGCGCGTGGCCCATGTCGATTTTTCCGTCCTGCAACATCGCCTGGACGGGCGTGGCCAGCTCGAGCAGGCGCAGGAGGTTGGTGACCCCGACACGCGAACGCCCGATCGCCGCCGCGACCTGCTCGTGCGTGAGGTGGAATTCCTCGATGAGCCGCTTCAGGCCACTCGCTTCCTCCAGCGGGCTCAGGTCCTCGCGCTGGATGTTCTCGATGAGGCCGATGCCCAGCGCCGCTTCGTCGGGCACCTCGCGGACCACCGCGGGAAGGCGCTCGAGACCGGCGATCCGCGCGGCGCGCCAGCGGCGCTCGCCGGCGAGGATCTCGTACTGCTCGCCGCCGACGGGCCGCACGATCACGGGCTGGATCACGCCGCGCGAACGGATCGAATCGGCGAGCTCCGCGAGCGACGCTTCGTCCATGCGCGTG
Source organism: Usitatibacter sp. (assembly GCA_035553995.1). GTDB lineage: Bacteria > Pseudomonadota > Gammaproteobacteria > Burkholderiales > Usitatibacteraceae > Usitatibacter. The sequence continues at coordinate 25,922 of DATMJE010000316.1, read as the reverse complement.
CGCGGCTGGTACTTGCCGGGCCGCAGCGCGGCGACCGGCAATTGCGCCAGCTCTTCGCGCTCGCGCGGTGCCGAATTGCCGCCCAGCAAGGCATCGAGCCCGCGCCCGAGCCCCTTGGCGCGCACCGTCATGCGGCCTCCTTCACTTCGAAGCCGTTGCGGGCGAGCAGCTCGCGCGCGAACTGCAGGTGCGCCTGGGCGCCCTTGGAGGCCGGGTCGTGCAGCAGCACGGGCTTGCCGAACGACGGCGCCTCGGCGATGCGGATGTTGCGCGGGATGACGGTGTCGAACACCTTGTCGCCATAGTGGCGCTTCAGCTCGTCGGAGACCTGCACCGTGAGCGTGCTGCGCGGGTCGTACATCGTGCGCACGAGCGCCTCGATCTCGATGCGCGGGTTCAGGTTCTGCTTCACCTTGCGCAGCGTGCCCACCAGGTCCGTGAGGCCCTCCAGCGCGTAGTACTCGCACTGCATCGGGATGATCACCGCGTCGGCCGCGGCGAAGCCGTTCACCGTCAGCATGTTCAATGCGGGCGGACAATCGATAACGACAAAGTCATAGTTTGCGCCAATCGATTGCAGCGCGTCGCGCAGCCGGAATTCGCGCCGCTCGACGGAGATGAGCTCGACCTCGGCGCCAGCCAGGTCGCGATTGGAAGGCACGACGTCGTAGCCGCCCTCGCAGGGCCGCACGGCGTCGGCGACCGGATGCTCGCCCAGCAGCACGCCGTAGACGGTGCGCTCGCAGGTGCCCTTGTCGATCCCGCTGCCCGTCGTGGCGTTGCCCTGCGGATCCAGGTCGACCAGCAGCGCGCGCCGGCCGTAGTGCGCGAGGCTCGCCGACAGGTTCACGGCGATGGACGTCTTGCCCACCCCGCCCTTCTGGTTGGCGATGACGAAGACACGCCCCATCAGGCCGCCTCCAGGCACACGAGGTGGCGGCGCGCGTCCAGGCTCGGCACCTTCAGCTCGACCACCTCGGCCACGCGGTGCGTCGTGGGCACGCGCGCGATCTCCTCGAACGGGTGGACCCCCTTCATCGCCAGCAGGCGCCCGCCGGGACGGGCCAGGTGGCCGGCCTGCGAGACGAAGTCGGAAAGCTCCGCAAAGGCCCGCGAGACCACGACATCGAATGGCGCGGCCGGCTTCCAGCGCTCGACCCGATCGCAGACCACGCGGACGTTCCCCAGGCCCAGCTCGGCCTTGGCCTGCTCGAGGAACGTGCATTTCTTGTGGCTGGAATCGACCAGCGTCACCTGGATGTCGGGACGGGCGATCGCGATCGGGATGCCGGGAAAACCGGCGCCGGTCCCGACGTCGACCAGCGTCCCGGCGTCGCCCAGGTGGGGCACCAGCGAAAGGCTGTCCAGCACGTGCACGACGACCATCTGGCCGGCTTCGCGCACGGCGGTGAGGTTATGCACCCGGTTCCACTTCGCGAGCAGCTCGAGGTGGCGTTCGAAAAGCTCCAGCCTGCCGGCCGGGACCTGCAGTCCGAGGGCGCGCACGCCCGCGTCGATCGTCAGGGCTTCGCTCATGCCTGTTTTTCCTCCGTGCGGCCTTCCAGCGTGCGCCGCTTCAGGTGCACCAGCAGCAGGGAAATCGCCGCCGGTGTGATGCCCTGCATGCGCGAGGCCTGGCCGATGGTCTGGGGACGCCCCTGCGCCAGCCGCTGCTGCACCTCCCGCGAGAGGCCGTGGACCGTGGCGTAATCGAGATCGGCCGGGATGGCGACGTTTTCCTGCGCCAGCTGGCGGCGCACCTCGTCGCGCTGCCGCTCGATGTAGCCCGCGTACTTGGCCTCGACCTCGACCTGCTCGGCCACGTCGGTCGCGACCTGCGGGCCGGGCATCGCCCGCGCGAGGCCGGCGTAGCTCACTTCAGGCCGGCGCAGCAGGTCGAAGAGCGAATACTCCCGCTCCAACGGCTGCCCGAAGGTTTCGGCTTCGAGCGCCGTCCCCATCTCGCCGGGGTGCACGAAGGTGGTCCGCAGCCGCCGGGTTTCGGCCGCCACCGCCTCGCGTTTGCGGCAGAACTGCGACCAGCGCGCGTCATCGACCAGGCCCAGCCGGCGGCCGGTCTCGGTGAGACGGACATCCGCATTGTCCTCGCGCAGCTGCAGGCGATACTCCGCCCGGCTGGTGAACATGCGGTACGGCTCCGAAACGCCGCGTGTCACGAGGTCGTCAACGAGCACGCCGAGGTACGCTTCGTCCCGCCGCGGCGACCAGCCGGGCTCGCCGCGCGCCAGCAGCGCCGCGTTGGCGCCCGCCAGCAACCCCTGGGCCGCCGCCTCCTCGTAGCCGGTCGTGCCGTTGATCTGCCCGGCGAAGAAGAGCCCCGCCAGCGCCTTGGTCTCCAGCGTCGCCTTGAGGCCCCGCGGATCGAAGTAGTCGTACTCGATGGCGTATCCGGGGCGCAGCAGGTGCGCGTTTTCCAGGCCCGGGATCGAATGCACCAGCTCGAGCTGCACGTCGAACGGCAGGCTGGTCGAGATGCCGTTGGGGTAGAACTCGTGGGTCGTGAGGCCTTCGGGCTCGAGGAAGATCTGGTGCGACGGCTTGCCGGCGAAGCGGTGGATCTTGTCCTCGATCGAAGGGCAGTAGCGCGGCCCCACGCCCTCGATCACGCCGGTGAACATGGGCGAGCGGTCGAGACCGGCGCGGATGATTTCGTGGGTGCGCTCGTTGGTGTGCGTGACCCAGCAGCTGACCTGCCGCGGATGCATCGCGCGGTCGCCCAGGAACGAAAACACCGGCTCGGGCCGATCGCCCGGTTGCTCCTGGAGCCGCGAAAAATCGATGCTGCGCCCGTCGATGCGGGGCGGCGTGCCGGTCTTGAGCCGCCCGGCGGGAAGCTGGAGCTCGCGCAGCCGTGACGCCAGCGAGATCGAGGGCGGGTCGCCGGCCCGGCCTGCCTGGTAGCGGGAGAGCCCGACGTGGACCAGTCCGCCGAGGAAGGTGCCGGCGGTGAGGACCACGGCCTCGGCGTGGAAACGCAGGCCGATGGCCGTGATGGCGCCCACGACGCGGTCGCCGGAAAGAACCAGGTCGTCGACGGCCTGCTGGAAAAGCCAGAGGTTCGGCTGGCTTTCGAGCCGCCGGCGAATGCCGGCACGGTACAGGACGCGGTCGGCCTGGGCACGGGTGGCCCGGACCGCAGGACCCTTGCTCGCGTTGAGCGTGCGGAATTGGATGCCGGCCTCGTCCGTCGCGATCGCCATCGCACCCCCCAGGGCATCGACCTCGCGGACGAGGTGGCCCTTGCCGATGCCGCCGATGGACGGGTTGCACGACATCTGGCCGAGCGTCTCGATCGCGTGCGTCAGCAGCAGCGTGCGCGCGCCCATCCGGGCCGCGGCCAATGCTGCCTCCGTGCCGGCGTGGCCGCCGCCCACGACGATGACGTCGAATCGCTTGGGAAAGTCCATAGGGGAAGAGAAAACGCCCCGCCGGGATGGGCGGGGCGACTAGGCGTCATTCTACGCCAAACGGGCCCCGGGACCCTACGTTCCACGTGGAACGTCGGTGCGGAGGTTCCACGTGGAACATCACTTCCCGATGCAAAATCGGGAAAAAATTTCTCCTAATAAATCGTCAGCGCTTACTTCTCCGACGATAGACCCCAGTGCCAGGTGGCCCAGCCTGAGCTCTTCTGCTGCAATTTCAAATGCTTGCGCTCCCGCAGCCCTTTCGAGGGCGTCCTTGGCGGCCTCCAGCCCGCGGACGTGCCTTTCCCGGGCGATGAAAAGCCCCTCCCCGTGCGGCTTCCAGCCGGCCACTTCCAACAGCCAACCCCGCAGATCCGCCACACCTTCGCCGGTCCGGGCCGAAAGCCGGATGACCGTCTCCGGCCCTTCGCTTCGCCCCGGACGGCCGTCCGCCAGGTCGATCTTGTTCACGACGCGCGCGAACGCAAGCCCTTGGGGCAGCCGTGCGCGAAGCGCTTCGTCTTCGGGCAGCTCACCCTGCGCCTCTTCGACGAAGAGCGCGGCACCCGCGGACTGCAACGCGCGCCAGCTTCGCTCGACACCCATGCGCTCGATGACATCGTCGGATTCGCGCAGCCCCGCGGTATCGACGAGATGGATCGGCACGCCTTCGATGCTGATGGAGGCGCGCACGTAATCGCGCGTGGTCCCCGCGAGCGGCGTCACGATGGCCACGTCCTCGCCCGCCAGCCGGTTGAGGAGGCTCGACTTGCCCACGTTGGGCCGCCCCGCAAGCACGACCACGAGCCCTTCGCGCAAGACGGCGCCCTGCCTGGCCTCCTCCAGCAACCGATCGAAGTCCGCCCGCAGCGCCTCCAGCCATGCCGCCTGCCGCGAGCGATCCGCCGGATCGATCTCCTCCTCCGGGAAGTCGATGCACGCTTCCACGTGCATGCGCAAATGCAGGAGCGCATCGGACAGCGCATGGATGCGTGCCGAGAACACGCCCGAGAGGGAGCGCGAGGCGCTGCGCGCGGCTTCCACGCTCGCGGCATCGATGAGGTCGGCCACCGCTTCGGCTTGCGCGAGGTCCATGCGTTCGTTCAGGAAGGCGCGCCGCGTGAACTCGCCGGGCTCGGCCAGGCGGGCACCGAGCGCCACGCAACGGCGGACGAGCTCGAGCATCACCACCGGCCCGCCGTGACCCTGCAGCTCGAGGATGTCCTCGCCGGTGTACGAGTGCGGCGCGGGGAAGAAGAGTGCGATGCCGCGATCGATCGCTTCGCCGTGCGCATCGCGGAAAGCGGCGAGTGTCGCCAGGCGCGGCGCGGGCACCCTGCCGAGCACGCCTTCGGCAATGCGGCAAACGCGGGGACCCGAAACGCGCACGACCCCGATGCCGCCGCGGCCCGCGGGCGTGGCGATGGCGGCGATCGTGTCGCCGCCCGCCGTCAGTGGCGCGCCTTCGCCTTCGCCTCGGCCTTGAGGGTGCGGTTGATGTGCCACTGCTGCAGGATGGACAGGAGGTTCTGCACCACCCAGTACAGGACCAGTCCCGACGGGAAGAAGAGGAAGAAGATGCTGAAGACGATCGGCATGATCATCATCACCCGCGCCTGCACCGGATCCGCGGGCTGCGGATTGATGCGCGTCTGCGCCAGCATCGACAGCGCGTAGAGGATCGGCAGGATAAGGTACGGATCCGGCGCCGAGAGGTCGTGGATCCAGCCGATCCACGGCGCATGCCGCAGCTCGATCGAAGCGAGCAGCACCCAGTAGAGCGCGATGAACACCGGGATCTGCACCACGATCGGCAGGCAGCCGCCGAGCGGATTGATCTTCTCGGTGCGGTAGAGCTCCATCATCGCCTGGTTCAGCTTCTGGCGGTCCTCGCCGTAGAGCTGCTTCAGCTTCTCCATCTTCGGCTGCAGCACCTTCATCTGCGCCATGGAGCGGCCCGCCTTGGCATTGAGCGGATAGAACACGAGCTTGATGAGGATCGTGAGGATGATGATGGACCATCCCCAGTTGCGCACCACGGAGTGGATGGTCTTCAGCAGCCAGAAGAGCGGCGCCGCGATCACGTACAGCCAGCCGTAGTCGACCACCAGGTTCATGCCGGCCGGCAGCTTCTCGAGGCGCACCTTCTCCTGCGGCCCGATGTAGACGGGCACATCCACCGTCGCCGTGGCATTCGGCGCGATCGTGCCGGCGGGAACCACCACGCCGGCGGTGTACAGGTTGTCGCCGACCTTGTTGGTGAAGAACTCGCGCTCGACGCCCTCGGCGGGCATCCACGCGGACACGAAATAGTGCTGCACGATCGCGATCCAGCCGTCCTTGGCCTTCTTCGGATACGGCGTCTTGCCCTTGGCCACGTCGTCGAACGACACCTTCGCGAACTTGCTCTCGTCGGTGTACACGGCGGGCCCGGTGAAGGTGCTCACGCCGCCGAACTTGCTCGTCTGCGCGGCCTCCTCCCCAGGGGGATTGCCGTCGCGCAGGAACTGGAAGTACGCGTACGGCGCAGCCGGCTTGTCGGTGCGATTGGTGATGTCGTAGGCGACATCGATCACGTAAGTGCCGCGATGGAAGCGCAGGCGCTTCACCACCTCGTAGCCGTTCACGTCCTTCGCCCGCAGGCGGACCTCGACGCTCTCCTGCCCCTGTCCCAGGGCATACGACGGCGCTTCGGCCTGGTAGATCGACTTGTGCGAAGGCAGGCCTTCGCCCAGGAGCCCGGACTGCGTGATGAAGAATTGCTTGGGATCGGGGCCGAGGAGTGTCAGCGGCTGGTCCGGATGCTGGGCGCCGAAGACGCTGGTGAACGTCACGCGGCGGATGTCGCCACCGGCCGTGTTGAGCTCGACCTCCATCAGGTCGGTGCGCACGATGATCGGCTCACCGGACGCGACCGCGGCGGCAGCCGTCGGCGGCGCGGGCGCCGTGGTCCCGGGCGTGGTGCCGCCAGGGGCCGGCGCGTTCAGCGTCGTGCTCGGCTGCGGCACCGCACTGGGCGTGGCGACGGTGGCGGGCGCGGCGACGTGCTGGGGCGCATTGTGCTTCTGCCACGCTTCCCACAGCATCAGCGCGGAGACCGAGAAGACGACGAGGGCGATGAGTCGCTGGATATCCATCATTTTTGGAGTGTGCTCAGGGCACCGGGTCGAAACCGCCGGCGCACCAGGGATGACAACGCGCGATCCGCCGCAGGGCGAGCCAACCGCCCCGGACAGCGCCGTGCCGCTCGATCGCTTCCATCGCATAGCTGGAGCAGGACGGCGTGAAGCGGCAACTGCCTCCCCACCATGGGCTCAACAGGTAGCGATAGGCCCGGATCAGGGCCAGCAGGAGCCGCGCCATTCAACGGATGCGCCCGGCCGCGAGCTGGTCGAAGAGGCGCGCGAGCTCGGCGCGCAGGGGTTCCACCTGCTCCGGGGCGAAACGCTCGCGCAATGCCACGACACAATCGAGGCCCATCACTTTCACGGGATGACGGCGGAAAACCTCGCGCGCCACGCGCTTCACGCGGTTGCGCTCGCAGGCGCTCGGCACCAGGCGGCGCGTGAGCGCTACGCCCAGGCGCGACGACGCGGTCGTGCCGCTCGCCACGTGAATCACGACAAGGCGCCCACGCAGCTTGCGCGGGCTTCCGAGGATGGGACCGAAGGCCCCACGCGTATGGAATCGGTGACGCCGGGAAAAGCCCTCGGGCCGCGCGTCCCGCGGCATCGGCGGCGTCAGACCGCGATGCGCTTGCGGCCCTTGGCGCGGCGGGCGTTGATCACCGCGCGGCCGGCGGCCGTCTTCATGCGCACGCGAAAGCCGTGGGTCTTCTTGCGGTGAGCCGTCGACGGCTGGAAAGTGCGTTTCATGGCATTGAACCCTTGACATCCCCGATGGCCCGGGGAAAAGCGTGAAAGTATAGCCGATTCCGCGCGAAGCTGTCACCCGTCATGGGCCATCGGACAGCGCGATGACCCTCCGGTGTCTGTGGATAAGTACCCGCATTCCGGGTAAAATTTCAGTTCTCTCCCGCCGCTTCGTCCACGTCCCCTGCCCACCTCGATCACCCACATGGATTCGCTTTGGCCGTCGCTTGCCGCCGAGCTCAAGAAGGAGCTGCCCGCGCAGCAGTTCGACACGTGGATCAAGCCACTGAAAGCCGAGCGACAGGGAGAGCAGCTGGTCCTGCTGGCGCCCAACCACCACGTGCTGCGCTGGGTGCGCTCGAACCTCCTTTCGAAGATCGAATCGCGCGTCGAGCGCGTCGCCGGCGTGCGCCTGGACGTGAACCTGGTGCTCGACGAGAAGCCGGCCGACACCGAGATGATCGTGCCGGAGCCGGTGCCCATCGGGGCGCCGCCCGTGGAGCGCCCCAATCGCGAGGAGCACCGGCTCAATCCGGGCTTCACCTTCGACAACTTCGTGAACGGCAAGGCCAACCAGATCGCGCGCGCCGCGGCGATCCAGGTGGCCGAGAATCCCGGCACCGCGTACAACCCCCTCTTCATCTATGGCGGCACGGGCCTCGGCAAGACGCACCTGCTGCAGGCCATCGGCATCGAGGTGCTCAAGCGCAACCCGAAGGCCAAGGTTCGCTACATCCATGCCGAGCAGTTCGTGGCCGATGTGGTGCGTGCCTACCAGCACAAGAGCTTCGATTCGCTCAAGCGCTATTACCGTTCGCTCGACCTCTTCCTCATCGACGACGTGCAGTTCTTCGTCGGCAAGTCGCGCTCGCAGGAAGAGTTCTTCTACACCTTCAACGCGCTCTTCGAGGCGCACAAGCAGGTCGCGATCACCAGCGATTGCTTCCCGAAGGAGATGACCGGCATCGAGGAGCGCCTCATCTCGCGCTTCGGCTGGGGCCTCACCGTGGCGGTCGAGCCGCCGGAGCTCGAGATGCGCGTGGCCATCCTGCTCAAGAAGGCCGAGAACGATGGCGTGCGCGTGGACGAGAACGTGGCCTTCTTCATCGCCAAGCACATCCGCTCCAACGTCCGGGAGCTCGAAGGCGCCCTCAAGCGAGTGCTCGCATACGCCCGCTTCAACAACGCCGCGGTCAATGTCACCACCGCGCGCGAGGCGCTGAAGGATCTCCTCGCGGTCCTGAACCGCCAGGTCTCGATCGAGAACATCCAGAAGACCGTGGCCGACTACTTCAAGATCAAGGTCTCGGAGATGTACTCGAAGAAGCGCTTCCGCTCGGTCGCCCGTCCGCGGCAGGTGGCGATGGCGCTGGCCAAGGAACTCACGCAGCAAAGCCTGCCGGAAATCGGCGAGGCCTTCGGCGGCCGCGACCACACCACCGTCCTGCACGCATGCCGCAAGACGCTCGAGCTGCGCGAGACCGACCAGGAATTCGCGCGCGACTACGCGCAGCTGCAGCAGATCCTGCTGGGATGAGCGCCGTACAACGCATGAAGAAACTGTGGACTGTTTTGCCGGCTTCCCGTCGCGGGCGGGTTATCCACAGGTTGCCCTTGCCGGCCAGCCGTTTCACCCCCATTTCATTTGCCTGTCAACGCATTGATCGCGAAAAGCTTTCTGGAGTTATCCCGCTCCGGGGCGTCTCCTATTAGCTATTAGCAATCTATTTTCATAAAGATCATGCTTAAAATCAGAACGACCAACGACAAGCTCCTGGGCCCCCTCCAGCAGGTCACCGGCATCGTCGAGCGCCGGCACACGCTGCCGATCCTGTCGAACGTGCTGATCACCGCCGGCGACGGGAAGGTGAACTTCCTCGCGACCGACCTCGAGGTGCAGATCACCTCCACGGCCGCGCTCGACGGCAATGCGGACGGCAGCGTCACGGCCGGTGCCCGCAAGCTCTACGACATCCTCCGCTCGCTGCCCGAGGACGTGGAAGTCGCCATCGAGGCCAAGGAAAACCGCATGACGGTGCGGGCGGGCAAGAGCCGCTTCAACCTGCAGACGCTCGCGGCCGGCGAGTTCCCGCGCATGGTCGAGGCGCGCGATGCCTCGAAGACGCTTACCCTGCCGCAGAAGGCGCTCAAGGATGCGCTGCGGCTGGTGCAGTTCGCGATGGCGGTGCAGGACATCCGCTATTACCTGAACGGCGTGCTGTTCTCGGTCGATGGCAGCACCTTGCGCGTGGTCGCCACCGATGGCCATCGCCTCTCGTATGCCAGCCAGGCGCTCGATGGCGACCACGGGCAGGTCGAAGCGATCCTGCCGCGCAAGACCGTGCTGGAGCTGATCAAGCTCCTCGCCGACAGCGACGAGCCGGTCTCCCTCGCGATCGGCTCCAACCAGGCGCGCTTTTCCTTCGGCGGCATCGAGATCGTCTCCAAGATCGTCGAGGGCAAGTTTCCGGATTACCAGAAGGTCATCCCGACCACGCACAAGAACCGCGTGTCGCTGGACCGCCCGCAGCTCGCGCAGTCGCTCAACCGCGCCGCCATCCTCTCCAACGAGAAGATTCGCGGCGTGCGCCTGGTCTTCACCAAGGACGCGCTGTCGATCATCTGCACGAACAACGAGCAGGAGGAGGCCGAGGAAGGCCTCGCCGTCGAGTACGACGGGGATCCGCTCGATATCGGCTTCAACATCTCGTACCTGCTCGACGTGCTGAACCACGTGGATTCGCCGACGGTGTCGATCATGATGGGCGACTCGAACTCGAGCGCGCTCATCCAGGTGCCGGGGCGCGAGGATTTCAAGTACGTCGTGATGCCGATGCGCATCTGATGGCCCGCATTCGCAGTTTGAAACCAGGAACTCAATGGCAACGCTTCCCGAAGTGAGCATCCCCGTTGGCCGCCCGATGGCCGAATACAACTCCGACAGCATCAAGATCCTCAAGGGGCTCGAGGCGGTCCGCAAGCGTCCCGGCATGTACATCGGCGATACGTCCGACGGCACCGGGCTGCACCACATGGTCTTCGAGGTGGTCGACAACGCCATCGACGAGACGCTCGCGGGGCATTGCGACGACATCAAGGTGATCATCCACACGGACAACTCGATCTCCGTGGTGGACAACGGCCGCGGCATTCCCACCGACGTGAAGGAAGACGACGACCTCAAGCGTTCGGCCGCCGAGATCGTCATGACCGAGCTGCACGCCGGCGGCAAGTTCGACCAGAACTCGTACAAGGTCTCCGGCGGCCTGCACGGCGTGGGCGTCTCAGTGGTGAACGCATTGTCCGAGTGGCTGAAGCTGCGCATCTGGAGAGGCGGCCGCGCGCACTTCATGGAGTTCCACCATGGCGTGGCGGTGAAGCCCCTCGAGGTCACCGGCGAGACCGATCGCCGCGGCACGGAGGTGCATTTCCTCGCGTCCCCGGAAACCTTCACGCACATCGAGTTCCACTACGAGATCCTCGCCAAGCGTCTGCGCGAGCTCTCGTTCCTGAACAACGGCGTGAAGATCGAGATGATCGACCAGCGCACCAACAAGAGCGAGAACTTCGCCCATACCGGCGGGGTGAAGGGGTTCGTCGAGTACATGAACCGCTCGAAGACGGTGCTCCACAACAACATCTTCCACGCCGTGGGCGAGAAGGACGGCATCACCGTGGAAGTGGCGATGCAGTGGAACGACTCGTACGGCGAGTCGGTGCAGTGCTTCACCAACAACATTCCGCAGCGCGATGGCGGCACCCACCTCACGGGCCTGCGTGCCGCGATGACGCGCACCATCAACAACTACATCGAGAGCCAGGAGATCGCGAAGAGGGCGAAGGTCGAGACCACCGGCGACGACATGCGCGAGGGCCTCACCTGCGTGCTCTCGGTGAAGGTGCCGGAGCCGAAGTTCTCGTCGCAGACCAAGGACAAGCTGGTCTCCTCCGAAGTGCAGCCGGTCGTGAGCGAGGTCGTGGGCCAGAAGCTCGCCGAGTTCCTGCTCGAGAAGCCACAGGATGCGAAGATCATCTGCACCAAGATCGTCGAGGCGGCGCGCGCCCGCGAGGCCGCGCGCAAGGCGCGCGAGCTCACGCGCCGCAAGGGCGTCTTCGACGGCGTGGGCCTTCCCGGCAAGCTCGCCGATTGCCAGGAGCGGGATCCGTCGCTCTGCGAGCTCTATCTCGTCGAGGGCGATTCCGCCGGCGGCTCGGCCAAGCAGGGGCGCGACCGCCGCAACCAGGCGATCCTCCCCCTCAAGGGCAAGATCCTCAACGTCGAGCGCGCCCGCATCGACAAGATCATCACCTCGAACGAGGTGGCCACGCTCATCACCGCGCTCGGCGCGGGCATCGGCGAGGACTTCAACCTCGAGAAGCTGCGCTACCACCGCATCATCATCATGACGGACGCGGATGTGGACGGTGCGCACATTCGCACGCTGCTGCTCACGTTCTTCTACCGGCAGATGCCGATGCTGATCGAGAAGGGCCACATCTACGTGGCCCAGCCGCCGCTCTACAAGGTGAAGAGCGGCAAGGAAGAGCGGTACCTGAAGGACGAGCACGAGCTGAAGCAGCACCAGCTGCGGCGCGCGCTCAATGGCGCGGCGCTCATGCCGGGCGGCGGCGCCGCGGCGCTCGCGGGCGAAGCGCTCGAGCGCATCGCGTCCCAATACCTGGTGACCGAGGCCGTCATCGAGCGGCTTTCGATCGCGATGGATTCCGCGGTGCTGCACGCGATGCTCGGCATGCCGAAGATCTCGCTGGCGGACATGGAAGGCGCCGCCGAGGCGGAACGCGCGATCCTGCAGGCGCTGGCGCCGCATCCGCCCAAGGCGCACATCGAGCGCGATCCCACGTCCGACGGCTGGCGCCTGCGGCTGGAGAAGATCGTGCACGGCAACAAGGTCGAAACGGTCATCGACCACGCGTTCCTCGAAGGCGGGGACTACGCGCAGATCGTGCGCACGGCCCAGACCCTCACCGGCCTCATCCGCGACGATGCCGAGGTGAAGCGCGGCGAGACGGTGCGCTCGATCAAGTCGTTCCGCGAGGGCCTCGAGTGGCTGCTCGCGGAGGCCAAGGGCTCGATGGCGATCCAGCGCTACAAGGGGCTGGGCGAGATGAACCCCGAGCAGCTCTGGGAAACCACCATGGATCCCACCAAGCGCATCCTGCTCAAGGTGCAGATCGACGACGCGATCAGCGCCGGCGAGATCTTCCAGACGTTGATGGGAGATGACGTGGAGCCGCGCCGCCAGTTCATCGAGAGCAATGCGCTCGGGGTGTCGAACCTCGACGTCTGACGACGGTCCCTATTGCAAGGCCCGGCGAAGCCGGGACGCGTAACAGCAAGGGCCCCGCGAGGGGCCTTTGATTTTCTGCCCCCTCCGATGCCTTTCTCGACGGTCTTCCGTTCGCTGCACAGCTTCAACTACCGCCTGTGGGCGGCAGGCGCCTTCGTGTCCAACATCGGCACGTGGATGCAGCGCACGGCGCAGGACTGGATCGTCCTGGCCGAGCTCACCGACCACAGCGCGAGCGCGGTCGGGATCGTGATGGCGTTGCAGTTCGGGCCGTCGCTCGCGTTGCTGCCGCTCACGGGTTTCGCCGCCGATCATCTCGATCGCCGCAAGCTGCTGCTCTTCACGCAGTCCGCCCAGGGGCTGCTCGCGTTCGGCCTGGGCGTCCTCACGGTGACCGGCCACGTGCAGCTCTGGCATGTCTACGTGTTCGCGCTGCTGCTGGGATGCGTCACGGCCTTCGACGCGCCTGCGCGGCAGACCTTCGTGGCGGAGCTGGTCTCCGATGCGCTGCTCTCGAACGCCGTCGCGCTCAACTCCACCTCGTTCAACGCGGCGCGCATGATCGGCCCGGCGATCGCCGGGGTGCTGATCGCGGGGATCGGCACGGGATGGGTATTCCTGCTGAACGCGGGCTCCTTCGTCGCGGTGATCGTGGCGCTCTCGTTCCTGCGCAAGCAGGAGCTGCATCGCAAGGAGCGCGCCGTGCGCAAGGCCGGCAGCCTCCTCGAGGGATTCGCCTATGTGCGCGGGCGTCCGCAACTCGTGACGGTGCTGGCGATGCTTTTCCTCATCATGACGTTCGGCATCAACTTCCCGGTCTTCGTGTCCGCGATGGCGGTGCGGGAATTCCACGCCGGCTCGCACGAGTTCGGCCTGCTGAGCTCGATGCTCGCGGTAGGCTCGGTCGCCGGTGCGCTCGTGGCCGCGGGCCGCGAGAAGCCGCGCGCGATGCTGCTGCTGGTGGCGGCGGCCGCCTTCGGCACGAGCCTGGGCCTCGCCGCCGTCATGCCGACGTACTGGACCTTCGGTTTCTTACTCGTGCTCGTCGGACTGGCGGCGCAGACCTTCAACACCACCGCGAACAGCACCGTGCAGCTCTGGACCGAGCCCGCCATGCGCGGCCGCGTGATGGCGATCTACATGGCGATCGCGTTGGGTTGCACGCCGCTGGGCGCGCCGTTCGTGGGCTGGGTGGCCGATCGCTTCGGCCCGCGCTGGTCGCTCGCGGTGGGCGCGGCTTCGGGCTTCCTCGCCGCACTGGTGGGCATACGCTACCTGGTGCGCCACCGCGGGCTGCACCTGCGCAAGGACGGGATGCGTTGGCGGATCGTGCTGCCGACGCGGGAAACCGCCGCCGATGCGCGACGTCCCGACGTGCGCAGTCCGGACCCGAATACCGCGACGAAGTAAGCCCTGACGCGGCTGCCTGCCGCTAGGCCGCCTTCTTCATCTTCGCCTTGCTCGCGGGCTTGGTGCCCTTGGCCGCGGCCTTGGGCTTCCCCTTGGCAGGCGTCTTCGACTTGCCCTTGCCGGACTTGGCGGCGAGGAGCTCCACCGCCTCCTCGAGCGTCACCGTGGAGATCATGTTCTCGTCCGGCAGCGTCGCATTCACCTTGCCGTGCTTCACGTACGGCCCGTAGCGGCCGGAGTAAAGCGCCACCGGTTGGCTGTCCTCGGGATGCTTGCCGAGCACCTTGAGCGCACCGCGCGCGCTGAACGACTTGGGCTCCTTCAGCAGCGCCACGGCGCGATCGAGCGCGATATCGAAGACACTCTCGTCCTTGGGGATCGACTTGAAGTTGCCATCGTGGCTCACGTACGGGCCGAAGCGTCCGATGGCCGCGACCACCTTCTTGGCGGTCTCGGGGTGCGGCCCCAGGTCCCGCGGCAGTGCCAGGAGCTTGAGCGCGACCGCCATGTCGACCGCATCCGGCGCGATGTTCTTCGGCACCGAGACGCGCTTGGGCTTCTTCTCGCCTTCCATCTCGCCCAGCTGGATGTAGGGTCCGAACGGCCCCTGCAGGAGCTGGATCAGCTTGCCGCTTTCGGGATCCGTGCCGATCTCGCGCTTCGCGGCCTCCCCGCCCTCCGAGCCATCGAGGTTGCGCGTGTAGTCGCAATCCGGATAACCCGCGCAGCCGATGAAGCGGCCGCGGCGCCCCAGCCGGATGGTGAGGTGGAACTTGCCGCATTTCGGGCAGGTTTCCTCGAGCTGCTCCTGGGTGACGTCCTTGCGCGAGACCGATTCCTTCTCGTCCACCTGCGCGGAGAAATCCTTCCAGAAGCGCTCCAGCACCGGCAGCCACTCTTCCTTGCCGTTGGAGATGTCGTCGAGCTCGTCCTCCATCTTGGCGGTGAACTCGTAGTCGACCCAGTGCGCGAAGTGCTCGCTCAGGAACTTGTTCACGATGCGGCCGACATCCGTCGGCATGAAGCGCTTCTTGTCGAGCGTCACGTACTCGCGCTTCTGCAGCGTGGAGATGATCGAGGCATAGGTCGACGGCCGGCCGATGCCGTACTGCTCGAGCGCCTTCACCAGGCTCGCTTCCGAATAACGCGGCGGAGGCTGCGTGAAGTGCTGCTCGCCATAGAGCTTCTCGATGGCGACGGTGTCGCCCCTGTCGAGCGGCGGCAGGCGCTTGTCCTCTTCCTCGACGGTGTCGTCCTCGTCCTCGTGGTAGACGGCGTAGAAGCCCGGGAACACCATCGTCTGGCCGGTCGCGCGGAAAAGGTTGCCTTCCCCGCCGACGCTGAAATCGACCGCGGTGGTATCGAACTTGGCGGGGGTCATCTGCGAGGCGATCGCCCGTTTCCAGATCATCTCGTAGAGCTTGCGCTGCTCTTCGTTGAGGAACGGCGCGACCGAATCCGGCGTGCGCGCAATCGACGTGGGGCGAATGGCCTCGTGCGCTTCCTGCGCGTTCTTGGAGGTGGCGCGATACTCGACCGGCGCTTTCGGCAGGTACTCGCTGCCGTAGGTCCTGGTGATGTAGCCGCGCATCTCCGCGATCGCATCCTTCGAGAGCGTGACCGAATCCGTGCGCATGTAGGTGATGAGGCCGGTGACGACCTTGCCCACGGTCACGCCTTCGTAGAGGCTCTGCGCGACCTTCATCGTGCGGTCCGTGGTGAAGCCGAGCTTGCGCACCGCTTCCTGCTGCAGCGTGGAGGTGGTGAACGGCGCCGCGGGCGAACGCAGCTTGCGCTTCTTCTCCACCTCCACCACGCGGGCCTGGCCCTTGCCGTGCTCCTCGAGGAAGCGGCGGATCTCGGCCTCGCGCTCGCCGTTGCCGACGGCGAACTGGTCCAGCTTCTCGCCGGCGAAGTGCGTGAGGCGCGTGGTGAACGGGATGCGATTCTTCTGGCTGTCGAAGTGGATGGTCCAGTATTCCTGGCTCGTGAAGCGCTCGATCTCGAGCTCGCGCTCGACGATCAGGCGCAGCGCCGGGCTCTGCACGCGCCCGGCCGACAGGCCGCGGCGGATCTTCTTCCACAGCAGCGGCGAGAGGTTGAAGCCGACCAGGTAGTCCAGCGCGCGGCGTGCCTGCTGCGCATTCACCAGGTCCATCGAGATGCTGCGCGGATTCTTCACCGCCTCCTTCACCGCGCCCTCGGTGATCTCGTAGAAGACGACGCGCTGCACGAGCTTGTCCTTCAACGCCTTGCGGCCCTTGAGGATCTCGGAAAGGTGCCACGCGATGGCCTCGCCCTCCCGGTCCGGGTCCGTCGCGAGCAGGACGGTATCGGCATCCTTGACGGCCTTGGCGATCGCGTCGACGTGCTTGGAATTGCGGTCGATGAGCTCATACGTCATGCGGAAGTTGTCGTCCGGATCCACGGCGCCGGTCTTCGGCACCAGGTCGCGCACGTGCCCATACGAAGCGAGGATCTCGAAATCCTTGCCGAGGTACTTCTTGAGCGTTTTCGCCTTCGATGGCGACTCGACGATGAGCAGGTTGGATGCCATGGGGGTCAGTCGATGTCCTTTTTCAATATAGCGTGCCTTCGCGGCGACCGTGCGCGCGCACTAGATGGCGTGCTCGACGCGCTGGAACCAGCCGCCGGGCAGCGCGGCGATGCGGCCCTCGACCTCCAGCAGGGTGAACTGCGCGGCCAGCGCGGCGGCGGGCTTGCCGGTGCGTTGCGCGAGCTGCTCCAGGGAGAACG
Source organism: Usitatibacter sp. (assembly GCA_035553995.1). Taxonomy (GTDB): domain Bacteria; phylum Pseudomonadota; class Gammaproteobacteria; order Burkholderiales; family Usitatibacteraceae; genus Usitatibacter. Next base: position 9,146 of record DATMJE010000316.1, on the reverse strand, counting down.
GCTCGTGGCCCACGAGGTCCAGCAGCGGGTGCGGAGCTGCGCGCGGCGGCGACGGCGACTGCGCAGGCATGCCCACATGGCCGAGCTCCGAAAGTACGTCCTGCGCGCATTCCACGAGCTTCGCTCCCTGCCGGATCAGCGCGTGACAACCCTTCGACAGCGTGGAATGGATGGAGCCGGGGATCGCGAAGACTTCGCGGTTCTGCTCCGCGGCCAGCCTCGCGGTGATGAGCGAGCCGCTTTCGAGCGCCGCCTCCACCACCAGCACGCCGCTCGCGAGACCACTGATGAGACGGTTGCGACGCGGGAAGTTCCCGGGGACCGCGGGCATCCCCAAGGGGTACTCGGTCATGAGGCAGCCCCCTTCTGCCAGGGCGTGGGCGAGCGCGCGGTTGCTCGCCGGATACACGCGATCGGGGCCGGTGCCGAGGACGGCGATGCTGGATCCCGCCGCCTTGAGGCCGCCCCGGTGCGCCGCCGCATCGATACCGATCGCAAGGCCGCTCACGACGCAGAAGCCGGCGCCCGAAAACGCTGCGGCGAATGCCTCGGCATCCCGCACGCCTTGCGGTGTGGCGTTGCGGCTGCCCACTATGGCGATGGCGGGGGCGTTGAGCAGCTCGCACCGGCCCTGCACGTACAGCACGCAAGGCGGGTCCCCCGCCTCCAGCAGCGCCTGCGGATATGCGGCATCGCCGAGCGCGACCAGGTGGCGGCCCGGTTCGGCGAGCCACTGGAGCGTGCGTTCGAGGAGGCCCGGTTCCGGCCCGCGAGCCAGGGCATGCGCGGCATCGGCGCCGACGATGGCCGCCGCTGCAGTGACGGACGCTCCCACCGCCGCCCCGGGGCTGCCGAACGCGGCCAGCAGCGCACGCTGCCCCCGCGGGTTCAGCTCGGGAACCAGGGTGAGGTGCAGCCAATCCGTTGCGTCGTTGGAGTGAGGGCTCACGTCGTCAGGACTCCGGGGGGATCGCAGAATGCCTGATAAACGGCCCGCGGTCATCCACCGATGACGGTGCCGGGAAAAGCAAAGGGGGCTTGCAGCCCCCTTTTTCCGGGCTCAGACGCCGTCAGGGCGTCTGGATGGCATCACCCACATAGATGGGACGGGTGGAGCGCATCACCAGCGCGTACGAGAGGCGATCGAAGACGCGGAACACGAGCAACACCCCGTTGCGCTCGTCCGGCAGGCGAACCGGACCCGTGGCCATCTTGATGCGCGTGGCCTCATCCGGGTAGGGCTGCTCCGGCGGATCCGGCACGACGGGATAAGGCTTCACGTCGTACTCGCGCATCCAGCGCGGGGTCTCGTAGCCGTCCGCGCGGGGCCGATCGACGAGCCGGCCGCGGCGGTAGCTCGCGAGCACGTGGCCGGGCTCCAGGCCATCGCGCGCACCGCGGTTCAGGATGACGATCTGGTACTGGCCGAGCTCGGAGACGCCGCCATCCACGCCCACGATGCTGCCGTGGACCATGCGGTCCGGAGCGTGCGGGACGTAGCTGGGGAAAGTGGTCTCGTGCGTGGGCGCCAGCCGGTCGCCCCGGTGGACTTCCATGCGGGCCTTGGTGATCTCGATGGTCGTGGGGTCGCCGTAGCGCCGGACCTTCGCGTCGCCCACGTATTCGGCTTCGTAGCCGAGGAGCTCGCCGGTTTCCGGATCGTGCAGCGCCTTCGCCGGGCGGTAGATCTGCCAGTCGGTCCCGTCGGTGGACAGGATGCGATCGGCATAGGCGGTGTCGCCGGCGCCCAGGATCACACGGTCCTCGTCGACGCCCAGGACCGAAGGCACTGCCGCAGCGCCATCGCTTTCCACCACCAGCGGATGCGTCAGGAAAGGCCCGATGACGTTGGCGGGAATCGTGGGAATGGCCGTGGCCAGCGACTCGACGCGCACCCTCGGGTTCAGCTTCACGACGTTGCCTTCGGCCGCCGCCGCGCTGCCCGGCACGATCGACAGCCGCGGCTCGGCGCCGGAGCGATCGAGGCGGATGAGGTCCCCCGGGTAGATCCAGTGGGGGTCCTTGATCTGCTGGCGGTTCATCTGCCAGATCTGCGGCCATTTCCAGGGATCCTTCAGGAAACGTCCGGAAATTCCCCACAACGTGTCACCCTTCACCACCCGGTACTCGCTGGGGGCATCGGGCTGGAGATCGGACAGGGTGACACGCGTGCCACCCGGCGGGGCCGGGGGCGGCGGGGCTTTCGCCTCGCTCGGAGGCATGCCGTCGGCCATGACCCCTACCGGAACCAAACAGACCACTCCGGCGACTAAAGTTATAATTAGCTTACGCATCGCGGCTCCCACTTGTGGATATGGACCTCGGGACCCATATTCCGAAAAAGGGTTACGGTCCCTTTTTCATGTAGTGCGAGAGATTCTGCACATAATTTATTCAATTCGCAAGCATTTATGGCCATCCTGGAGATCCTGCAATACCCCGATGAGCGGCTGACCGTCGCGGCCGAGCGGGTCGAGAAGATCGACGCCGCCACGCGCAAGCTGGTCGATGACATGGCGGAAACCATGTACGCGGCGCCCGGTGTCGGCCTCGCGGCGACCCAGGTCGACGTCCACAAGCAGATCATCGTGATCGACGTGAGCGACGACCGCAGCGACCTGCGCGTGTTCATCAATCCCGAGGTGACGCGGCGGGAAGGCGCGGCGGTGAACCAGGAGGGCTGCCTCTCGCTGCCGGGCATCTACGACAACGTCGAGCGCGCCGAGAGCGTCACCGTGACGGCGCTCGACCGCAACGGCTCGCGCTTCACGCTCAACGCATCGGGGCTGCTCGCCACCTGCATCCAGCACGAGATGGATCACCTCCAGGGCAAGGTGTTCGTCGAGCGGCTCTCGGATCTCAAGCAGAACCGCATCCGGGCCAAGCTCAAGAAGCGCCAGCGCAAGGCGGCCTGACGGCCGTGGCGACGCCCTTGCGCGTCGTCTTCGCAGGAACGCCGCCCTTCGCCGCGCAGGCTCTCGCCGCACTCGTCGCGGCGGGCCACGAGATCTGCCTCGTCCTCACCCAGCCCGACCGGCCCGCCGGCCGCGGCCTGAAGCTCACCGCAAGCGCGGTTGCCGAGGCCGCCGTACGCCTCGGACTGCGCGTCGAGAAGCCCCTCGCGCTCAAGGCGCCCGAGCCACTCGCCCTGCTGAGGGACATCGCGCCGGACGTCATGGTGGTCGCTGCCTACGGGCTGCTGTTGCCGCAGGCGGTGCTCGACGTGCCGCGCCATGGCTGCCTCAACATCCACGCATCGCTCTTGCCGCGCTGGCGTGGCGCGGCACCCGTCCAGCGCGCCATCCTCGCCGGGGATGCCATGACCGGTGTCTGCATCATGCGGATGGAAGCCGGGCTCGACACCGGCCCCGTGCTGCTGCGGCGCGAGTGCCCGATCGGCCCCGAGGTCACGGCGGGCGAGCTCACCGAGGCGCTGGCATCCCTCGGCGCGGACGCCGTCGTCGAAGCCCTCGCGAATCTCGAGCAGCTCCAGGCGGTGCCGCAGGATGACGCGTGCGCCACCTATGCGGCCAAGATACAAAAGGCCGAAGCGCGCATCGACTGGGGCCGGCCCGCGGCCGAGATCGGCCGGCAGGTGCGGGCATTCAACCCGTTCCCCGGCGCCGAGGGCATGGTCCTCCAGGCGCCGCTGAAGATCTGGCGCGCCCACCCCACACCGGCCTCCGGGAGGCCGGGCGAGATCGTGCCGACCGCGCAGGGGCTCGTCGTCGCGTGTGGCGAAGGGGCGTTGCGCCTGCTCGAGGTCCAGCGCCCGGGGGCGCGCCGCGTCGCCGCCGAAGACTTCCTGCGCGGTAACGCCGCCGCTCCCGCACCCCGGCCGGGCTGACGGGGAAATCGATCCGGAGGTGAGCACCCGCTTTCGGCAGGTGCTTGATTTCACTTGCGTTTTAATTTGGGGTGCGACCGTTCGCCACTGGCAAGTCATTGAGATTAGTGATAAATTGACTTTCGCTGCATCACATGTCTCCAATTTGCAACAAAAATGGGCCAAATCCGGAGTTTTCCCTCGCGGGTTGCCTGCCGAAAGCGCAGAATTCGCTTCATGACGACGAGTCCGGCCGCCATCGTTTCCAGCATGCTCCGCCGCTTCGCGGCGTGGGGGCCTGCCGGGGTGCGCGCGCTGCTGGCCACGTTGCTGCTGGCCGTGGCCGCCCCCGTGCTCGCCGAGGGCATCGAGGTCAAGTCCGCGGCCCTCGTTCCGGATGACGACGGCTGGTCGCTCGAGGCGGACTTCGACATCCAGTTCAGCCCGCGCCTCGAAGAGGCGATCAACCGCGGGGTGCCGCTGTATTTCGTGGTCGAGTTCGAGCTCGCCCGTCCGCGCTGGTACTGGCTGGACGAGAAGCCGGTGCAGGTCTCGCAGACGTACAAGATCAGCTATACCCCGCTGCTGCGCCAGTACCGGCTCTCGGTGGGCAACCTCTACCAGAACTTCACCCGCCTCGATGAAGTAACCCGCGTGCTGTCGCGCCTGCGCGGGTGGCATGTCGCCGACAAGGGCGCGCTCAAGAAAGACACCACGTACCAGGCCGGGCTGCGCATGCGCCTGGACACTGCCCAGCTGCCAAAACCTTTCCAGGTGAACGCGATCGCCTCGCGTGACTGGACGCTTGCGTCCGATTGGCAACGCTGGACAATCAATCCGTGAAGCCGCTGATATTCCTGTGCGTGGTCGCCGGCGGGGCGCTGGTGTACCTGATGTCGGTCGCGTCTTCCAACAACGAGCACTTCGCGCGCAACTACCAGCTGCTGCTGTACCTGGGCGGGGGCCTGTCCCTGGGCCTCATGTCCCTCATCGGCTACCAGCTCATGCTGTTGCGGCGCAAGCTTCGCGAGCGCGTCTTCGGCTCGAAGCTCACGCTGCGGCTGATGGCGGTGTTCGCCATCATGGCGCTCATCCCGGGCGGCATGGTGTACGCGATCTCGTTCGAGTTCCTGCAGCGTTCCATCGAGTCGTGGTTCGACGTGCGGGTCGACGAGTCGCTCAACCGCGGCATCAAGCTCGCCCGCAGCGCCATGGACAGCTCGCTGAAGGATCTCGAGCGCAAGGCGGACATCATCGCGACCACCCTCGGCGCCGCCCCCGCGGTCGAGGTCGCCACGCTCAACCGCCTGCGCGAGCAGCAGGCGGTGGAGGAAGCCACCCTCTTCAACTCGCGCGGCCGCATCATCGCGCAGGCCGGGTCGGAGCCGGTGGCCCTCGTCCCGGAGATGCCGAGCTCGGATGTCCTGCGCCAGGTGCGCGCGCAGCAGCGTTTCGCCAAGGTCGAGACCATCGGCGAGCGCGGGCTCTACCTGCGGGTCATCGTTCCGGTCAATCCGCTCACCATCGCCGACGACATGCGCGTGCTGCAGGTGCTGCAGCGCGTGCCGCTGGCGCTGGCGCAGGATGCCCAGCTCGTCGAGGCGGGCCTGTTCGACTACCAGAAGCTGCTCATGGCGCGCGTGGACCTGAAGCGGTTGTTCGGCCTCACGCTCACGCTGGCGATGCTGCTCACCCTTTTCTCCGCCATCGCGCTCGCCTTCGTGCTCTCGGAGCGGCTCTCCGCCCCGCTCTCGGCCCTGGCCGAGGCCACGCGCGCGATCGCCAAGGGCGACTATTCCAAGCTGAACCCGGTCAAGAGCCGCGACGAGTTCGGCGTGCTCACCCAGTCCTTCAACACGATGACGCGCCAGATCGCCGATGCCACGGAGGCGATGGAGCGCAACCAGCAGCAGCTCGAGAACGCGAAGAGCTACCTCGAGAGCATCCTGTCGAACCTCACCTCCGGGGTGCTCACGTTCGACGAGCGCATGTACCTCAAGACGATGAACGAGGCGTCGTACTCGATCCTCGGCGTGGCGGCCGGGGCCTTCCACGGCCTGAAGCTGCCGGACTGGCCGCGGCACGTGCAGTCCGTGGCGCCCTTCGCCGAGATCGCGCTGCGGCACTTCGCCAACGCGCAGGACCGGCAGTGGGAAGAGCAGATGGAGTACCGGCGTGCCGATGGGCAGCGCACGCTGCTGCTGCGTGGCACGCGCCTGGGTACGCGCGGCGATACGGGCTATGTCGTGGTGTTCGACGACATCACCCACCTCATGCAGGCGCAGCGCGATGCCGCCTGGGGCGAGGTCGCACGCCGCCTCGCGCACGAGATCAAGAACCCGCTCACCCCGATCCAGCTTTCGGCCGAGCGGCTGCAGCACAAGCTGGCATCCAAGCTGCCGGAGCAGGAAGCCGAGATGCTCAAGCGCGCGACCGGCACGATCGTGAACCACGTCGCGGCGCTGAAGGGCATGGTCGACGATTTCACGCAATATGCCCACGCCTCGCGCATGAATGCACGCGCGCTGTGGCTGAACGAGCTGGTGCGCGAGGTCCTGGTGCTCTACGAATCGATGGGGGTCGCGATCGAATCGCGGCTCGCCGAGGACCTGCCGCAGATCTATGCCGATCCCGCGATGCTGCGCCAGGTGCTGCACAATCTTTTCCAGAACGCGATCGACGCGCTCACCGGCATCGACAATCCGCGTATTCTGGTGAGCACCAGCCTGGGCACGGGAGGCGTCTTGCTCACGGTGCGCGATAATGGCAGCGGCATTGCGGAGGGCGTCATGGGCCGGATCTTCGAGCCCTACGTCACCACGAAGCCGAAAGGGACCGGCCTCGGCCTCGCGATCGTGAAGAAGATCGTCGAGGAGCACCATGGCCGCATCCTGGTCGAGAACGTGAAACCCCACGGAGCCACGGTCAGCATCGTACTTCCCTCCAGGGCCGCCGCCTGAGTCGAATCGCATGTCCACCAACCAGATCCTCGTCGTCGACGACGAAGTCGGCATCCGGGAGCTTCTTTTCGAGATCCTGCGCGACGAGGGCTACGGCGTGCGTCTCGCCGAGAACGCGCAAACGGCGCGCACCGCGCGCAAGGAAATGCGCCCCGATCTCGTGCTGCTCGACATCTGGATGCCCGACACCGATGGCATCACGCTGCTGAAGGAGTGGGCCGGCAGCGGCCTGCTCACCATGCCGGTGGTGATGATGTCGGGACACGGAACCATCGATTCCGCGGTCGAGGCCACGCGCATCGGCGCGTTCGATTTCCTCGAGAAGCCGATCAGCCTGCCCAAGCTGCTCGCAACCGTCGGCAAGGCGCTCGCGGGCGGGCGCGCGCTGCAGAAGACCGGGCTGGCGCTCGTGAACCTCGGCCGTGCGCGCGTGGTGCAGGAGCTGCGCCAGCGGCTGGACCAGGTGGCGCGGCTGCGCACGCCGGTGCTGCTGGTCGGCGAGCCCGGCAGCGGCTTCGATCTCTGCGCGCGCCACCTGCACCTGCCCAACACGCCGTGGGTCTCGCCCGAAGACAGCGAATGGCTCGCGAACAATCCGTTCGAGATCCTGAACGAAGTGCGCGACGGCACGCTCTTCATGCCGGAGATCTCGCTGCTGGGCAAGGCCGAGCAGAAGGGCCTCGCGCAGCTCGTGGGCAAGCTGGAGAAATTCAACACGCGCCTCGTCTGCGGCGCCACCGGACCGCTGCCCGCGATGGTGGAGGACGGCCGCTTCGATCCCGCGCTGTACCACCAGCTCTCCGGGCTCACCATCCGCGTTCCCGCGCTCTCGGACCATCCCGAGGACATTCCCGACATCGCCAGCACGATGCTCACGCAGCTCGTGGACGCGAACGAGGTGCCGCTGCGCACGCTCACCGTCGGCGCGCTCAACGTGATGCGCAACCTCGACTGGCCCGGCAACCTGCCCGTGCTGCAGAACGTGGTGAAGACGCTTGCGCTCACCGCGCTCGTGACCGAAATCGCGGGCGACGACGTGAACCGCGTCGCGCACGAGTTCAACCTGGGCCCGCGCGAGCAGGCCATCACGGAAGTGGGCGTCTCCCTGGACCTGCCGCTGCGCGATGCCCGCGAGCAGTTCGAGAAGCAGTACTTCCTGCACCACATCCGGCGCGAAGACGGCAACATGTCCCGCGTCGCGGATCGCGTGGGCCTCGAGCGCACGCACCTCTACCGGAAGCTCAAGCAGCTCGGCATTCGCCCTTCGAGCAAGGGCGAGGACGTCGCCGGCGACTAGAAGTTTTCGATCCGGCCCAGCCGTACCGCGGTGAGGCCCGTCTTCACGTTGTTCGGCACCGGCATGATCAGCACGCAGTTGTCATAGGGCGCGCGCACCGGCTGGTCGCCGTCCCAGGCGATCACGTCGCCGCGCCGCTCGATCACTTCGAGCCCGGAAAAGTTGCGCGCGAAGCGGAAGCCGGGCGTGTTGGCGACCACCGCCTCGGTCACGCGGATCAGGCGCTGCGGCGCCGCGGGCTCGATCTCGCTCTCGGCACGGGCGCGGTCCACGACGCCCAGCGCGTTGAGGAAACGCCACGTGGCCTGCCACGCCACGCGCTCGGCATTGCGTTCCCAATGCTGCCCGCATTCCACCAGCAGGGCGTTCTTCGGGCTCGCCGGATCTCCGAAGCCGCCGTAGTCGCGCATCCGCGTGCCGTTCGCATGCCCGGTGTCGCTCACGATGTTCTCGGGAACACCCACGTCGAAGGCGAAGCGGATGCCCTTGTCGAGGGGGCCGCAGATCATCACCGGCGGGCTGGGCTCGAGCATGGAGTGGATGTCGAGCAGGAAATCCGCCTGGTCGATGAACGGCCGCAGCTCACGCGCGCGCTGCAGCTCGACGCTGTCGCGCGGGCCGTCGAGGATCTCGGGCCGCCAGACGCGGTTGAAATCCTCCTCGACGAAGCGCGAGGCATACGGGTTGCGCGGATCGAAGCGCGCAAAGGCTTCCACGTTCGCGAAGGCGAACACGAGCGAGCCCTGCGTGGGCCTGAGGCCCTCGCGCAGCAGCCGGTCCACGACGATCGCGCCGCAGATCTCGTTGCCGTGCGTGAGGGCGTTCACCATCACGCGCGGACCCGGCTTGCCGCTGTCGATCACATGGATATAGTCGGTGCCGGTGGCGGACTCGCGATGCGGCGCGATGTCGGGTGCTTCGAGCTCGATGGCGATCGGTGGCATGGTGGGCTCAGTGCTCGTGGTCGTGGTGGTGACCGTGGCCATGGTCGTGGTGGTCATGGTGATGGTGCTCGTGCTCGTGATGATGGTGGTGATGGTGGTCGTGCGGCACGTGCTCCGCA
>DATMJE010000315.1:0-14170 GCA_035553995.1 Usitatibacter sp. | reverse complement strand
ATCGAGTACGCGCCCGAGATGGTCGCCTGCGAGGCGATCACGGTCGCGACGGTGGCAAGCGCCACCATCGGATACAGCGCCCAGGACGGATACGAGAGGAAGAACGGGTTCGAGAGCGCCGAGGCGTCCTGCAGCAGCAGCGCCCCCTGGCCAAAGTAGTTGAGCACGAGGCACGGCGCCACGACGCCGAACCACGCGAGGCGCACGGCACGCTTGCCGAAGTGGCCCATGTCCGCGTAGAGCGCCTCGGCGCCCGTCACCGCGAGCAGCACCGAGCCCAGCACGATGAACGACGCGAACCCGTGCGCGGTCACGAAATGGACCGCAAAGCGCGGGTCGAGCGCCTCCAGGATCGCGGGCGCCTTCACGATGTTCCACAAGCCCGCCGCGCCGAGCGAGGCGAACCATGCCAGGCACAGCGGCCCGAAGACCAGCCCCACCACGCCGGTGCCGTGTCGCTGGATCATGAAGAGGCCGACGAGGATGCCGAGCGAGATCGGCACGACGTAGGGCTTGAACGCCGTGGTCCCCACCTCCAGCCCCTCGACCGCGGAGAGCACCGAGATCGCCGGCGTGAGCACCGCGTCGCCGTAGAAGAGCGCGGCGCCGAAGACGCCGATCACCAGCAGCGCGCCCGACAGGCGCGGCTTGTCGCGCACCGCCGAGCTCGCGAGCGCCAGCAGCGCCATGATCCCGCCCTCGCCGCGGTTGCTCGCGCGCAGCACCAGCGTCACGTACTTGAGCGTGACGATGACCATGAGCGTCCAGAAGATGGCCGAGATGCCGCCCAGGATGTTGTCGCGCTCGAACGGGATACCGTGCTCCGGGTTGAAGGTCTCCTTCACCGCGTAGAGCGGGCTCGTGCCGATGTCGCCATAGACGATGCCCAGCGCGAGGAGCGCCAGCGTGGCGGTGGAATGCGAGGCTACCGCGTGCCCGGATTGCTGGCCCGCTGCGGGGCCGGAAAGGGTGGCCATGGACGCGCCAGCATAATCCCGCGGGCCGCCGCGGCACACCCCTGCGCCGTCGCTTCCGCCAGGACCGGCTATCGGGATCGAGCCCGAGGTCATGGCAGCAAGCGGTCGATCGCTTCGGTCGCGAAGCCGACGGCGATGCAAAAGAACCCGATCACGAAGAGCATGTGGAACATGATTCGGCCTCCGTCACCCATGGGACCAAGGGTGGAGGCGCGGGCGTAAAAACACTGTAAATGTTCGGGCGCCCTCCGTAGCGAAGCTGTAAATCCGCGCGAATTCCCCTATCATCGCCGCGGCGCTCATGGCGATCAGGATGTGAATAAAACACGCGAAGGCCCTGTGGTGCCCGCGGCCGTCTCACGCCGCTCGATGGTGATTGCCGGCTTCTCCACCGTCGTGGAGTGGTACGACTTCACCCTGTACCTCTATTTCGCGACCGTTCTGTCGCGCGTGTTCCTCGGTGGCGGCGAAGGCTCGCTCATCACCACCCTGGCGGGCTTTGCGGTGGCGTATCTCCTGCGGCCGCTCGGCGCCGTCGTCTTCGGCCACGTGGGCGACCGTTTCGGCCGCCGCCGCATGATGCTGCTGTCCATGGCGCTCATGAGCCTCGCGATGCTGGCCACGGCGCTGCTACCCACTTACGCCGCCATCGGCCCTTCTGCGGGATGGCTGCTGCTGGTCCTGCGATGCGTGATGGGTTTCTCGGTGGGCGGCGAATACACGGGCGTCGTGGCGTACATGCTCGAGGGTGCCAGCCTTCGCCGGCGCGGCCTGGTCACCTCGTGCGCATCCGCAGCGAGCGAGGTCGGTGGCCTGCTGGCGGTCGGGGTCGCAGCGCTGACGGTGCACTCGTTGTCCGAGGAGGCGCTCACGTCCTGGGGTTGGCGCGTGCCGTTCTTCGTCGGGGCCGCATTGGCGGGAGCGGTGTGGATCGCGCGCTCGTGGATGCAGGAGTCGCCCGACTTCGAGCGCCAGGCCGCCGCCGGAACGGTGCCCACGCAACCGCTGCGCCATACCCTCGCGAACCATCGCGCGGGCATCCTGCGGTCGTTCGCGATCTCCGCGCTCGGCTCGATCACCTACTACGTCGGCATCACCTATGTGCCCACGTTCCTGACATCGGCCGGAGCGCTGAGCGAGCGCGTGTCGCTGTGGCTGTCGACGCTCGCCGCGGTGGTCGTGATCGCGGTGACGCCGCTGATCGGGGCGCTGTCCGATCGTCTCGGCCGCAAGCCCGTCCTGGTGGCGCTCAGCCTGTGCAGCGCCATCCTGCCGATCACGCTCTTTTCCCTCATGGCGAGCGGATCCGCGAGCGATGCGCTTCTCGGCGCCGTCGCGCTCGCGGCCGTGGCAGGCGGCGTGAGCGCGGTGGGCGCGGTCGCGACGGCCGAGCAATTTCCCGGGGAAGGACGTCTCACCGGACTGGCGCTCGGCGCGACGGCCGCCACCGCGGTGTTCGGAGGCCTCACGCCGTTCCTCGCCGAGGCGCTGGTGGCGCGCACCGGGTGGCCTTCGATTCCCGGTGCGATGATCGCCGTCGTGGCACTCGTGGTGCTGCCCATCCTGCTCGCCGCGCCGGAAACGCGCCCGCGATAGCGCCGTTTCACCCGCGCCGGGACTTGTTCGGGCCCTCGCGCTCCGGCCATGGCAGCTCGCGCCGATGCTCGAAGAGCGAATCCGGTTCCGCCGCCTCGAGCTTCCAGTCCCCATGCGCGATCTCCGCCTGCAGCTGGCCGGGCGCCCAGCCGGAGTAACCGACGAAGACGCGCAAGCCCTCCAGCGGCTTGTCGCGCTCGAGCAGCGTATGCAGCAGGTCGTTGTCCATGCTGAAGTAGACGCCGTCGAGCACCGCGGTCGCGTTCTCCGGCGGCTTGTCGGCGCGGAACAGGAACGACACGACGCCCATCGCCACCGGACCGCCGAAGTAGACGCGCCCGTCATGCTGCTTGAGGCGCTCGATATCGGGGAACACGCGCGAGAGCGGAACGGCGGTCGGGCGGTTCGTGATGACGCCCACCGGCCCCGGCGCGATGTTGTTCATCACCAGCACGACGGCATCCTTGAAGTTCGCGTCGGGAAGCTCGTCGCGCGCGACCATGAGGAGCGTCGTGAGCGGCTTCGCCTCGTCCCCGGCGTCCGCCATGGCGCAGGAGAAGGCGAACGCCCACAGTGCGCATGCTGCGGCACGCAGCGATTTCGCGGCCAGCCCGTTCATCGCGCCAGTATGTGCCGGCGAAAGGTTCGGCGCGAAGCCGGAACGGTTGCCGGCGACACGGCGTTTCGTCCGAAATCCTGCCCGATAGCGCTGAAGCCGATCCGCCACCAGCCCGGCGCGTAATGGCGAGGCGTCCATCCGACGCCAACCTTCGAAGGAAAAGCGCCATGAAGCTCCCCCTGAAAGCCCTCGCCGCCTTCGCCGTCGCCCTCGCCACGACGGCCTCGATGGCCGAAGACCAACCCGCTGCTGCCGACTGCGCACGCCAGCCTCCCGGCACGGCGACAACGCCGTGCGCGACGCCGCACGCCGATCGCAGCCTGGCGCAATTCGACGCGGTGGCGAAGCGCGAGGCCACGCGCGACGACCCTGCGGTCGCGACGAAATCCCCGCGGCTCGAGCACCGCATCGCGCGATATGCCACGACCGCGCGGCCGCCGACGAACGGCGCGGTACTCGCGGACGGCGTGACGATCGACGGCGGGCAATGACCATCGACAAGCCGGCCGGAGCGACGGACGCCCGCGCCGGGAAGGCCGTGTAAAAGCGTTGTAAATGTTTGGCGCGCGCGCATTGACGCCGCATCAATGCGGCTACACTGCGCCCCATGAACGACGTGCGCCCAGACCCGGAGGCCCTCCTCGCGCGCGTGAAACGCGAGGAGACGGCCGCCGCGCGTGGCAGGCTCAAGGTCTTCTTCGGGGCCTCGGCGGGCGTGGGCAAGACCTACGCGATGCTCATGGCCGCGCGCAGCGCGCGCCAGGACGGCATCGATGTCGTCGTGGGCCTGGTCGAGACCCACGGGCGTTCCGAGACGGCCGCGCTTCTCGAAGGCCTGCCGCTCCTTCCACGCAAGGCGCTCGAGCGCAAGGGCCACGCGATCGAGGAGTTCGACATCGACGCGGCGCTCGCGCGCCGCCCGCGGCTCATCCTCGTCGACGAGCTGGCGCACAGCAACGCGCCCGGCTCGCGGCACGCCAGGCGCTGGCAGGACATCGACGAGCTGCTCGCCGCGGGCATCGACGTGTTCACGACGCTCGACGTCCAGCACCTCGAGAGCCTGAACGATGTGGTGGGCGGCATCACCGGCATCCAGGTGTGCGAGACGGTGCCCGACAGCGTCTTCGACGGCGCCGACGACATCGTTCTCGTGGACATTCCCGCCGAGGAATTGCTGAAGCGGCTCGAGGAAGGCCGCGTATACCTGCCGCAGCAGGCCCGGCGCGCGGCGGCCCGCTTCTTCCGCAAGGGCAACCTCATGGCGCTGCGGGAGCTGGCGCTGCGCCGCACCGCGGACGTGGTCGAGGGCGAAGTCCGCGAGTACCGCGAGGACCAGTCGATCGCCGCGGTGTGGAAGACGCAGGCGCGGCTGCTTTGCTGCATCGGCACGCGCGCCGGCTCCGAGCACGTCGTGCGCAGCACCGCACGCCTCGCGCAGCAGCTCGATGTCGAGTGGAAGGCCGTGTACGTGGAGACGCCCGCGCTGCAGCGGCTCGCCGCGGCCGAGCGCGAACGCATCCTGCGCGTGGTGAAGCTCGCGCAGGAGCTGGGCGCGCAGACCGCCATCCTCTCGGGCAACGACGTGGTCGCCACGCTGGTCGACTATGCGCGCCGCGAGAACATCGCGACCGTCGTCGTGGGGCGCGGCCCGGGTCGTCGCCTGCCGTGGCAGCGCAGCCTGAGCGACGCGATGGCGGCCACCGACGACGGGCTGGACGTGCTCGAGATCGGGCGTGGCGCACGCGAGGCCGGCGCGCCCATTCCCACGCCGCCGGGCGTGGAGGCCACAAACGTGGATCCGAAGGCCGCGCACCGGCGCAAGCGCTATGCGGGCACCGTGCTCGCGACCATCGGCGCCACCGGCGTGGCGGCCCTGCTGCACGGGGTATTCGAGCTGTCGAACATCGTGATGGTGTTCCTGCTCACCGTGGTGCTGGTCGCGATGCGCTGGGGACGCGGCCCGGCGGTCCTCGCCGCGCTGCTGAACGTGATCGCCTTCGACTTCTTCTTCGTGCCGCCGCGCTGGTCCTTCGCCGTCTCCGACGCGCAGTACCTGTTCACGTTCGGGGTGATGCTCGGGGTGGGGCTGCTCATCGGCCAGCTCACGGCGGGCCTGCGCTACCAGGCGCGCGTGTCGGAGCTTCGCGAGGCTCGCGCCCGCACGTTATACGAGTTCGCGCGTGACCTCTCGGGGCTGCTCACGACGGGGCAGGTCGTGGAGATGGCTGAAAAGTTCATGGCGCGGGCGTTTCGCGCGAAGGTGGTGGTGCTCGCAGCCGATGCGGACGACAAGCTCGCCGCGGCGTCTGCGGCGGCACTCGGCAACCCGGTGGCGTTCGCCGCCGCGCAATGGACGTACGATCGCGCGCAGCCCGCCGGCGCCGGCACCGGCACGCTGGCCGGCAACGAGTACCTCTTCCTGCCGCTCAAGGCGCCGATGCGCACGCGCGGCGTGCTCGCGATCCGCCCCGAGCGGCCGCGCGAGCTGCTGGTCCCCGAGCAGATGCGCCAGTACGAAACCTTCGCCGCGCTCGCCGCCATCGCGCTCGAGCGCGTGCACTACGTGGAGGTCGCGCGCGACGCGCTGATCCGGATGGAAAGCGAGCGCCTGCGCAACTCGCTCCTCGCCGCCCTCTCCCACGACCTGCGCACCCCGCTCGCGGCGATGCTCGGGCTCGCGGAGACGATGGCGCTCACGCAGCCGCCCATGTCCGCGCAGCAGGCCGACATCGCACGCATACTCGCCCAGGAGACGGGGCGCCTCATCGCGCTGGTGAACAACCTCCTCGACATGGCACGCATCCAGAGTGGCGAGGTGAAGCTCGATCTCCAATGGCACCCGATGGAGGAAGTGGTCGGCAGCGCGCTGCGCGCGAGCGGGGCGGCGCTTGGCGGACGCGGCGTGCGGGTGGAGATCCCGGCCGACCTGCCGCTCGTCCAGATGGACGCCGTGCTCGTCGAGCGCGTGCTCGCGAACCTGGTCGAGAACGCGGCGAAGTACACCCCGCCCGGGTCGCACATCGCTATCGCCTCGCGCGTCGCCGGAACGTGGCTCGAGACGAGCGTCGAGGACGACGGACCGGGCATCCCCGCGGGCCGGGAGGATGCGATCTTCGAGAAGTTCACGCGCGGCCACGTGGAAAGCACGACCGGCGGCGTGGGACTCGGCCTCGCGATCTGCCGTGCCATCGTCGAGGCGCACGGCGGCACGGTCCGCGCCGAGGCCGGGCGCGATCGCGGCGCGCGCTTCGTCTTCACGCTGCCGCTCGGCACGCCGCCCGAGGTGAGCGCGCCGTGAGCTCACCCATCGCCCTCCTCATCGAGGACGAGCCGCAGATCCGCCGCTTCCTGCGCACCGCGCTCGAGGCGGAAGGCTGGATCGTGCACGAGACCGATACCGCGCGGCAGGGGCTGGTCGATGCCGGCACGCGCAAGCCCGACCTTCTCGTCGTCGATCTCGGCCTGCCCGACCGCGACGGCGTCGAGCTCATCCGCGAGCTGCGCGCGTGGTCCGCCGTGCCCGTGGTCGTGCTGTCGGCGCGCATCGCGGAGAAGGAGAAGATCGCGGCACTCGACGCGGGCGCCGACGACTATCTCACCAAGCCCTTCGGCGTGGGCGAGCTGCTCGCGCGCGTGCGCGCCACGATGCGGCGCCGGCGCCAGCCCCCCGGCGAGGTTTCATCGATCTTCCGCTTCGGCAACGTCGAGGTGGATATCGAGGCACGCACGGTGAAGCGTGGCGGGGACGCGGTGCATCTCACGCCGGTCGAGTACCGGCTGCTGTCGCTGCTCATCGCCAATGCCGGCAAGGTGCTCACCCATCGCCAGATCCTGCGCGATGTCTGGGGGCCGGCAGGCGTCGAGCAATCGCACTACGCGCGCGTCTACATGGGCCACCTGCGCCGCAAGCTCGAGGACGATCCGGCGCAGCCTCGGCACCTGCTCACCGAAACCGCCGTGGGCTACCGGCTCGTCGCCTGATCGCGTAGCCCATGGATACCCGCCCCTATCCCGCAACGACCGCGCAGCAACACGACCGCTATCGCTTCGGCTGGGTGGACCTGGTCGTGCTGGTCGGCATCTTCGTCGTGCTCTGGGGCATCGTGGTGCTGGGCGGCGACATGCGCGTGCAGTTCGACGAGCTGCATCCGGCGCGGCTGTCGCTGGACCCGTGGATGATCCCGTACTACACCGCGCGCACGGTGCTGCGCATGCTGATCGCGTTCTGCGTGTCGCTGGCCTTCACCTTCGCGTGGGCCTACGCGGCGGCGAAGAGCCGGCGGGCACGCCGCGTGATGCTGCCGATGCTGGACATCCTGCAGTCGGTCCCGGTGCTGGGCTTCCTGTCCGTGACGGTGACGGGCTTCCTGGCGCTCTTCCCCGGCAGCCTCCTCGGCGTCGAATGCGCGGCGATCTTCGCGATCTTCACGGCGCAGGCGTGGAACATGACGTTCGGCCTCTATCACTCGCTGGTGACGATCCCGCCGGAGATGAACGAGGCCGCGCGCGTGTACCGGCTGAACCGCTGGCAGCGCTTCTCGAAGGTGGAGCTGCCCGCTTCATCGATCGGGCTCATCTGGAACTCGATGATGAGCTTCGGCGGCGGCTGGTTCTTCGTGGCGCAGAGCGAGGCGATCTCGGTCATGAACAAGAGCATCAAGCTGCCCGGGCTGGGCTCGTACATGGCCGCCGCGGTGGAGACCGGGGACACGCGCGCGGCGATGTTCGCCATCGCGGCGATGGTGGTCACCATCGTGGCATTCGACCAGCTCGTGTGGCGGCCGCTCATCGCCTGGGCGGAGAAGTTCAAGATCGAGCAGACCGCGGCGGGCGACGCGCCGCAGTCGTGGTTCCTGGATTTACTCAAGCGCTCGTGGCTGCTGGAATGGGCCTCGGAGCGCATGGCTCCCGCGATCGGAAGGCTGGCGCGCAACCTCGGCAGGAGGGGCTCGACCATCGCGCGCGCGGTGCGCCGGCGCGCACCCTCGCCCACGCCCGCATTCGCGCGCATCGTCGCGTGGGTACTCGGCGGAGCGCTCATCGTGTGGCTGGCCGTGGATGCCTTCGGCATCGCGCGCGAGATCCGCACCGAGCTCACACCGCGCGACATGGTGCACGTCGTGTGGCTGGGCGTGCTCACATTCCTGCGCGTGCTCGCGATGACGGTGCTCGCCACCGCCGTGTGGACGCCGATCGGTGTCTGGATAGGCCTGCGTCCCCGCGTGGCGCGCGTGGCGCAGCCGCTCGCGCAGATCGCCGCATCGTTCCCGGTGAACATGACGTTTCCCTTCGTCGTGGGCCTGTTCATCGCGCTGCGGGTGCCGATCGGGCTGGGCAGCATCTTCCTCATGGCGCTCGGCACGCAGTGGTACATCCTCTTCAACGTGATCGCCGGCGCGATGGCGATTCCGTCGGACCTGCGGGAAGCGGCCACGCTCTTCGGCGTGGGCGGCTGGCGCCTGTGGAAGACGCTCATCATTCCCGCGATCTTTCCGTTCTGGGTGACGGGTGCGGTGACCGCGGCGGGCGGCGCCTGGAACGCGAGCATCGTGGCCGAGGTCGCCACGTGGGGCAACGAGAGGCTGGTGGCCGACGGCCTCGGGGCGTACATCGCGGAGGTCACGGAACGCGGCGACACGCCCGCCATCTACTTCAGCATCCTCGTGATGTCCGTCTTCGTCGTCGTGATCAACCGCGCGCTCTGGCGCCGCCTCTACGATCTCGCGGAGCGCAAGTTCCGCCTCGGTTAAGCTTCGTCCATGCGACTGCCCGCCTTCCTGCAACGCCCGGCGCCCGCGCCGGTTTCGCCGCCGGTCGTGGTGGGCGATGCGTCGACCCTGGTCGAGCTGCACCGCGTCTCCAAGACCTACGAGGTGGCCGACGGCGGGCCCGATGTCCGCATCCTCGACGACATCGACCTGACCGTGCGCGAGGGCGAGATGCTGGCGCTGCTCGGCCAGTCCGGATCCGGCAAGTCGACCATCCTGCGCCTGGTCGCGGGGCTCACGAAGCCCACGCAGGGAACGGTGCTGCGCCACGGCACGCCGCTGGAAGGCGTGAATCCGGACGTGGCGATCGTCTTCCAGAGCTTCGCGCTCTATCCGTGGCTCACGGTGGAGGAGAACGTCGAGGTGGGCATCATCCGCCGGCGCGTTCCCCGCGAGGAAGCGGCCGGCGAGATCCAGCGCGCGATCGACCTCATCGGGCTCGCAGGCTACGAGAACGCGTATCCCAAGCAGCTCTCCGGCGGCATGCGCCAGCGCGTGGGCTTCGCGCGCGCGCTGGTGGCGCGCCCCGAAGTGCTGCTGATGGACGAGGCCTTCAGCGCCCTCGACATCCTCACCGCGGAAAACCTGCGCAACGAGGTGGTCAAGCTGTGGCAGGACCGTGCCAACGCCGGCCTGAAGAGCCTTTTCTTCGTGACGCACAACATCGAGGAGGCGGTCTTCATGGCGAGCCGCATCCTCGTCATGTCGTCGCATCCGGGGCGCATCACCACCGAGATCGTGAACCCGCTCCCCTGGCCGCGGGATCCGAATGCCGCGAGCTTCGAGGCGATGATGAACCAGGTGCGCGCCGCGATCACGGCGCTCGCGCTGCCCGACCAGCCCGCCGAGCGCACCGCCGCGGCCGGAAGGACCGCCCCGCTCGCCGAGGCGCCGGCATCGAGCCAGCGCATCGAATCGATCCCGAACGTGCCGGTCGCCCTCATCGTGGGGCTTCTCGAGGTGCTCGAGGCGAACGACGAATCGATCAACGTGTTCGACCTGAGCGCGCGCATCGCGAAGGACTTCGGCGAGACGATCGCCATCGTGAAGGCGGCCGAGATGCTGAACCTCGTCGATACCCCGAAGGACGAGGTGCACATGCTGCCGCCGGGCTGGTACTTCCTCGCGGCCCCGCTCGCGCAGCGCAAGACCCTCTTCCACCAGGCGATCGAGCGGCTGAGGCTCTTCCAGATCATCGAGGCCAAGCTCGCGGAGGCGCCGGACGAGCGCATGTCCGCCGACGAGGTGAAGGAGATGCTCGCCACGCTGCTGCCGTACGACGAGCGCGAGCACCTCTTCCAGACGATCGTCGCCTGGGGCCGGTTCGCCGACATCCTCGACTACGACCAGGACGACGACACCGTCTTCCTGATCCACGAGGACGAAGGCGAAGACGCCGACGAGCCGAAGGAGCCGCGATGAGCCCGCTGCTGCCGCTCCTCAGCGACGACCAGGTCGTGCTCGATGCCGACGTGCACGATCGCGAGTCGCTGTTCCGCCTTGCCGCGGACCTGCTCGCCGCGCGCCAGGGCCTTCACGGCAAGGACGTGTTCCACGCGCTCCTCGAGCGCGAGAAGATGGGCTCCACCGCGATGGGCCACGGCATCGCGATCCCGCACGCACGCATCGCGGGGCTTCGCGAGGCCACGGGCGCCTACATTCGCACGCGCGCGCCGCTTGCCTTCGGCGCCTACGACGGCAAGCCGGTCTCGCAATTCCTCTTCCTGCTGGTGCCGAAGGAAGCGAACGAGCGCCACCTGCAGCTCATGGCCGCCGCGGCGGAGCTGCTCTCGGATCCCGCGATCCGGCGCGAGCTGGGCTCCTGCCGCCGCGGCGAGGAAGTGCTCGAGCGCGTGGCGGCCTGGAGCGGAGCCTGAACGGCTGGACATCGTGGCCGCGTCGCGCGACGCGGCCATGATGCCTAGCGGCCGGTCGCCTGGTCGATCGCCGAGGCGGGGTTGCGGTAGGCGTAGCCCAATGCCTCCGCGACCGGCTTGTTCGTGACCAGCCCCTCGTGCACGTTGAGGCCCGCCATGAGGTGCGGATTGCGCCGCATCGCGTCGCGGTAGCCTTCGTCGGCGAGCGCCAGCACGTAGGGCAGCGTCGCGTTGTTGAGCGCATGCGTGGACGTGTGCGGCACGGCGCCCGGCATGTTGGCGACGCAATAGTGCACGATGCCGTCGACCATGTACGTCGGGTTCGTATGCGTGGTGGGGCGCGAGGTCTCGAAACAGCCGCCCTGGTCGATCGCCACGTCCACGAGCACCGCGCCCTTCTTCATCCGGCCGACCATCTCGCGGGTGACGAGCTTCGGCGCGGCGCCGCCCGGCACGAGCACGCCGCCGATCACGAGGTCGGCCGAAAGCACATGCTTCTCGAGGTTCTCCCGGTTCGAGAACACCGTCACTGCCCGGGCGCCAAATAGCCCCTCGATGCGCCGCAACGCCTCGATGCTGCGATCGAGCACCACCACGTGCGCGCCGCTGCCCACGGCGATCTGCGTCGCATTGGTCCCGACCACGCCGGCGCCGAGGACCACGATCTTCGCCGGCGCCACGCCCGCCACGCCGCCCAGCAGGATGCCCATGCCGCCCTGCGCCTTCTCGAGGCAGTGCGCGCCGGCCTGCACCGCCATGCGGCCCGCGACTTCCGACATGGGTGCGAGCAGCGGCAAGCCGCCACCGGCCGCGGTGATGGTCTCGTACGCGACGCAGACGGCGCCGCTCGCGACGAGATCGCGCGTCTGCTCGGGGTCGGGGGCGAGGTGCAGGTAGGTGAAGAGCACCTGCCCGCGCTGCAGGCGCTGGCGCTCGGCCGCCTGCGGCTCCTTCACCTTCACGATCATCGCGGCGCGCCGGAACACTTCCCCGGCGCTCGCGGCGATGACAGCGCCGGCACGCGTGTAGTCGCCATCGGCCGCGCCGATGCCGCTGCCGGCGTTCGCCTCCACCAGCACCTCGTGCCCGTGCGCGACGATCTCGCGCACGCTCGCCGGGGTGAGCCCGACGCGATACTCCTGGTCCTTGATTTCCCGGGGCACGCCGATGAGCATCATGCCGCTCCGCGAGGATTGGATGGCTGCATTGTCTCAAATCACGCGCGGTTGACCACGCTCAACGTGCGCGGGCCGCTCCGGACCTACGGTGATGGTGAATCTCCCATGGCATCCATCCTCCTCATCTTCTCGACACACGACGGACAGACGGCCCGCATCGCCGAGCGCATCGACCAGGTGCTGCGCGAAGCCGGGCACGTCGTCGACATTCACACCGACGAGGCAGCCGGCCTGGGGGTCGACATCCTGCGCCACGATGCCGTGGTGATCGGCGGCGCCGTGCACATGGGCCGGCATGCGCACTCCCTCGAGGAGCTGGTGCGCCACAACCACGCGAAGCTGGCTGCGCGGCCCAATGCGTTCTTCTCGGTGTCCCTCAGCGCGGCGGGAACCGAAGCGCAGCGCGGCGATGCGAGCCGCGTGATGGCGGAGTTCTTCCTGCGCACCGGATGGCAACCCGACGATGTCGCCATCTTCGCCGGTGCGCTGCCGTACACGCGCTACAACCCGTTCCTGCGCTTCCTGATGAAGCTCATCGTGAGCAAGGCCGGCGGGGATACCGACACTTCACGCGATTACGAATACACCGACTGGGCGGCGGTGGATCGCTTTGCGTCGGCCATCGCGGCGAAGCTGGCGGTGAAGCACTTCGCTTGAGCCGTCGCGCGTGGCGCGCCCCTAAAGAAGGGACGCAGATGAACGCAGATGAACACAGATAATTCGTCGAGTGCTTCGTGGCCGCGCGGATGGGCCCCGTAAACATTCGAGCCTTTTATCCGTGTTCATCTGCGTTCATCTGTGTTCATCTGCGTCGAAGGTTTTTTCCTTCGCGCGCCCCGCTCAGCAGCAGTCGCCCGCCTCGCGTTTGGGACATCCCTCGGGCCGTGCGGAAGGCTCGAGCGGACAGCGATTCACCTCGAAAGGCGAACGCTGCAGCAGGCACGTGAGAGCGCTGCAAGCGGAGCCGAGCGCCCAGAAGAGCAGGAACCCGGTCGTATACGCGCCCAGCCGAGTCGCCTCCAGCGGGTGGCCGAAGGCGTGAAGGTCCTCGGGATCCACGAGCGTGAAGATGACGCCCACGGCGGGAATGGCCATGAGGAACCCCGGCCAGAACACCCACATGAGGCGCTGTGCCATGCCGCCTGTCACGGGGCTTTTCCCAGGCTCGCGTACGGCTCGTGCGTGGTCCACCTGCCCATGATCCGCCATGTTCCCTCCCCGTCCTCGAGGCGAAGCTGCCAGCCGCCCGCGGGCGGCTCGCGCAACGCGCCTTCATAGACGCCCGGCGCGATGGCGCCGAGCATGATCACCTGGTCGTCGCTCGCGCGCGCGCCGTGCAGCAGCGTGAGGCGCAGCGTCTTCGGCGCCGGATCCAGGGTGGAAAGCATCACGCGAACGCGCCGCCGGTCTTCGTTGAACTGCACGCGCGCGGCGATGTGCAGGTCGCCCGCGTGCTCCTCGCGCGACATCGTCCTGTTGATGCCCAGCCCCTCGCGGTAATAGTCGTCGGCGACGAGCGTGTCGTTGGTGCGGAAGGCCACCGCCATGGTGGCCAGGCCGGCGACGACGACGACCGCCGGTCCCAGCATCAGGAACCAGGGCCACGGCTCCCGGTACCACGCGTGCGAAACGTTGCTTGCCATGTCGGGGCCTCAGGGAACCAGGAAGCGGGACTTCTCGTAGAGCGCGAAAGGGGCGCCGTCCTCGTCACGCGACTGCAGCACGAAGGTGATGGGCTGCGAGCCGCGCGTGTGCCCGTGCGGCTCCGCACGCACGCGCACGGTGACCATGCGCGTGGTGACGGGCGCGATCTCCAGCGGCTGCGGCTCGGAGAGCACCTCGATGTGCTCGAGCGCCTTGACAGCGTTGACCTCGATCGTGAAGCGATGCGGCCGCTCCCCCGTGTTCATGAGCTGCAGGCGATAGACGTTCTCGACGCGGTCGTCCTCCACCTCTCGTGCCAGGGCGGCGCGGTCGCGGATCACGTCCATCTTCATCGGCACGCGCATCCAGAGTGAAACCGCCGCCGCGACCACGATCGCGCCGAGCACCGTCGTATAGACCAGCACCCGCGGACGCAGCACGCGCTTCACGATCGTGCGGGGGCTCCAGTGGTTGCGCAGCGCATTCTCGGTGGAATAGCGGATGAGGCCAC
>DATMJE010000314.1:0-15098 GCA_035553995.1 Usitatibacter sp. | reverse complement strand
GTGCTGCCCATCGCGCCGATCACTCCGGCTTTCCACAGCAGGGCCTCGGCCAGCGTCGTCTTGCCGGCCCCGCCGTGGCCGACTAGAGCCACTGCGTGGATGTTCTCGGTGGAATACTTCGCCACGGCGAAAGCTCCTCTCTGCTGCTGCGCAGCACCGATGAAGTGGTCCAATGGAGAGGCGCTAGGTTACACCCGCTGCCGCGGGATTGCTGCGCGGGCTGCTTAGGCGCGGCCGGGCCGCCGCTGCTCGTTCAGGCGGAGATGTCGAGCGTCACCGTGGCCGCGTCGTTCGACAGGGCCTGCGCGATCCAGAGATAGGCGCGGATGTTGACGCGCGCATTCTCCACCGCCTCGACCTCGCTCGCCCCGCGCGCGATGCAGCCCGGGAGATCGAGCACGCGCGCGATGTAGCCGCCCTTGGCGCGATGCACGGCGACGCGAAAGCGGGGACGGACGGCGGCATTCATGGCTGCGCAATGTAATGCATGCAGGCACGCGAGCCGCTGCGAAATCCGTCGCCGCGAGTTTGCGATTTAGGACTGCATTCGCTCGCGCGGCTTCCTAGGATTCGCCTCACCGGCCGGGACGTGGCAAAAGGCCAGCCGGGTCCAGGTGCTCCATGGCATGAGGAGGACGGCGTGAAGGAACTCTCGTTCGAGGAAGTGCTGCGCATACCGGGTGGCCAGCCCGTTGCAGCGGCGCTTGATGAGCTCACCTACCGCTCGCCGGCGCAGTCGGCGGCCGATCCGATCGATTACGCGCACAGCCTCGGCGCGCTCCGTCACCCGTCCGACATCGCTTGACCCGCGCGACACCCGAGCCACGTCCCCGGCCGCCGATCCACAACCAAGGAGGTTCGCGATGAAGGAAGTACCGAGGAAGGACGAGGAGGAGGTGGGCGGCGGCACGGTCTACCGCCCGCCGCCGCAGACCTATCCGCCGATGCCCGGCGGACCGATCGACCCGCCGCTGCCGGCACCTTACGACCCTGTCACCCCGACCACATGATCGGCGCAGGTGGCGAAGCGGAAGAAGCAAGGACAGCATTCAGCCAATACGGAAGGGACGCGATGGAATCGATCCAGCAATTGGCCGCGCAAGCGGATGCAGCACTGAAGCAGATTTCGGCGGAGGACGTGGCCGCCGTTGCGGGTGGGACGACCGCCGATTGTCCGACGGGCACGCCGACGACAGTTACGGTCAACACGGGCGTCTTTACGGTCGAAACGAAGGCTCCGGACTTCGCATCGGCGGTGATCAACCTGTACGAGGGAATCGTCCAAAGCACGTCGTACGTGATCGAGCGGGTGCTCACCCCGTTGACCACCGCCGACGAACCCTGAAAGACCCCTGCCCCGGGATTCCTTCCCGGGGCCCGACCTGCTGCGCGAGGTGGAACGATGGGAGCCATGCATCGTGGGGAAGGCGTGGAGATCAGGCCGGCTCGCGTGTTCCTGCTTTACCTGATCGTCTACTTCTTCACCCTCCTCGCGGCTTATTTGCTGCTGCGAAAGCAGGAGCCGTATCTCCAATCCGCGCTCCTCATCCCTGTCTGGACCGCATTGGAATGCGTGCTCTTCCTGGTCGTCGCGGCAGCGACCCCGCAACTGCGTCGCATGACGCTCTCGGTGCGCGCGAAGCCGGCTGCACCGCCCCCGCCTTCGGATGTCCTTCTTGCGTGGGCAGTCATGTTCGGCTGGGGACTTGGGCTCAGCCGGCTGCTTTTCCACCTCCCCTTCGTGCTGGCGGACCCGGCATCCGCGCCGCGTTTCGGTATCGGCATTCCCGCCGACGTGGATTACGGCACGTTGTTCTTCGCGGCGATTTCGGCGGGGATTCTCGCGCCGCTCGTGGAAGAGCTGGTGTTCCGCGGCTTCCTGCAGAACCTGTGGATCGCGCGCCACGGCACATGGCGCGGCCTGCTGCTCGCTTCCCTCGCATTCGGCATCGTCCATCGAACCCAGGCACCGTTCGCGTTCGTCATGGGAATTGTCCTGGGCCTCGTGTACATCAAGTACCGCTCGCTCGCGTTGTGCATGCTCCTGCACGGTGTGTACAACCTCACGAGCAGGTTCAGTCCGTTGCACGTGCCTTTCCTGGAGAAGCCCGCGTCCGACGTTGCCAACTTCGCCGGATGGGTTCCCGAGATCGCCCTGAGCATCGTGCTGGTTCCCCTCGCGGTGCTTTTCTGGCGCCGCTTCAAGCCGATCGGAATCCCGCCTGCGCGCGGATGACCCGGGGCTCGAACGGCTGCATGCGGCCGTAACGCGACGGCGTAAACCCGAATTTCTGCCTCGCGTTTCTCGCGCGCCAATCCCATGACGCGTCCCTACGATGGACTTCCCCTCACCACGTCACTGATGAAAGGATCCGCATGGAACCGAAGCGAGACTTAGCGGAACAGGCCGCAGCACCGTCGAAGCAGATTTGCGCGAACGAGGTTGGCGCGATTTCGGGCGGCGGTGCGGACACGCCGCCGGCGCAGCCAATCGCGTCCAGCGTACCCGCGCTCACGCCGACGGACAGCGAGTTCGCCGCCACGATCGTGACCGCCTACGAAAACATCGTGCAGGGCACTTCGGACTTCATCGAGCGGGTGTTGGGGCCCTACAACTCGGAGCCGTGAGCAGCATGCCCCGCATGCCAGGGCGGGCATGCTCGCGCGCGACGCCGCCGCAAAGCCGTAAACGCCATTTTGTTGATCGCGTTTCCCTGCTGAGAAGCTCGCCGCGCGCTCCTACGATGCACTCATCCGAGCAACAGATCCGATCTGCCTCGGCGTGAACCCAAAGGAGAGTGCGATGAAGCAGCTGGATCCGAAGCAAGTGGACTCCGTCGCCGGCAGCGCAGCCGATCCGCGCCAGTCGGATTACCAGGTCGCCCCCGAGGCGCAGGCCAACGAGCCGGTCATCGACCACGATCCCGCACCGCTGCCGCAATGACGGTGCAGCCGGCCTCGGGTCGCCGCCGGCCTCGGGAAGCGCGACCGTCCTGAAGGAAGGAGCAGTAGATGAAGGAAATCGAACCCAACGCAACGCCGGACATCGCCGGCGGACAAGCGCCGCTCAATCCCGACTCGCCGATCATGATCAGCAATCCGATCCTGGCGGTGCCGCTGCCGATCGATTCGCAGCCCCCCGGCGTGCAGCCGATCGAGAACCGGATCCTCAACCTGGAGCAGGATCCGCTTCCCTGATCGATCGTTGAGCCGTGCCCCGCGCGCCAAGCGCGGGGCCGGGCAACACCCATCATGTCGCAATCGCTTTTTCGTGCGCAGGTTCGCGCCCACAGGCAGGACGCGTGGCTCGGCCGCATCGTCCTCATCCGCCCCGTCTCGTTCACGGTCCTGTGCGCCGTCGCCGGCGCGATCGTGGTCGCGATGCTGGCGTACCTCGCGCTCGGCGAATACACACGCAAGGCACGCCTGAGCGGCATGCTTGCGCCCCAGAAGGGCGTGGTGAGGCTCGTGGCGCAACAGTCGGGCGTGGTCGAGTCGGTCCTTGCAGGCGAGGGCCAGAGCGTCGCGAAGGACGCGGTCCTCGTCACGCTCACCGACGGCCGCACGGGGGCCGCCCACGTGGACATCGGCTCCGCGGTGCAGGCACGCATCGCCGAACGCTCGCTCGCGCTCGAGGCGCAGCGGCGCCATGTCGCGGCCGCGGCGATCTCGGAGCAGGCTTCCTTCGCGAAGCGGCGCCTCGCGCTCGAGCGTGAGCTGGCACAGATCGGCACGGAGATCGACTGGCAGGTGCGGCGCACGGAGCTCGCCGGCCGCGCGGCGCTGCGGGCACGCGAGCTGGAGGTGATCGGATTCCTCGCGGCATCGGCGGCAGACCGCGAGAAGGAGGCCGCGATGGAACAGGATTCACGGCTCGAGGCGTTGCGTCGCGAGCGGCTGGGCATCGAGCGCGAGATCGCCACCGGCGACCTCGATCGCGACGCCGCCCGCGCGCGCGCCGCCGCTCAGGTCGCCGCCCTGGACCTGCAATCGGCTTCGCTGCAGCAGGAGCGGCTGGAACGCGAGCTGCAGTACCGGGCATCGATCGTCTCCCCGATGGAAGGAACCGTCGCCGCCGTGCTCGTCGAGCGCGGCCAGACGGTGGCACCCGGCATGACGCTCGCCACGATGGTGCCGCGCGATGCGACGCTCGAAGCGCAGCTCTTCAGCGCGTCGAAGTCGATCGGCTTCGTGCGCGTGGGCCAGGAAGTGCAGCTGCGCTACGTCGCGTATCCGCACCAGAAGTTCGGCAGCCACCGCGCCGTCGTGAGCGCCGTCTCCTCGACGCCGCTCTCACCCGGCGAGCTCGGGTTCACGCCGCCCGACGGCAGCCGCGAGCCGGTCTACCGCATCCGCGCGCAGCTCGCCGCGCAGTCGATCGTGGCCTACGGCGCAGCGCAGCCGCTGCAGTCCGGCATGGCGGTGGAGGCCGACGTGCTGCTCGACCGGCGGCGCCTCATCGAGTGGATCTTCGACCCGCTCTTCAGCCTCGCCGGCCGGACCTGACATGGAATTCGTCGAGCGGCTGCATTTCAGCGCACGGCGCCGCCTGCCGCTCTTCCTGCAGACGGAGGCGGCGGAATGCGGGCTGGCGAGCCTCGGCATGATCGCGTGGTTCCACGGCCATCGCATCGACCTCGCGGGGCTCAGGCGGCGCTTCACCGTATCGCTCAAGGGCGCGACCCTGGCCTACCTCATGCAGGTCGCGAGCCGATTGCACATGGCGCCGCGGCCGCTGCGGCTCGAGCTCGAAGAGCTCGGGCGCCTGCGCATGCCCTGCATCCTGCACTGGGACCTGAACCATTTCGTGGTGTTGAAATCGGTGGAGGCACGCGGCGTCGTGATCCACGATCCCGCTTACGGCGTGAGGCGCCTGGTACTTTCCGAAGTCTCCAGGCATTTCACCGGCATCGCGCTCGAACTCCTGCCCACGACGCAGTTCCGCGAGGCCGATGAACGCCGCCGGCTGCACCTGCGCGACCTCACCGGCACGCTCTCGGGACTGAAGCGGTCGCTGTCGCAAGTGCTGGTGCTGGCGCTCGCGCTGCAGGCGATCTCGATCGTGTCGCCGTTCTACATGCAATGGGTGGTGGACGGGGCCGTGGTGGCCGGCGACCGCGACCTCCTCACGGTGCTCGGCATCGGCTTCCTGCTGCTCGCGGTGACGCAGGTCGCGCTGACGGCCCTGCGCTCGTGGATCGTGCTCTACCTCAGCACGACGCTGAACCTGCAGTGGCTGGCGAACGTCTTCTCGCACCTGCTGCGCCTGCCGGTGAGCTATTTCGAGAAGCGTCACCTGGGCGACGTGGTCTCCCGCTTCGGCGCGGTGAATGCCATCCAGCGAACGCTCACCTCGAGCTTCGTGGAGGCGATCCTCGACGGCCTGATGGCGGCCGCCACGCTCGCCATGATGGTCGTCTACAGCGCGATACTCGCCGCGGTGGCCATCGCCGCGGTCGTGTGCTACGGGCTCCTCCGCTGGATGTTCTACCAGCCGCTGCGCCGCGCCACCGAGGAGCAGATCGTGCACTCGGCCAGGCAGCAGAGCCATTTCCTGGAGACGGTGCGCGGCGTGCAGTCGATCAAGCTCTTCGGCCGGCAGGACGAGCGCCGCTCGCGCTGGTTGAACCTGGTCGTCGAGTCGACGAACCAGGATCTCGCCACGCAGAAGCTGGGGCTCGGCTTCCGCGCCGCCAACGGATTCGTCTTCGGCGTCGAGCGCATCGCGGTCGTCTGGCTGGGCGCGCTCCTCGTGCTGGACAGCACGTTCTCGGTCGGGATGCTGTTCGCCTTCATGTCGTACAAGGACCAGTTCTCGGCGCGCATCGGCGGCCTCATCGACAAGATGATCGACCTGCGCATGCTGGGCCTGCAGGGCGAGCGGCTCGCCGACATCGTCCTCACGCCCCCGGAGGAGGACGCGCCGGCCACGGCCGCCGACGCGATCGACGCGTCGCTCGAGGTGAGCGCGGTCTCCTTCCGTTATTCGGACACCGAGCCGCTCGTGCTGGTGAATTGCTCGTTTCGCGTCGCACCGGGCGAATCGGTCGCGATCGTGGGTCCGTCAGGGTGCGGGAAGACCACGCTGTTGAAGCTCATGCTGGGACTTCTCGCACCCACCGACGGCAAGATCCTCGCGGGCGGCATCGACATCCAGAAGCTCGGCATCGATCGCTACCGCCGCCTGGTCGGCACCGTCATGCAGGACGACCAGCTCTTCGCCGGCTCCATCGGCGACAACATCAGCTTCTTCGATCCCGCGCCCGACCAGGCGGCCATCGAGCAGTTCGCGCGGACGGCGGCGGTGCACGACGACATCCACGCGATGCCGATGGGCTACCACACGCTCATCGGCGACATGGGGGCGGCGCTGTCGGGCGGCCAGAAGCAGCGCATCCTGCTCGCCCGCGCGCTCTACAAGCAGCCGCGCATCCTGTTCCTCGACGAGGCCACCAGCGCGCTCGACGTGCAGAAGGAGCGCGCGGTGAACGAGGCGATCCGTTCGCTCCACCTCACGCGCATCATCATCGCGCACCGTCCCGAGACCATCGCCTCGGCCGACCGCGTGATCGTGCTGCAGGGCGGCCGCGTGGCGCAGGACGTGCGGCGCTCGCAGGGCGCGACATAATGCCGTCCCATGACCTCCTCCTGGATGCTCGTCGCGGGATTCCTCTTCGCGACCATGGGTGTGTTCGTGAAGCTGGGCTCGGAGCACTTCGACCCCGCCGAGCTCGCCTTGTACCGATCGATGTTCTCGTTCCTCTCGATGCTCGCCGTGCTGGCGATGCGCGGCGGCACGTTTCGCACGCGCTACGCGGCCGGGCACGTGATGCGCGGCGTGATCGGCACCACATCGCTCATCGCCTATTTCTACGCGATCACGCATTTGCCGCTCGCGACCGCGCAGACCCTCAACTACACCTCGCCGATCTTCCTCGCCATCGCGACCACGGTCGTGCTGCGCGAGCCCTTCTCGAGCTGGCTTCTCGTCGCGATCGCGCTGGGCTTCGCGGGCGTTGCCATCCTGCTGCAACCGAATTTCCAGGAGGGCAAGGAAGGGCCGGCGATGCTGGGTCTCTTTTCCGGCGTGCTTTCCGCTTGGGCATACCTCAGCGTCCGCACGCTGGGGAGGCTCGGCGAGCCCGACTTGCGCGTGGTCTGCTGGTTCGGGCTGGTCGCGAGCGTGATCTGCGCCGGATGGCAGCTCGGCACCTCCACGTTCCACCCGGTGCGCTGGGACAACGCGTGGATGCTCGCGGGCGTGGCGGTGTGCGGCACGCTCGCGCAGCTCGCGATGACGCGCGCCTACCGCACGGGACACACGATCGTGGTGGGCGCGCTTTCCTATTCCACCATCGTCTTCGCGACGGGGGCCACGCTCCTCCTCTGGCACGAGCGCCTGCAGCCGCTCGAGTGGCTCGGCATGGCGGTCATCATCCTGAGCGGCATCATCGCGATGCGGGTCGAGAAGAAGGAGCAGGTCGAGGAAGCGGGCTTCGAAAGCTAGGGAAGCTCTGCACAAGTCCCGGGGTCTGCGACGGGCCGATTTCGGTGACGATTCTAGGCGCGAGTCCGACGCAAGGTCGACACCTTGCTAGGACGAGCAACGACGAAACGGCCCGAAATCGCCCGTCCCTTCTACGCCGCAGATCATGGATTCGCTGTGCATGCGGGTTGCGGATCCCCGGTACTTGTGCAGAGCTTCCCTAGCCCGGGTCGCGTCTATAATTTTGCGATGGAAAAGAGCCTCGTCACCGCGCAGGAGCTTGCACAGCACCTCGATGACCCCTCGTGGGTGGTCTTCGATGTGCGCCACGATCTCGCCGATACCGAAAAGGGACGCCGCGCCTACGCCGAGGGGCACATCCCCGGTGCGCACTTCCTCCACATGGACGAGGATTTGTCCGGAGCGAAGGATGGCCGCAACGGCCGTCATCCCCTGCCGCAGGCCCGCACCTTCGCGCAGAAGCTTTCCGGGCGCGGCGTGGGCCCGCGGACGCAGGTCGTCGCGTACGACGACGCGGGCGGAAGCTTCGCGGTGCGCCTGTGGTGGATGCTGCGCTGGCTGGGCCACGAGCGCGTCGCGGTGCTCGATGGCGGCTGGCCGCTGTGGGTGAAGGAGGAACGCCCCGTGGATCGGCACACGCCCAGGCCGCGTCCCGGCGATTTCACGCCGCGGCCGGTGCCCGATGCGAGCGTGGACGTCCACTTCGTGGCGCGCACCCGCGATGATCCCGGCGTGACGCTGGTCGATGCGCGCGCCCCCGATCGCTACGCCGGGCGGCAGGAACCGATCGATCCCGTCGCGGGACATGTGCCCGGTGCCATCAACCGCTTCTGGCAGGAGAACCTGCGCGCGGACGGCCGTTTCAAGCCCGGACACGAGCTGCGCGAGGAGTTCTCGGCATTGCTCGGCACGGCCAGGCCGGGGACCGTGGTGCACATGTGCGGCTCGGGCGTGACCGCGTGCCACAACCTCTTCGCCATGACGCTCGCGGACCTTCCCCCCGGCCGCCTCTATCCCGGCTCATGGAGCGAGTGGTGCGCCGATAGCACGCGGCCCGTTGCCCGCGATTAAGCCTCTCTTCATGACCACGAGGTCCGTGACCATGCGTTCCGTCCAGCGCGCGTTGCTCGCCTGCGCCCTCTTCGCCTCGATCGCCTTCGCACAGGACGTGGCGCAGCCGCCCGCCGCGCTGATCCTCGATGGCGTGCCGCCCGTGCCCGCGGAGCTCGCGCAGAAGCTCGAGCCGTACGGCGATTTCCATCCGCACGGGCTGCTTTCCTGGCACCCCACGCGGCGCGAGATGCTGGTGAGCCGCCGTCTCACGGCAACGGCGCAAGTGCATCGCGTGGCCGAGCCGGGCGCCACGCCCGAGCCGCTCACCGACTACCCCGATGCGGTGGCCGGGGCCCTGTATGCGCCGGGCAGCGGCGACTACTTCCTGTTCGCGCGCGCCGAGGGCGGCAACGAGGTCTTTCGCTATTTCCGCATGGATGCCGGCTCGAAGGAGGCCACGCCGGTGAGCCCCGAAGGCGAGCGCGCGGACAACGGCGCCTTCAGCCGCGCGGGGGACCGGTTCGTCTATACCACCTCTCCCGTCGATCGCAAGGGCGGCGAGCGCAAGGCGCGCATGGACGTGCACCTCGTCGATCCGAAGAAGCCCGATGGCGACCACGTGATCGCGAAGCTCGATGGCGGCGGCTGGTCGGATTTCCGCTTCTCGGAGGATGGCACGCAGCTCGTCTTCGTCGAGTACATCTCGATCAACGAGAGCCACCTGTGGGTGATGGATCCTGCCAGCGGCAAGAGGCGCCGCGTCACCAGGCCCGGTGACACCGAGCCGGTCGCCTACGCCGATCCGTATTTCACGCAGGACGGCAAGGCGCTCTTCGCGACGAGCGACCGCGGCGGCGAGTTCCGCCAGCTCGTGCTGGTCCCGCTCGCGGGCGGCAACGAGCGCGTGCTCACCGGTCGCCTCAAGTTCGACGTGGAAGGCTTCGAGCCGTCGTTCGATGCCGGGCGCATCGCATTCACGACGAACGAGAATGGCTCGAGCGTGCTGCGGTTCCTCGACCTGAAGACGCTGCAGGAGCTGCCGCGGCCGCCGCTGCTGCAGGGGGTCATCAGCGCCCTCGCGTGGCGCCGTCATTCGGACGAGGTGGGCTTCACCATCCGCTCGGCGAAGAGCGCGGGCGACGTGTTCTCGTACGACGTGAAGACGAACAAGGCGACGCGCTGGACCAACGGCAACAATCCGGCGCTCAACACGAGCGAGTTCGTGGAGCCGCGCCTGGCCCGGTGGAAGACGTTCGACGGGCGCGAGATCAGCGGCTTCGTCTACCAGCCGCCGGCGAAATTCACCGGCAAGCGCCCGGTGATCGTCAACATCCACGGCGGGCCCGAGGCGCAGGCTCGCCCGGGCTTCATCGGCCGCAACAACTACTTCGTGAACGAGCTCGGCATCGCGATCATCTACCCCAACGTGCGCGGCTCGTCGGGTTTCGGCAAGACGTTCCTCAAGCTCGACAACGGCCGCAAGCGCGAGGATTCGGTGAAGGATATCGGCGCGCTGCTGGACTGGATCAGGACGCAGCCGGACCTCGACGCGGACCGCGTGAACGTGATCGGCGGCAGCTACGGCGGCTACATGGCGCTCGCATGCGCGGTGCAGTTCGCCGACCGGCTCGCGGGGGTCATCGACATCGTCGGCATCTCCAACTTCGTGACGTTCCTCGAGCGCACGGAGACGTATCGCCGCGACCTTCGCCGCGTCGAGTATGGCGACGAGCGCGATCCGGGGATGCGCAAGTTCCTCGAATCGATCTCGCCCCTCAACCATGCGGACCGGATCACGAAGCCGCTCTTCGTGGTGCAGGGCCGCAACGACCCGCGCGTGCCCTACACGGAGGCCGAGCAGATCGTGGCGAGCCTCAAGCAGCACGGCACGCCGGTGTGGTTCATGCTGGCGAAGGACGAGGGCCACGGCTTCGCGAAGAAGCCGAATGCGGACTATCTCTTCTACGCGATGGTGGAATTCGCACGGCAGACGATGCTCAAGTAGGGTTCTTCTTCAGGTTCTCCGCGAAGAACTTCTCGACCCGCTTGTAGAAGTCGAAGACGTTCTCGTCCTTGTTGAACCCGTGGCCCTCGCCGTTGTAGATGACGTATTCGACCTTCTTGCCGGCCGAGCGCAGCGCCGACACATAATCGTCGCCGTGCACCTGCGGCACGCGCACGTCGTCGGAGCCCATCGCGATGAGCACCGGCGCCTTCACGGCATCGGCGTGGCGCGCAGGCGAGTACTTCTCGAACATCGCCTTGTCCGCGTCCGCATCGCCGACCATCTTCCTGAATTCGGTCTGGAAGAAATCCGTCGCGTACGACATGTCGGAGTACGTGGCCTTCTGGAAAGTGGTGAGATCGGTCACCGCGACGAACGGCACGCCGCAAGCCCAGAGGTCCGGATCCTTGGCGAGCGCCATGGCGGAGGCGTAGCCGCCATAGCTGCCGCCGAAGACGCACATGCGCGACTTGTCGACGAGCCCTTCCTTCGCGAGGTAGAGCGCGCCGTCGGTGATGTCGTCCTGCATCGACTGGCCCCACTGCCTGAAGCTCGACGCGTAGTGCTTGTCCCCGAAGCCCAGCGAGCCGCGCGGCTCGGGCTCCAGCACCGCGTAGCCGCGTGACGCGAAGAACTGCGCATCGGGCCAGCGTCCCCATTCGATGCCGCTGTAGGCACGCACCCAGGGGCCGCCGTGGATGTTCACGACCAGCGGCAGGTTCTTCTGGCCGCCCTGGGGCACGGTGATCCAGGCCGGGATCTCCATCCCGTCGCGCGCCTTGTAGCGGATGAAGCGGCGCTCGGCCATGAGGCTCGGATCGATCCACGAGCGTGTGTGCACCAGCTCTTCCATCCTCTTCGCCTTGCGGTCGAAGAGGTAGTACACGCCCGGATCGCGGTCCGATTGCGCGAAGACGAGAGCGCGATCGGGCGCGTCCGCTGCGAGGAAGATCCCGTTCACCGTCTTCGGCATCGCGGCATCGATCGATTTCTGCACGCGCGCCATGTCCTCGTCGATCCAGGCGACGGACGGGACGTCCGCGTCGTAACGGATGCCCAGCAGGCGCTTCTCGCTGCGATCGAAGACGAGCCCGCCCTCGAGGTCGATCAGCGGGTGCTGGAACATCACCTCGCCCAGCTTGCGTGCCTTCGTGTCGTACTTGTAGATCGCGGCACGATCCCGGTCGGGGCTGCGATACGAGACGTACAACGTGGCGTTGTCGCCGTCGAAGGCGAGCGGCGTCATCTCGCCCTTCGAGCCGTGCGAGCCCGTCATCCCGGTCTCGAAGATTTTTTCCCACTTGCCGCTCGCATCGTCGCGATACCACACCGATCGGGTGGTCCCGTGGATCTGGCGCGACGGCTGGCTTACCGCCACGCGGGGCAAGTTGTTCCAGTCCAGCACCCAGCGGCGAACGTCGCCGGGCGAATCCTCGCTCAGGATTTCGTAGCGGCCGGTGCGTGTGTTGAAGCGGTAGACGTCGAGGGAATCCTCCGAGCGCAATCGCGCCTGCACGATCATCTCGCCGGATTCGTCGTAGGTGCGCGCGAGCGGACTGATCGAGCGAGCCGCCGACAGCCCGCTGATGCGCGTGAAGTCGCGCACATTGCCGCCATCGCGATCGGTGCAGAACGTGCCGCGATTGACGATACGGCCCGTCACCTCCTGGCCGTCCGCGACGCGGAAGCACAGCCGTCCGTTGTTCACCCACCAGAATGTGAACACGTCGAGGTTCGACAGCTCCGTGATCACGGTGCGGCTCTTCGATTCGATGTCGATCACGGCGAGGTTGTTGCGGCCGCGGATCGGCACCAGCGCGGCGAGGAGCTTGCCGTTGGGCGAAAGCTGCAACTGCGAGTACTCGGCACGCCGGAAAAAGCTCTCCACCGGGATATCGGAAGGCTTCTTCGGCGCCTGGGCGAAGGCCGGCAAGGCGAGGCAAAGCAGGATCAGCGAGCGGACGAAAGTGCGCATGGCAGAAGATTCGGTTGGAATACACCTATGGTAGCGTGCCTCCAGCCTGGATCAACGCCATGAATCCTTCCCTCGCCGACGCGATCCTCGTCGTCCACGCGCTTTTCGTGCTGTTCGTCACAGGCGGGCTGGTTGCGACATGGATCGGGATCGCCGCCGGCGCCCGGTTCGCCCGCAATCGCTGGTTCCGCGGCGTGCACCTGGCAGCCATCGCGTTCGTCGTGGCCGAGTCCCTGCTGGGCTATGCGTGCCCGCTCACGGTGTGGGAGGACGCGCTGCGCGGGTCCACGGCGGGCGAGGGCTTCATCGAGCGCTGGGTGCACGCGTGGCTTTTCTGGAGCGCGCCGGCGTGGGTATTCACCGTGGCCTACGTGGCTTTCGGTGCCGCGGTGGCGCTCACGTGGTGGCGTTTCCCGCCGCGACGCGGCCCCTAATCCGCGCCGAGCACGCTCCGGACCGCAGTAAGTAGCACGGGCACCTCGAAGGGCTTGGTGACGTAGCCGTCGGCGCCGAGCGCCAGGCCACGCGCGACGTCGGCGACATCCGATTTCGCGGTGAGCATCACCACCGGCAACGTCGCGATGCGCGGGTTGCCGCGAATGCGCTCGAGGATCGCGAAGCCGTCGGCATCGGGCAGCGAGACATCGAGCAGCACCAGGTCCGGCAGCGGGGGACGGTTGAACTCGGCGTTGATCTCGTGACGCGTGCCGGCCACGCGCGTGAGGAAGCCCGCGTTGGCGAGCACCTCGCCCACGAGGCGCTGCATCGGCGGATCGTCCTCGACCACGAGGATCAGGTGCCGCAGGCCATTGCGCGGCTCGATGCGCCCGCCGCGGCGCGCCATCGCGACGTAGAAGCCGCGGCGCGTGAGCTGCGGCAGGCCGGCACTGGCCTCCTCGCTCACCTTCGCGATGCTGGCGACGGACGGCTCGGGCCGCGTGTCCGCGCGGGTGAAGTCGAGGTCGAACTGGTCGCTCACGGAGCGGGCTCCCCGGCGGGCGGGGCCTTCTTCTCGCCGATGCGGCTCTCCTCGCCGCGCGCGAGCTTCGCGATGTTCGCGCGATGCCGCAGCACGATCAGCCCGCTCATGCCCACGACCGCCCAGAGCAGCGCGGCGACGCCATGCAGGTACCACGTGATGGCGGGCGCGGCGATCGCCGCCACCAGCGCCGCGAGCGACGAGTAGCGCGTGGCCACGGCGACTGCGAGCCACACCACGATCGTGGCGAGCCCGATGCGCCAGTCGAAGGCGATCAGCACGCCCGCGGCGGTGGCCACACCCTTGCCGCCGCGAAAGTGCAGCCACACCGGAAAGACATGCCCGAGGAAGGCCGCGAACCCGACCAGCGCCACGAGCTCCGCGGCGAGGCCGAGAAGCTGCGCCACCATCACCGCGAGCCAGCCCTTGCCGCAATCGCCCAGCAGCGTGAGGAGCGCCGCGACGCGATTGCCCGAGCGCAGCACGTTGGTGGCGCCGATGTTGCGCGAGCCGTAGGTGCGCGGATCCGGCAGCGCGCAGGCGCGGCTCACCGCCAGCGCGAATGGAATCGATCCGGCGAGATAACCGCCGAGCGCGCAGAGGAAGGCCGTCATGGCCATACTCTACAATACGCGCCCATGGATACGATCTTCATCCGCGAGTTCCGCGTCGATGCGTGGGTGGGTATCTACGAGTGGGAAAAGCAGCGCGCGCAGACGCTCGAGATGGAGATCGACATCGCCGTGCCGGGCAACGAGGTCGGCCGCACGGACAACATCCACGACACGGTCCATTACGGCGAGGTGATCGAGCGCCTGCGCGCCGAGCTCGCGCAGCGCCGCTTCAGGCTGCTCGAGGCGCTGGCCGAGCACTGCTGCGACATCATCGTGAACGATTTCCGCGCGCCGTGGGTGCGCCTCTCCGTGGCGAAGCTCGGCCACATCCGGGGCGTGCGCAAGGTGGGGGTGCTGATCGAGCGCCGCCGCGATCCGGGCGCGTGAGGCCGCGATGCTGAAATGGCTGCTGGTGATCGTGGTCGGGGTGGCCGTGATCACGCTCGCGACACCGTGGCTCGCACGCCACGGGCTGGGACACCTTCCCGGCGACATCACGGTGCGATGGCGCGGCCGGCGCATCTACCTGCCGATCACCACCACCATCCTGCTGTCGCTGCTCCTCACGCTCTTCGGGCGGCTGGTCTAGGGCACTCAGACCGTCACCAGCGGCGCGTCCGCTTCCTCATCCGTGAAGATGCCGCGATACGCGGTATAGGTCGAGGAAATGGCGAGCGGGATCCACACCAGGAAGCCCAGCCCCACCGGAATCGCGGCGAGGATCGCCAGCACCAGCATCACGATGCTGTACACCAGGAACGGCATGAGGTTGCGGAAACAGCCATGGAAGCTCGCCTTCATCGCGGGGACGGCCTTCATGCCGTTCAGCACGATGAGCGCCGGCGCGAACCAGTACGCCGCGAGCAGCGGCACGGTGAGCGCCAGTGCGACGAGCACGCCCAGCAGCAGCGACAACGACGAGGCGACGATGGTCGAGAGCGCACTCTCGCCCGACCCGCTCACGA
>DATMJE010000313.1:0-19505 GCA_035553995.1 Usitatibacter sp. | reverse complement strand
GACATCGGCTGCGGCTGGGGCGCGCTGGTCATGCGTGCCGCCGCGAAGTACGGCGTCGATGCCACCGGCATCACGCTCTCGGAGAACCAGTTCCGGCTCGCGACCGAGCGCATCCGCGCGGCCGGGCTGCAGGACCGCTGCCGCGTGCTGCTGCAGGATTACCGCGATCATCCGGGCGAGGACTTCTACGACAAGATCTCGAGCGTCGGCATGTTCGAGCACGTGGGCCTGCGCAACCTGCCGCTGTACTTCGGCACCGTGAAGCGGATGCTGCGCGAGCGAGGACTCTTCCTCAACCACGGCATCACCACTTCCGATACGGCGAATCGCGCGGTCGGCCTCGGCGCGGGTGAATTCATCGGGCGCTATGTGTTCCCGCACGGCGAGCTGCCCCACCTGCACAAGGTGGTCCACGACATGAGCGACCAGGATCTCGAGGTGCACGACGTCGAGTGCCTGCGCCCGCACTACGCGAAGACGCTGGGCTTCTGGAGCGCCAACTTCGAGAGCCGCCTCGCGGAAGCGGTGGCTGCCTCGAGCGAGCGCACGGCGCGCATCTGGCGCCTGTACCTGGCAGGCTGTGCCCATGCGTTCGAGCAGCGGTGGGTCACGATCTACCAGATCCTCGGCTCGAAGCAGGCGAAGCCCGGCCGCGCGGAGCTGCCGCTCACGCGGGAGTGGATGTACCGCTGAGGCGAAAAAAAGCGGGCCGCAGGGCCCGCTCGAAACTGTGACGCTGCCTGTCCGGCGCTGCGGCACAGCGCCGATTGTCCGGTATTGCCGCTAGCGGATGCCCACCCGCGCGGGGACACCCACTTCGTAGCTCGAGGTGAGCACGCGGTTGGTGCGGTTGTTCAGCACGCACTCGTAGCTGATGGGCCGCGATTCCTCGCGATTGCGCGCCCAGCCGTCGCCGCGGATGCGCTCGCGGTTGGGACCCACCTCGTCGCGCGAAGCGGAGCTGGTGAACTCGATATAGGCGTCGACCTCGCGATTGCGCGACAGGAACTCGCTGCGCACGCGCTCCTGGCAGGCGCGGGTCTCGTCGAAATACGGATACGGATCGTTCGCGGCGACCGGCGGCGGGACCGCTTCGGTATTGCGCCACGCGACCACGACGTCGTAGATGTCGCCGCCGTTCTGCGGGTCGTCGATGGTGAGCGCGCCGGTGAAGTTGTTGCGGCGGTCCGGGGGCGCAACGTCGAAGATCGCGCCGCGTGCGTGCTCGGCCGTCACGCGGAAATCCTCCACGTGGTGGAACGGCAGGGGCTGGTTGCACATGCTGCCCTGGTCGGTGCTGCGCTTGCCGCTCTGGGTCGCGACGACGATCTGGTCGCCACGCAGCTGGATGCGCGCCTTGTCGTCGACGTAGATGCGCAGCCGGCAGAAGCCGTCGGCGGAAGCGAGGTTCCAGTCGGGCGAGCGGGCGATGCGGAAGCTGTAGTTGTCGCTGTAGCGATCGGCGGCATTGGCGGTAGCGGCGCCGGCCGCCGCGAGCACGCTCGAGACGAGGAGCGGGATCCACTTTCTTTTCATGACATCCTCCAGGAATCGTTGAAGCAATGTCCAATATCGGCCCGTCGCGGCCCGGGAGCCATCGCCCCGCTTCCCGTTGCGCTGTCGGACGCGTCCTGCGCCAT
Organism: Usitatibacter sp.; assembly: GCA_035553995.1. Classification (GTDB taxonomy): domain Bacteria; phylum Pseudomonadota; class Gammaproteobacteria; order Burkholderiales; family Usitatibacteraceae; genus Usitatibacter. The sequence goes on along the minus strand of DATMJE010000313.1, from coordinate 17,865 downwards.
CGGTAGAATGCCGCATGCTCGTCGATTCCCACTGCCACCTCGATTTCCCCGAGCTCAAGGCCGACCTCCCCGCGATCGCACGGCGCATGGCCGAAAACGGGGTCACCCACGCGCTCACCATCTCGACCACGCTCGGGACCTTTCCGGCCGTGCGCCAGGTGGCGCATGCGCTCGACAACGTGTGGTGCTCCGCGGGCGTGCATCCCGACGAGCGCCGCGACGACCACGAGGTTTCCCAGGACGAGCTCCTCGCCCTGGCGCGGGACCCGAAGGTCGTCGCCATCGGCGAGACCGGCCTCGACTACTTCCGCGTCGAGGGGGATACCGAATGGCAGCGCGAGCGCTTTCGCACGCACATCCGCGCGGCGCGCTCGTGCGGCAAGCCGCTCGTGATCCACACGCGCGCCGCGGCCGACGACACGCTGCGGCTCATGCGCGAGGAGGGCGCGGCCGACGTGGGTGGCGTGATGCACTGCTTCACGGAGACGTGGGAGGTGGCCGAGGCGGCGCTCGCGCTCGGCTTCCACATCTCCTTCTCCGGGATCGTCACCTTCAAGAACGCCGTGGCGCTGAAGGAGGTCGCGAAGCGCGTGCCCCTCGATCGCATGCTGGTCGAGACCGACTCGCCCTACCTCGCGCCCGTGCCCCATCGCGGCAAGACCAACGAGCCCGCCTTCGTGCGCCACGTCGCCGAGGAGGTGGCGCGGCTGCGCGAGACGAGCGTGGAGGAGATCGCCTCCGCCACGACGCGCAACTTCTTCGCGCTGTTCCGGGGCGCGCGGCCGGCGTGAAGCCGCCGCACCTGCTGCTGTACTGCCGCGCCGGCTTCGAGAAGGAGTGCGCGCAGGAAATTTCCGCCATCGCGGCGGAGATGGGCGTGGAGGGCTTCGTGAAGGCGAAGCCGGACAGCGGCTTCGCGGTCTTCCATGCGCACCAGGATGCGATGGGGGTCGAGCTCGGCGCACACGTCGATTTCTCGCGCCTCGTCTTTCCGCGGCAGCTCGTGCGCACCGGCGAGCTGCTCACGGACCTGCCGGAGAACGACCGCGTGACACCCATCGTGAAGGCCGCGCGCGCCCTGGGCACGAGCTTCGCCGCGCTGTGGATCGAGATGCCCGACACCAACGATGGCAAGGCCCTCGCCACGCTCACCAAGCCGCTGGCGGTGCATCTCGAGCGGGCGCTGCGCAAGGCGGGTGTGGCCTTCGACGAGGCCGAGGCACCGGAGCGGCTGCACGTATTCTTCGTCGGCGGCCGCGCGGCCTACGTGGGGCTGTCGTCGGTGGACAACAGCTCGCGCTGGCCGATGGGCATCGCGCGGCTGCGCATGCCGTCGGGCTCGCCCTCGCGATCCACGCTCAAGCTCGCGGAGGCGTTCATGGAGATCGTGGGCGCGCGTTCCTTCGAGCCCGGCACTACCGCCGTGGACCTCGGTGCTTCACCGGGCGGCTGGACCTGGCAGCTCGTGCAGCGCGGCTTCATGGTGACTGCCGTCGACAACGGTCCCATGGATGCCGCGCTCCTCGATAGCGGCCAGGTGCGCCACCGGCGCGACGACGGCTTCCACTACCGGCCGCCGGAGCCGGTCGCATGGATGGTGTGCGACATGGTGGAGAGCCCGTCGCGCATCGCCCACCTCGTCTCGCGGTGGCTCGTGCAGGGCTGGTGCCGCGAAGCGGTGTTCAACCTCAAGCTGCCGATGAAGAAGCGCTGGGAGGAGGTCGAGCGCTGCCGCGCGATCATCGACGAGGCCCTCGGGGGCGGCGGCTACTACCTGCGCCTGAAGCAGCTCTACCACGATCGCGAAGAGATCACCGGCTACATCGCGCGGCGCTAGTCTAAACTCGCGCCCATGGCCCAGCGCATCCTCATCACCGAATTCATGGACGCCCCGGCAATCGAGCAGCTCGCGGCGCGCTTCGACGTGGACTACCGGCCGGAGCTGGTCGACGATGCCGCCGGACTCGAGGCGGCGGTGCCGTCCGCCGACGGCTGGATCGTGCGCAATCGCACGAAGGTGCGCGGGCGCGTGCTCGAGGCGGCGGCGAGGGTGCGCGTCATCGGCAGGCTCGGCGTGGGCCTCGACAACATCGACGTGCACGAATGCGAGCGGCGCGGCATCAGCGTGATCCCGGCCACGGGCGCCAACGCCGAGTCGGTGGCGGAATACGTGATCGCCACGGCGATGATCTTGCTGCGCGGTGCGTACTTCTCGTCGGCGCAGGTGGCGTCGGGCAGGTGGCCCCGCGAGGAGCTCGGCCGTGGCCGCGAGATCGGCGGCAAGACGCTCGGCCTCGTGGGCTTCGGCAGCATCGGAAGGGCCACTGCCCGCAAGGCCGCCGCGCTGGGCATGAAGCTGGTCGCGTTCGACCCGGCGCTCGATGCGGCGGATCCGGCATGGAGCGCACACGGCGTGCAGCCCCGGCGGCTGGAGGCGCTGCTCGGCGAAAGCGACGTCGTGTCGCTGCACCTGCCGCTCGCACCCGAGACGCGCGGCCTCTTCGGCGCCGCGACGCTGGCACGCATGAAGCCGGGCGCCATCCTGGTGAACACGGCCCGCGGCGCCATCGTGGACGAGCCAGCGCTCGCGACACTGCTGCGCGAGGGCCGGCTCGGCGGTGCGGCGCTCGACGTCTACGACAACGAGCCGCTGGAAGCGGGAACGCCGCTCGAAGGTGCACCGCGCCTCATCCTCACGCCGCACATCGCCGGCGTGACGCTCGAGTCGAACGAACGCGTGAGCGCGGTCATCGCCGAGCGGGTGGCGGAAGCGCTTTCCATCGTTCCCTAGTACCTGAAGACCTGCACCAGGTTGTTGTAGTCGTCGGTCCAGGTGCGCCAGTCGGGCCGGGGAACCACCGGCTCCGTCGCCTCGACGATGCGCGGCTGCAGCAGGAAGCGCTGGTTGCGCGTGAGCAGCACCCAGTCGCTCGTGGTCGCGCCGCTCTCGCCGGTTTCGTGGATGTAGGCGTAGTGCAGGCCGTGCCGCCCGGCGATCGCGAGCAGCACGGGCTTCAGGTCCAGGAACCGGTTCGAGACGTGGAAGGCGATCACGCCGTCGGGCTTCATGTGGCGCAGGTACTCGGTGAAGGCTTCCACGGTGATCAGGTGCACCGGGATCGAGTCGCCCGCGAAGGCGTCCACCGCCAGCACGTCGAATCCCTGCGGCGGCTCGCGCTCGAGCGACAGGCGCGCATCGCCGAGCACCGTCTCGATGTGGCCGGACGAATCCGCGAGATACGTGAACCACTTGTTGGCGATGCCGACCACGGCGGGGTTGATGTCGTAGAAGCGGTAGGTGTCGTCCGCATCGGCGTAGACGGCGATCGAGCCCGCGCCGAGCCCGATGATGCCGACCTTGATCGCCTTGCCCTCGAGGGCGAGCAGCGTGCGGCCGATGCCCGAGGTGGTCTTGTAGTAGCTGGTGGCCGAGCGGCGGTACTTCCCGGAAAGCCACTGCTCGCCGTGCAGGATCGTGCCGTGCACGAGCGACCGGTAGCGGCTGTCCGGGTCGTCCGCGCGTGCGCGGTTTTCCTTCACGCGCAGGACGCCGTAGTAGTTGCGCTCGATGTAGACCGTGTCCTCGGTGAAGGTGTGCACGCGCCAGGCGAGCGAGCCCATCATCGCCGCCACCAGGGCCACGAGCCCCACCATGAGCGGCAGCGCGCGCCCGGCGTGGGCGGCGATCGCGAGCAGCGCGACGGCCACGAGCGCGATGTCGAGCTCGAGGTAGCCGGGCAGCGTCACCGGGGCCACGATCCCCACCAGCGCGCCGCCCAGCACACCGCCCAGCGACACCACGAGGTAGAAAAGCGTGAGGTGCCGCGCGCCCGGCCGCCGCAGGGCGAGCTCGCCGTGGCAGAACATGCAGGCGAAGAAGAGCCCGATGGTGAACACGGCGATCTGCCACAGCAGCTCGAATTGCACCCGTTTGTCGGAGAGGAACCACGCCATGGCGCCGAGCGCCACGGCGAGGCTAGCGAGATACAGGTCGCGCCGGTACCAGCGCGAGCTCTCGAAGCAGAGGATGAAGGTGAGCAGGTAGACCGCGAGCGGGATCACCCACAGCAGGGGTATCGACGAGATGTTCTGGGTCAGGTGATTCGAGACCGCCAGCAGGACCACGGATGCGGCGGCCGCGAGTGCCAGCCAGAGGGCGATGTCGCGCGCGGGGGGCGGGGCCTCGGTTGCGATGGCAGGAGTCTGCCCACCCTCGACCGTGAGGCTCGGCAGCGCGCGCGATTGCCACGCGAGGCTGGCACATCCGAGCGCGAACAGCGCATAGCCCGCCGACCACCATCGCGATTGCCGTCCCGCGGCGAGCCACGGCTCGAAGAGGAACGGGTAGCCGAGGAGCGCCAGCATCGAGGCGAAGTTCGACAGCGCGAAGAGGCGATACGGGCTCGCGCCCGGATACGCACGCGCGTACCACGCCTGGATGAGCGGGCTGGTGGAAGAAAGCAGGAAGTACGGCAGTCCTACCGTCGCGAAGAGCAGCATCAGGATGCGCGTGACGGGGTTGTCCCCACCGACCGGCTTCCATGACGGGTCCGGCGCCACGGGCAGGAAGGCGAGGCTCGCGGCGAGCAGCGCCACGTGGATCCACGCCTGCCGGCGGCCGTCCGCAAGGCGTGCCAGCCAATGCGCATACGCATAGCCCAGCAGGAGCACGAGCTGGAAGAACACGATGCACAGGGTCCACACGATCGCTGCACCGCCGAACCAGGGCAGGATCTGCTTGGCGAGGATGGGCTGCACCAGGAACAGCAGGAAGGCGCTGAGGAAGATCGTCGCGGCGTGCAGCGGTGCATCCTTTCGCTCGGCGCGGCGGCCGCCGCGCGGTCGCAGGATGGTAGCACCGATATACTTCGGCCCCATGCTTGCACGCCAGATGCGCCGCGCCCAGGCGCTCGAGCTCGCGCTGTATGCCGCCATCGCCTGGTGGGCCCACCATCGCGGCTGGAGCGCCGCCGCGGCCGCGGCCCTGGTGCCCGCGCTCCTCCTCGGCACGCGCTTCGTGGGCGTGGCGTCCATGCATGCCATCTCCTGGGTCCACCGCGCGCCGCGTTCGGCCGACCAGCGTATCGGCGTGCTCGGCGGGCTGGCCGCTTTCCTGCGCGAATGGCTGGCGTTCGTGGCGATGGCGCTGGTGTATGTGCCCTGGGAGCGGCGCTGGCTGCGGCCCGACCCGCCCGACGACGCACCGGGAGGGATGCCGGTGGTGCTCGTGCACGGCTACTTCGTGAACCGCGGCTGCTGGCGCGGCTTCGTGCGTGCGCTCGAGGCGCGCGGCGTGGGCCCGGTCTACGTGCCGAACTTTCCCTCGCACATGACGCCGATCGAGCGTTTCGAGGAGGACCTGCACGCGGCCATCGAGCGCATCTGCGGCGGTGGCGCGCGCCGCGTGGCGCTGGTGGCGCACAGCATGGGCGGGCTCGCCGCGCGGCTCTATCTCGCCCGGCGCGGCAACGCCCGCGTGGCGCGGCTGGTCACGATCGGCTCTCCGCATCGCGGCACGTGGCTCGCGCCGTGGGGAATCGGCGCGAACGCGCGCCAGATGCGTCCCGGGAGCGAATTCCTGCGCGAGCTCGCCGCACGGGAGGCGGGCCTGGACCATCCGGACGCGCTCTCGATCTATTCGATGCACGACGACATGATCGCGCCCCAGGATGCGAGCCGGCTCGACTGGTCCCGCAACGTCGCGTTGCGTGGTTACGGGCACATCGCGCTCCTCCGTGCGCCCGAAGTGGTGCACCTCGTGCTGGAGGAGCTCCGCGCCGCGGGCGGTGCAGTGCCGCCTGGAGCGGGATAGGGAAGGCTAGAGCAGGGCGAGGACTTCCTCGGCGTGCCGTGCGACGTCCGGCTTGTCGATCACGTGCGCGATGCGTCCCTGCTCGTCGATCACGAACGTCACGCGCTCGGCGAGCCCGAGGTGGGAGCGGATCTTCGACACGAGGCCGCTGCCGCCCAGCGTGCCGTAGGCGCGTCCGACGCGGCCATCGGTATCCGCGAGCAGCGGGAAATTGAGGCCGAACTTGCGCGTGAACGCCGCATGCGAAGACGCATCCTGCGTCGAGACGCCCAGTATGGATGCACCCTTCGCGGCGATCTCCGCGTTGTGGTCGCGTAGCGAACAGGCCTGCCGGGTGCAGCCGGGTGTGTCGTCCTTCGGGTAGAAGTACATGACGAGCTTGCGCCCGCGGAATTGCGCGAGCGACACGCGCTCGCCCTGCGTGGTGAGGCCTTCGAAGTCGGGTGCGGGATCGCCGGGCGCGGGTCTCATGGTCGTGTGATGCAGTTCACGGTCTCGCGTTCCCTCTCGCAACGCGCTTCGCGCACATCATGCGCGCGAAGCGCGCGAAGGTGTTGCGCAAGCGACACGTCAGAGGGAGAAATCCCATTTTCCAGAGGGAAAATGGTTGACAAGACGTTTTGCGCTTGTGCATCCTCTCGCTGTCTCAGCCATGAGGGCGGGATGTTGGCAACCAAACATCACCATTCAAATCTGGAGGATTCAATCAATGGCAGCTAAGAAATCCAAGAAGGCAGCAAAAAAACCGGCGGCCAAGAAAGCCCCCGCCAAGAAGGCAGCGGTCAAGAAGGCCGCAACGAAGAAACCGGCCGCCAAGGCCGCCAAGAAGCCCGCCGCGAAGCGCAAGCCGAACGCCGCGTTCATGAAGCCGATGACGCCGAGCGCCACGCTCTCCGCCGTCGTCGGAACCACCCCCATGCCGCGCACCGAGGTGACGAGCAAGCTGTGGGGTTACATCAAGAAGAACAATCTCCAGGACAAGACGAACAAGCGCATGATCAACGCCGACGACAAACTCAAGGAAGTGTTCGGCGGCAAGAAGCAGGTGTCGATGTTCGAGATGACCAAGCTGGTCGCCAAGCACCTGAAGTGATCCCCGGCGCCGCCGGGTGCGGCGCGGCGCATGCGAGCGGGCCGGTCCCAGACCGGCCCGTTTCCATTGGAGGAGCGAGATGAGGCATGTCAGTACGGACCGCGCCCCCGCGGCGCGCGGCCACTATTCGCAAGCCATCGTGTACGGCGGCCTGGTGTACGTCGCAGGGCAGCTGCCCATCGACCCGGCGGCGCCGGAGCGGCGGCTCGAATCGTTCGAGGAGCAGGCGGGCCAGGTGCTCTCGAACGTGATCGCCATCCTCCAGGCGGCCGGCAGCTCTGCCGGGGAGATCGTGAAGGCCACGGTGTACATCACCGACATCGCGCATTGGCCCGCCTTCAACGCGCTCTACGCGGCCCGCCTCGGCAGCCACCGGCCGGCGCGGACCGTGGTGCCCGTGGCCCAGCTGCACTACGGCTACCTCATCGAGATGGATGCGATCGCCGCAGTGCGCGAGGGTTAACGCCCTTTCCTGGTCTTCGCGCGGCCCGCGCCCGCCTTGCGCGTCCCGGCTTTCGCCGCCCCCTTGGCCCTCGCGGTGCCGGCGGCCTTGCGCGTCGTGTGGGTGCGGCTCGCGCGCGTCCGTGCCGCCTTGCGGGTGCCCGGGGAGGAGCGGCCCTTCGGCGAAGCCGCCGCGGCGCCCGCCAGCATGAGCTCGCGCACATGCTCGTTCAGCTCCGCCACCTGCTTCGACAGCGCCTCGACCTCGCGGTTGGTCATGACGCCCAGCCCGCTCAGCGACTTCGACACGCGCTCCTGGATCGCCTGCTCGAACTTCTCCCACCGGCCCGCGCCGCCCTCGAAATTGGCCTCGCGCATGCCGCGCAGCGCCTTGTCGGCGGCCTCCTTCGCCTGCGCGCTCATGCTGCGTCCCTGCTCGACCAGGTTCTCGAACATGCGCGGGCCTTCCGACTTCATGCGCTCGAGCGCCCCCAGTCCCGCCAGCCAGATACGCTCCGCCGACTCGCGCAGCGCATCGCCCGCCGCCTCGGCGCTGTCCCGGTGGTCGCGCTCGCCTGCCTCGCCGCTGCCCGTCTTCGTCGCCATGGTGTTCTCCTTCTTCGCGGTGGGAATGCCCCTTGGGCAGCGGCGACGGCTCCCGAGTTTCCGCGACGGATGCAACGCCGCTCACCGGTCCGGTACACTCCGGCCACCAGCAGAGGCGCACGCGCGATGGCGACGACGGTGGAGAACATGATGGAAGAGCACGCCTGGCTGCGCTCGTACCCGCCGGGCGTGCCCGCGCGCATCGACCCGGAGCGGCACGCGAGCGTGCGCGACATCCTCGAGGGCAGCGTGGCGCGCTTCGCCGACCGTCCCGCCTTCACGTGCATGGGCCGCACCATCACCTACCGCGAGCTCGATCGCCTCTCGCGCGACCTCGCGGCGTGGCTGCAATCCCAGGCCGGCCTCGCCAAGGGCGCGCGGGTGGCGCTCATGATGCCGAACGTGCTGCAGTACCCCGTGGCCATCTTCGCGGTGCTGCGCGCCGGGCTCACGGTGGTGAACTGCAACCCGCTCTACACGCCGCGGGAGCTGGAGCAGCAGCTCGCCGACTCCGGCGCCGAGGCGATCGTCATCCTCGAGAACTTCGCGCGCACGCTGGAGCAGGCCCTGCCGCGCACGCGGGTGCGGACCGTGGTCACGACCGGGCTGGGCGACCTGCTGGGGTTCCCGCGCTCGGCGGTGGTGAACTTCATGGTGAAGCACGTGAAGCGCATGGTGCCCCCGTGGCGCCTCGAGGCGACCGCCTTTCGCGATGCGCTCGGCGCCGGTGCGCGCCTGCCGCTGCAGGAGCCGCCCCTCGGCCCCGAAGACGTGGCCTTCCTGCAGTACACCGGCGGGACCACGGGTGTGTCCAAGGGCGCGATGCTCACGCATCGCAACATCGTGGCGAACCTGCTGCAGTGCGAGGCCTGGTGGGGCACGAGCTTGAGCGATCGCGAGATCGTCATCACGGCGCTGCCGCTGTACCACATCTTCGCGCTCACCGGGAATTGCCTCGTCTTCATGAACATCGGCGCGCACGACATCCTCATCACCAACCCCCGCGACCTGCGCGGCTTCGTGAAGGAGCTCGGCAAGTGGCAGTTCACGTGCATCACCGGCGTGAATACGCTCTTCAACGCGCTGCTCAATACGCCGGGCTTCGACAAGCTCGACTTCTCGCGCATGCGGCTCGCTCTCGGTGGCGGCATGGCGGTGCAGCGCGCGGTGGCGGAGCGCTGGAAGGCCGTCACGGGGCAGCCGCTGGTGGAGGCCTACGGCCTCACCGAAACCTCGCCAGGGGCCTGCATCAACCCCGTGGGACCCGGCTTCGAGTTCAACGGCACCGCGGGGTTGCCGATTCCCTCCACCATCGTCACCATCCGCGACGAGGCGGGCCGCGAGCTGCCTGCGGGGGAGACGGGCGAGATCTGCATCGCCGGCCCGCAGGTGATGAAGGGCTACTGGAACCGCCCCGACGAGACGGCGCAGGCCATGACCGCCGACGGCGCCTTCCGCACCGGCGACATCGGCCTCATGACGCCCGGGGGCTTCGTGAAGATCGTCGACCGCAAGAAGGACATGATCCTGGTCTCCGGCTTCAACGTGTACCCCAACGAGGTCGAGGACGTGGTCGCGATGCTTCCGGGCGTGGGCGAAGTCTGCGCGGTGGCAGCACCCGACGAGCATTCGGGCGAGGTGGTCCGGGTGGTGATCGTGCCGCGGGACCCCGCCCTCACGAAGGAGCAGGTCGTCGCGCATTGCCGCAAGTACCTGACCGGCTACAAGGTGCCGAAAATCGTGGAATTCTGGAAGGAGCTGCCGAAGACGAATGTTGGCAAGGTGCTCCGGCGGGAAGTGAAAACCGCGCCACTGAAGGCGTAACGATCGAGGAGAAGGCGATGAAGCTGAACATCAACGGCAGCACCCGGGAGCTCGATGTCGAGCCCGATACGCCGCTGCTCTGGGCGTTGCGCGAGCAGGCCGGGCTCACCGGCACGAAGTTCGGCTGCGGCGTGGCCCAGTGCGGCTCGTGCTCGGTCCACATCAACGGCGAGGTGCGGCGCTCGTGCTCCGTGCCCGTCGGCAGCCTCAAGGATTCCGACCGCATCGTGACCATCGAAGGGCTGGCTCCCGCGGCCTCGCACCCGGTACAGAAGGCCTGGGCCGAGGTGGACGTCCCCCAGTGCGGCTACTGCCAGTCGGGCCAGATCATGGCCGCCTCGGCGCTGCTGGCGAAGAACCCCGCGCCCAGCGATGCCGACATCGACGCGGCGATGACCAACATCTGCCGCTGCGGCACCTACCAGCGTATCCGCACGGCGGTGCATCGCGCGGCCGAAATCGCCAAGGCCAAGGCCTGAGGAGGATGCCATGACGAAGACATTCGAAGACGACATCGCGAGCGTTTCCCGCCGCCGCTTCATCGTCGGTAGCGCCGCCGCGGGCGGTGGCCTCGCCCTCGGCCTGCACGTGCCGTTCGCGGAGGCGCAATCCGCATCGGCCACCAATGCGGCCGGCTGCGAGCTCAACGTCTGGGTGGTGGTGCGCCCCGACGAGACCTGCGCCATCCGCATCGCGCGTGCCGAGATGGGGCAGGGCACGCTCACGGGGCTGGCGCAGCTCGTGGCCGAGGAGCTCGGCTGCGACTGGAGCCGCGTCGTGACCGAGCCCGTCACGCCCGGACGCAACCTCGCCAGCAAGCGGGCGTGGGGCGAGATGGGCACCGGGGGCAGCCGCGGCATTCGCACGTCCGAGGATTACGTGCGCCGTGGGGGAGCCGCCGCCCGCATGATGCTGATGCAGGCGGCCGCGGACCAGTGGGGCGTGCCGGTGGGCGAGGTGAAGGCCTCGAAGGGCGTGATCACGCATCCGGCCAGCGGGCGCAGCACGACCTACGGCAAGGTCTGCGACGCTGCCGCGAAGGTGACGCCGCCGGATCCGAAGTCCATCAAGCTCAAGGACCCGCGCGAATGGACCATCGCGGGCCAGCCCCTGAAGCGCCTCGATACCGCCGACAAGCTCGACGGGAGCAAGCAGTTCGCGATCGACGTCCGCCCGCCCGGCCTGCTCAATGCGGCGATCAAGCAGTGCCCGGTATTCGGCGGCAAGGTGGCGAGCTACGACGAGTCGAAGGTCGCCGGCATGAAGGGCGTGAAGAAGGTCGTCAAGGTGGACGACAGCGCCGTGGCCGTCGTCGCGGATACGTGGTGGCACGCGAAGAAGGCGGCCGACGCGCTGCCGATCGTGTGGGAGGAAGGCGAGGGCGCCGGCGCCTCGTCGGCCACGATCGCGGCGCACCTCAAGTCCGGCCTCGACGCGGACAACGCCTTCAAGTACCGCGACGAGGGCGATGCGCTCCGTGCGATCGCCGGCTCCCCGCGCAAGGTCGAGGCCGTCTACAGCACGCCCTTCCTCGCGCACGCGACCATGGAGCCGATGAACTGCACCGCGCGCATCTCGAAGGACCGCGCCGAGTGCTGGGTGCCGACGCAGAACGCGGAGGCGTCGCTCGCGGCGCTGTCGGAAGCCTCGGGCCTGCCGCTCGCGCAGTGCGAGGTCCATCGCAACGATCTCGGCGGCGGCTTCGGCCGCCGCGGCGGCAACCAGGACTACACCCGCCAGGCCGCCACCATCGCGAAGCAATTCCCCGACACGCCGGTCAAGCTCATCTGGACGCGCGAGGAGGACATCCAGCACGACTTCTACCGCCCGATCTCGCAGTGCCGCCTCACCGCGGGCCTCGACGACAAGGGCAACGTCACCGGCATGCACGTGCGCATCTCGGGGCAGTCGATCAACGCGTTCGTGAACCCGGCCTCGATCGCCGACGGCAAGGACAAGCGCCAGCTCCAGGGCCTCTGGACCGAGCCGGGCGATGCGCAGCTCGGCTACACCTTCCCCACGATCCTGCTCGAGTACGCGATGCGCAATACGCACGTGCCCGTGGGACCGTGGCGGGGCGTGAACACGAACCAGAACGGGATCTACCTCGAGTGCTTCATGGACGAGGTGGCGAAGGCCGCGGGCAGGGATCCGCTCGAGCTCCGCCGCCAGTACCTCGCGAACCATCCCAGGCACCTGCGCGTGCTGAACGCCGTCGCGGAGAAGGCCGGGTGGGGCACGCCCACGCCGAAGGGCGTCCATCGCGGCATCGCGCAGTTCATGGGGTACTTCAGCTACTCCGCGGCCGTGGCGGAAGTGTCGATCACGCCCGAGGGCAAGGTGAAGGTGCACCGCATGGTGATGGGGCTCGATTGCGGCCACACGGTGAACCCGTCGCAGATCGCGGCGCAGGTGGAAGGCTCTGTCGCGTACGGCCTGAGTGCCGCCCTCTACGGCGAGTGCAGCGTCGACAAGGGCCGCATCGCGCAGTCCAACTTCCACGATTACCCGGTCGTGCGCATGGCCGAGATGCCGAAGGTGGAAGTGGTGCTGGTCCCGAGCCTCGATTTCTGGGGCGGCGTGGGCGAGCCCACCATCTGCGTGGTGGCACCGTCGGTGCTGAACGCGATCCACGCGGCGACCGGGAAGCCGGTTCGGGACCTGCCGCTACGCAGCTCCCGCCTTGCGTGAGCCCGCATGGAGGCCGTGAAGGTCGGACTCATCTCCGACACCCACGGCCTCCTGCGTCCCGAGGCGCTGGCGGCGATGCGCGGCTGCAGCCGCATCGTGCACGCGGGCGACATCGGCAATCGCGAGGTGCTGCAGGCGCTCGAGACCCTCGCGCCGGTGACGGCGGTCGCCGGCAACAACGACCGCGCCCCATGGGCCGAGGGCATTGCGCTCACCGCGACGCTCGAAGTGGCCGGCGCGCGCATCTTCGTGATCCACGACCTGCACGAGCTCGATCTCGACCCGGTGCGCGAGGGCTTCGCGGCGGTCGTCTCCGGCCATTCGCACCAGCCGCTGGTGCGCGAGGAGGCCGGCGTGCTCTTCGTGAACCCGGGCAGCGCCGGGCCGCGGCGCTTCAAGCTGCCGGTCAGCGTGGGGTACCTGCACGTGTCCCCGGGCGCTCGCGTGCGCGCGGAGCTTGCGGAGCTGCCGCTACGAGGCCAGGGGAAGCCCTGGGCCTAGGCCGCCTTCTCGAGCACCGGCCCGTACTCGCGCAGCGCGTCGCGGATGCGTTCGACCGCCCAGTCGATCTCGTCGCGCTCGATCACGAGCGGCGGGGCGAAGCGGGCGACCGTGCCATGCGTGTCCTTGCTGAGCACGCCATGGCGCAGCAGCGTCTCGACGAAGTCGCGCGCCGTCACGCGGGCAGGCTCGAGCTCCATGCCGATCAGCAGGCCCTTGCCGCGCACCTCGCGGATGACCGGGCTCGCGATCGCGCGCAGCTTTCCCAGCAGGTACTCGCCGGAGGCCGCCGCGCGCTCCGCGAGCCGCTCGTCGAAGAGCACCGCGAGCGCTTCCAGCCCGACCGCCGCCGCGAGCGCGTTGCCGCCGAAGGTGCTGCCGTGGTCGCCCGGGCGGAACACGCCCATGATCTCCTCGCGCGCGGCGAAGGCCGAGACCGGCAGCAATCCACCGCCCAGCGCCTTGCCGAGGATGATGCCGTCGGGCTTCACGTCCTCGTGGTGGCACGCGAGCACGCGGCCGGTGCGGCCCAGTCCGGTCTGCACCTCGTCCACCACCAGCAGCACGCCGCGCTCGCGGCAGATGCGCGCGCACGCGGCGAGATAGCCCTCGGGAGGCACGACGATTCCCGCCTCACCCTGCACCGGCTCCACGAGGAAGGCCGCGGTGTTCTCGTTGATCACGGCTTCGAGCGCGCGTGCGTCGCCGAAGGGAATGGCGACGAAGCCGCCGCTGAAGGGGCCGAAATGCTCGCGGTACTGGCGCTCGGAGGAAAAGCCCACGATGGTCGAGGTCCGCCCGTGGAAGTTGCCGGTGCAGCACACGATCTCCGCCGCACCCTCGGGCACGCCCTTCACCGTGTACGCCCACTTGCGCACGCATTTGATGGCCGTCTCGACCGCTTCGGCGCCGGTGCTCATGGGCAGCGCCCGGTCCATGCCGGTGACCTCGCAGACGCGCGCGAGGAAGGGCGGCAGCCGATCGCTGTGGAAGGCGCGCGAGGTCACGGCGAGCCGCCGCGCCTGCGATTCCAGCGCCGCGAGGAGGCGCGGATGACCGTAGCCGAAGCTCACCGCCGAGTAGGCCGAGAGCATGTCGAGGTAGCGCCGGCCCTCGACATCCCACAGCCACACGCCCTCGCCGCGCGTGAGCACCACCGGCAGCGGCGCATAGTTGCTGGCCCCGAAGCGTTCCTCGAGAGCCATCATGTCGCTCATGGCGCACCCCTCGTCACGGCCCGATGTCCCATTATAGGGCGCGCGTGTTGCACGAGCATGATTCAAGTCATTCCTCAAGAATGATTGGCAATATCATGAATCATAAGAGATAAAACTAGCGGCAAGTGCGCGCATCCAACGGGATGCGGCGGACAGCGAGGAGGCACGGTGCGAGACGGTGAAGCGGGAAGCGGGGCGCTGCGGGCGCACCTGCACAAGCTCAAGTCCCTGCGCGGCGATCACCGCGCCACGCCGCAGCGGCTTGCGGAGCTGAAGGCCTGGCAGCGGGAGCGCCTTGCCTCGACCTATGCGGACCTTTCCTCGCAGCCGCGCTATCGCGCCGCCACGCGCTTCTTCCTCGAAGACCTCTACGGCCCCAAGGACTTCAGCCATCGCGACCAGGCGATGATGCGGATCCTGCCCGCCATGTCGCGCCTGCTGCCGAAGAGCGCGGTGGAGACGGCGGCGCTGGCGATCGAGCTGGAGGCGCTCACCGAGGACCTCGACCATCGCGTCGCGGCGGCGCTCCCGCCCGGGCCGATCGCGGAGGAGAGCTACGCCGAGGCCAATCGCGCCGCGGCGACGTTCGATGAACGGCAGCGGCAGGTCGATCTCATTGGTGCCGTCGGCACCCGCCTGGACGAGCTGGTACGCAAGCCCCTGGTGCTGCAGACGCTGCGGCTCATGCGCCAGCCGGCGAAGGTGGCCGGCCTCTCCGACCTGCAGGACTTCCTCGAACGCGGCTTCTGTTCCTTCCGCGAGATGCGCGGCGCGGGCGAATTCCTCGAAGCCATCCGCGCGCGCGAATCGGAAATCGTCAGCCGGATGTTCGCGGACCGCCGGGAGCGGAAGTCGGCTTAGTGGTACCCGGGCCGCCGGCGAAGAGCGTGTCCAGCTCGCGCAGCACGGCGCCTTCGATCGAGCCGCGCATCGCCTTGAGGAGGAAGCCCAGCGAGACGGTGAGGTGCAGGTTGCGCTCGTCCACCGCGAGCGCGCCCGTGACGCCGGGCCGCTCGAACTTGAGCACGTTCTCGTGCCACTGGCCACGCAAGCCGAAGCGCTCGGCCAGCGCGGCCATCATGCGGTCGGCAGCGGCACGCGCCCCCTCGAGCCCGAGGCCGTGGACGCGGCGCAGGTCGATGTCGGCCATGGCTTCAGGCCGCGCGGCGGTCGGCGTGCCTGGCGCGCGCCGCGGCCGTGAGGTGCTCCATCGCCGCGAGCACGCCACCCTTCCTGTGCGGGACGGCGGCGAGCTCGAGGCCCATCTCCACGCCGGCGAGCGTGCCCATGAGGGACAGGTCGTTGAAGTCGCCGAGATGGCCGATGCGGAAGATCTTCCCCGAAAGCTTCGACAGCCCCTGTCCCAGCGACATGTCGAAATTCTGGAGCACGACGCGGCGGAAGGCATCGGCATCGTGGCCCGCGGGCATCATCACCGCGGTGAGCGAGGAGCTGTACTCCGCGGGATCCTGGCAGAGGATCTCCAGGCCCCAGGCGCGCACGGCCCGGCGCGTGGCTTCCGCATGGCGGTCGTGGCGCGCGAACACGTTCGCCAAGCCTTCCTCCTCGAGCATGTGGATCGCCTCGCGCAGGCCGTAGAGGAGGTTGGTGGCCGGCGTGTACGGGAAGAACCCGTTCGCGTTCGGCCCGAGCATCTCGGCCCAATCCCAGAACGAGCGCATGAGGCCCGCGGACTTGTTCGCCTCGAGCGCGCGCGGCGAGAGCGCGTTGAACGACAGGCCCGGCGGCAGCATGAGTCCCTTCTGCGAGCCGCCCACCGTGACATCCACGCCCCACTCGTCGTGGCGATAGTCGATGGAGCCCAGCGAGGAGATGGTGTCGACCATCAGCAGCGCCGGATGCTTCGCGTTGTCGATGGCCTTCCTCACGAGCGGGATGCGCGTGGTGGCGCCGGTGGAGGTCTCGTTGTGCACGACGCACACGGCCTTGATCGCGTGTCCCGTGTCCGCCCTGAGGCGCTCCTCGATGGCCGCATGGTCCGCGCCATGGCGCCAGTCGCCGGGAATGAACTCCACGTCGAGCGAGAGCTTCTTCGCCATCTTGTGCCAGAGCGATGCGAAGTGCCCGGTCTCGACCATCAGCACCTTGTCCTTCGGCGACAGCGCATTCACCAGCGCCGCTTCCCACGCGCCGGTGCCGGAGGCGGGATAGATGACCACCGGGTGCTTCGTCTGGAAGATGCGCTTGATGCCCTCGAGGACTTCCTTGCCGAGCTGCTGGAACTCCGGCCCGCGATGGTCGATGGTGGGACGATCCATCGCACGCAGTACGCGATCGGGCACGTTGGTGGGGCCGGGAATCTGCAGGAAGTGGCGGCCGGCGGGCATGGGCTTCTCCTCGTTGGGGACCTTTGCGTCCATAATGCCGCAGCAGCAGTCGTTTGACATGGCACGCCGGTAAAAACCCCCATGACCCATCCCAACCCGCTCCCGGTGCGATTCGCCCGAGGCGGCGAAAGATCGCCGCTTGCGCGCCGCCTGGCCGCCGAAGTCGATGGCGAGGTGCTCTTCGATGCGGCGAGCCGCGGCCGTTATGCGACCGATGCCTCGATCTACCAGGTCACTCCGGTCGGCGTGGTCGTGCCCCGCAATGCCGAGGCTGCGATCGCCGCGATGCAGGTCGCGCTCGAGGAAGGAGTCGCCATCCTGCCGCGCGGCGCCGGCACCTCGCAGTGCGGCCAGACGGTCGGCGAGGCGCTCGTCATCGATGACAGCAAGTACCTGAACCGCGTGCTCGCCGTGGATGCCGAGACCGGCCGCGCGGTGGTCGAGCCCGGTGTCGTGCTCGATACGCTCAACGCGAGCCTGCGCGCGCAGGGCTGGTGGTACCCGGTGGATGTGTCCACCTCGGCGCAGGCCACCCTCGGCGGCATGAGCGGCAACAACTCGTGCGGCTCGCGCTCCCTCATGTACGGCAACATGGTCGATCGCGTGGAAGCCATCGAGGCGTGGCTGCCGACGGGCGTGCGCGGGCGCTTCGATGCGCAGCCCGGCGATGCACGCATCGCGGAGATCCAGCGCAAGGCCGCGGCACTGCATGAACGCGAGCGCGACGAGATCGCCGCGCGCTGGCCGAACACCGCGCGCAACGTCGCGGGATACAACCTGAACCGGCTGCCCAACCTCGCGAGCCTCCTCGTGGGCAGCGAAGGCACGCTCGCGTGGTTCGAGAAGATCCACCTGCGCCTGGCGCCGCTGCCGAGGCACAAGGCGCTCGGCGTCGCGCATTTCCCGCGCTTCTACGATGCGATGGAGGCCGCGCAGCACATCGTGAAGCTGGGCCCGTGCGCGGTGGAGCTGGTCGATCGCACGATGCTCGACCTGGCCCTCGGCAATCCCGCATTCGCGCCGGTCATCCAGCGCTTCGTGAAGGGCGCGCCCGATGCGATCCTGCTGGTGGAGTTCGCCGGCGCCGAGCAGGGTCCGCAGGTGGAGGGCGTGAAGCGGCTTGCCGAGCTCATGGGCGACCTCGGGTTCGCGGACGCGGTGGTCCCGATCCTCGATGCCGCGCAGCAGGCCTCGCTCTGGAACGTGCGCAAGGCGGGGCTCAACATCATGATGTCGATGAAGGGCGACGGGAAGCCCGTTTCCTTTATCGAGGATTGCGCGGTCGGGCTCGAGGATTTGGCGGAATACACCGACCGCTTGACCCGGGTCTTC
>DATMJE010000312.1:0-15783 GCA_035553995.1 Usitatibacter sp. | reverse complement strand
TGAGACCACCGGGAAGTCCACCTGCGGCAGCGGCGAGACCGGGAGGAGACCGAAGCACACCATGCCCGCCAACGCCACGCCGATCGACAGGAGCGTCGTCGCTACCGGGCGCTTCACGAAGGGGGCGGTGATGTTCACGCGTGCAGCGCGAAGTTATGCGGGGAAAAAACGAGGGAACACAGATGAACACAGATGAACACAGATAAAGGCAAACCCTGTGTCGTGTTCGTGCCCATGGTCGCTACAGCGAGACCATCCATGGGGTTATCTGTGTTCATCTGTGTTCATCTGTGTTTACAGCTTTTGGGCATCGCCAGCCACCGCTGCCTCCGGCGCGGGACGTGACTTGCGGCGCCAGCGATCCGCCCAGCGGTCGAAGTAAAGGTAGATCACGGGCGTGGTGAAGATCGTGAGCAGCTGCGAGAAGATGAGCCCGCCCACCATCGCGATGCCGAGCGGCCGGCGGATCTCGGCGCCCACGCCCCACGAGAGCATCAGCGGCAGTGCGCCGAGCAACGCGGCCATCGTGGTCATCAGGATCGGGCGGAAGCGCAGCCTCGCGGCCTGGCGGATCGCCTCGCGCGGCGGCAGGCCCTGCTCGCGTTCGGCGTCGAGGGCGAAGTCCACCATCAGGATCGCGTTCTTCTTCACGATGCCGATGAGCAGGATGATGCCGATGATGCCGATGATGCCGAGGTCGTGGCCGGTGAGCAGCAGCGACAGCAGGGCACCCACGCCCGCCGACGGCAGCGTGGAGAGGATGGTGACGGGATGGATGTAGCTCTCGTACAGCACGCCCAGCACGATGTACATCGTGACGATCGCGGCGAGGATCAGCAGCAGCGTGTTGAGCAGCGAGGCGCGGAAGGCGAGCGCCGCGCCCTGCAGGTTGAGGCGCACGCTGGCCGGCATGGCGAGATCCTTCTGCACCGATTCGATCGCGTTCACCGCGTGGCCGAGGGAGGCGCCCCTGGCGAGGTTGAAGGACACGGTGGTCGCCGGGAACTGCCCGAGGTGCGCGATGGAAAGCGCGCCGACCTGCTCTTTCACCGTCGCCACGGTGGATAGCGGGATCTGCGCGCCGTTCGCGCCCGGGACGAAGATGTCGTCGAGCGCGCGCGGCCCGCGGCGGAACTCGGGCTTCACCTCCAGCACGACGCGGTACTGGGCGGCCTGCGTGAAGATGGTGGATACGAGGCGCTGGCCGAAGGCGTTGTAGAGCGCGTTATCCACCGCCGCAGGCGTCACGCCGAGGCGCCCCGCCGTGTCGCGGTCGATCGTCACATACGCTTGCAGGCCCTGGTCCTGCAGGTCGGAGACGACGTCGGCGAGCCGCGGCTCCCGGCGCAGGCGCTCGACCATGCGGTTGGTCCAGGTGGCGAGCTCCGTCGCGTCCGCGCCTTCCAGCGTGAACTGGTACTGCGTGCGGCTCACCCGGTCCTCGATGGTGAGGTCCTGCACCGGCTGCAGGTAGAGCGCGATGCCCTCCATGCGCGCGACGCGGTCCTTGAGCCGTTGCATCACCACGGGCGCCGAATCGCGCGTGCCGTGCGGCTTGAGGCCGATGAGGAGCCGCCCCGAGTTGAGCGTCACGTTGGTGCCGTCGACGCCGACGAACGTGGAGACGCTGTCCACGGCGGGATCCTCGAGCAGCACGCGCGCGAGGTCGTGGCTGCGCTGCGACATGGCGGTGAACGAGATGTTCTGCGGCGCCTCCGAGATGCCCTGCAGCAGGCCCGTGTCCTGCGTGGGGAAAAAGCCCTTCGGGATCACCACGTAGAGCAGCACCGTGAGGACCAGGGTCACCAGGAACACGATCATCGTGAGCGGCTGGTGGTCGAGCACCCAGGCGAGCCCGCGGTCGTAGCGCGCGATGAGGTTGTCGAACACCTCGCCGCTCCTGCGGAAGAAACGCCCCTGCCTCTCCGGCGGCGTGTGGCGCAGCAGGCGCGCGGCCATCATCGGCGTGAGCGTGAGCGAGACGAAGGCCGAGATCAGGATCGCCACGGCGAGGGTGATGGCGAACTCGCGGAAGAGGCGTCCCACGACATCCCCCATGAAGAGCAGCGGGATCAGCACCGCGACCAGCGAGAACGTGAGCGAGATGATGGTGAAGGCGATCTGCTGCGAGCCCTTGAGGGCCGCTTCCATGCGCGAATCGCCTTCCTCGACGTAGCGCGCGATGTTCTCGATCACCACGATGGCGTCGTCGACCACGAAGCCGGTGGCGATGGTGAGCGCCATGAGCGTGAGGTTGTTGATGCTGAAGCCGGCGAGGTAGATCACGCCGAAGGTGCCCACGAGCGAGAGCGGAACTGCGGCCGCGGGAATGAGGGTCGCGGTGCCGCTCCTGAGGAAGACGAAGATCACCAGCACCACGAGAACCACGGCGAGGACCAGCTCGATCTTGGTGTCGTGCACGGAGGCGCGGATGGTCACCGTGCGGTCCACGAGGATCTGCGTCTCGATGGAGGCGGGGAGCGTGGAGGTGAGCTGCGGCAGGAGCTGCTTCACGCGGTCCACGACCTCGATCACGTTCGCGCCCGGCTGCTTCTGGATGTTCACGATGATCGCCGGCGTCTCGTTCATCCACGCCGCGAGCCGGCCGTTCTCCGCGTCCTCGATCACGTCGGCGATGTCGGAGAGGTAGATCGGCGCGCCGTTCTTGTACGCGACGATGATGTGCCGGTAGTCGTCCGCGCCGCGAAGCTGGTCGTTCGCATCGATCGTGTACGCGCGCGCCGGGCCGTCGAAGCTGCCCTTGGCGAGGTTCACGTTGGCCGCGTTGATGGCGGTGCGGATGTCCTCCATCGAGAGGCCCTGGTTGGCCGCCGCGCGCGGGTTGACCTGCACGCGCACCGCGGGGCGCTGCCCGCCCGACAGCGACACCAGGCCCACGCCCGGCACCTGCGAGATCCGCTGCGCGAGCCGCGTGTCGACCAGGTTCTGGACTTGCGTCATCTTCATCGTGGGCGAGGTGATGCCGAGCGTGAGGATCGGCGCGTCCGCGGGGTTCACCTTGCTGTAGATCGGCGGCGAGGGCAGGTCCGTGGGCAGAAGGTTGCTGCCCGCGTTGATCGCGGCCTGCACTTCCTGCTCGGCGTTGTCGAGGTCGATCTTGAGGTCGAACTGCAACGTGATGACCGAAGCGCCGCCGGAGCTCGTGGACGACATCTGCTTCAGGCCCGGCATCTGGCCGAACTGGCGCTCGAGCGGCGCGGTGATGGACGAGGTCACGACATCCGGGCTCGCACCCGGGTAGAGCGTCACGACCTGGATCGTCGGGTAGTCCACCTCCGGCAGGGCGGAGAGGGGGAGCTGGCGGTACGCGACCAGCCCCGCAAGCAGGATCGCCACCATCAGCAGCGCGGTGGCCACCGGCCGCACGATGAAGATCCGTGAGGGGTTCACTGCGGTGGCGCCTTGCCCTCGCCGGACTGGCGCCGCTTGCGGAATTCCTCGCGCTGCTCGGGCGTCATGTTCTGGAAGCGCTTCCGGTTCTCCTCGCTCTTCGCGGCGTCCGGCGCGTTGCCGGGGCCGGCAGGTGGCGCGCGCAGCCCGGCGCCCGGCTCTGCCACTTCCACCCTGGCGCCTTCGCGCACGCGATCGACACCGTCGGTGATGACGCGCTCGCCCTGCTGCAGGCCGGACTCGATCGCGGTCACCTGGC
The DNA here is from genome assembly GCA_035553995.1 of Usitatibacter sp. Lineage (GTDB taxonomy): Bacteria > Pseudomonadota > Gammaproteobacteria > Burkholderiales > Usitatibacteraceae > Usitatibacter. The sequence continues at coordinate 12,113 of DATMJE010000312.1, read as the reverse complement.
CCTGCACCGGTCCCGGCTGCACCTTGCGCAGCGTGACGGTGTTGTCTTCCTTCACCACGTAGACGACCGCGCCGTCGGCGCCGCCCTGCACCGCGGCGGTCGGCACGACGATCACGTTGCGCCGCACGTCCACGACCATGCGCACGTTCACGAACTGGTTCGGGAAGAGCTTGAAGTCCGTGTTGGGGAATTCGGCCTTGAGCTTGACCGTGCCGGTGGTCACGTCGATCTGGTTGTCCGCGGTGATGAGGCGGCCCTTCGCAAGCAGCGTCTTCTGGTCGCGGTCCCACGCCTCGACCTCGGGCTTCTGGGCGCCGTTGAGCTGTGCCAGCACGCGCGGCAGCGCATCCTGCGGGATCGTGAAGATGACGGTGACGGGCGTCACCTGCGTGATCACCGCGACGCCGTTCGCATCGGCGCTGCGCACCATGTTGCCCGCGTCGACCTGGCGCAGCCCCGTGCGGCCGGCGATGGGCGCGGTGATGCGCGTGTACGAAAGCTGCAGCTTCGCATTGTCGACCTGGGCCTGGTCGATCTTCACGGTGCCCTCGAACGTGCGCACCTGGGCGGCCTGCTGGTCGACCTGCTGCGCGGCGATCGAGTCCTCCTTCAGCAGGGCCTGGTAGCGAGCGAGATCCAGGCGCGCGTTGTTGAGCTGCGCCGCATCGCGCGCGAGCTGTCCTTCGGCCTGCGCGAGCGCGACCTGGAACGGCACCGGATCGATTTGCGCGATGACCTCGTTCTGCTTCACGAGCTGGCCCTCGCGGAAATTCACGCTCTGGAGCTGGCCGTCGACGCGCGGCTTCACGGTCACGGTCTGCAGCGCGGTCACCGTGCCGAGCGCGGTCTGCACGATGTTGACGTCGCCCACCTTCGCCGTGGCGACGGTGACCGGCTGCGCACGGTTGGGATCGCCTCCGCCGAAGCGGCCGCCCGCGCCACCCGCGCCACGAGCGCCGCCCGCACCGCCAGCGGCGGATCCGCCGGCCTTGCCGCCCGCCTTGCCCTTGCCCGCCTCCGCGCCCGCGGGCGCGCCGCCGTTGCCGCCACCCCACAGGTACCAGGCACCGAAGGCGAGGGCAGCGACGACGAGGATGACGATCGTGTAGACGACGAGGCGTTGGCGCCGGCTGGGGGGCGGACCGAGGGGTTCGTGCGGGATTTCCGTCATGCTGGTTTTCTTGTGGACTGCGTCATTGGAGCGAATATTGCAGGGACGGTTTCATCCACAGGTGCGTCGAAATGTAACGCGAGCCCGGACGGCGGCCGCGCGTTCCCCGTCTCGAACCTCACGCGGTGGCGGCGATCGGCTCCTCCTGCATCGCGGCGATCTGCTCGCGCAGCTCGAGCACCCGATCCTGCCAATAGCGCGGCGTGTTGAACCACGGGAACGCGATGGGAAATGCGGGATCGTCCCAGCGCCGTGCGAGCCACGCGGAGTAATGCAGCAGGCGCAGCGTGCGCAGCGGCTCCACGAGCTGCAGCTCGCGATCGTCGAAGTCGGCGAAGTCCTCGTAGCCGCGCAGCAGGTAGCCGAGCTGGCGGCCCATCGTTTCACGGTCGCCGGACACCAGCATCCACAGGTCCTGCACCGCGGGCGCCATGCGGCTGTCGTCGAGGTCGACGAAGTGCGGGCCGCCCGGGGCATTGCCCGTCCCGGGGCGCCAGAGCACGTTGCCGGCATGGCAGTCGCCGTGCACGCGCAATGTTTCGACGTGGCCCACGCGCGCGAACGCCGCGCGCACCGCTTCGAGTGCCAGGTCCGCGGCCTGTCGCCACGCCGCGACGAGCTCGCCGGGAATGAGCCCGCTCGCGAGCAGGTACTCGCGCGGCTCGTCGCCGAAGGACGCGATGTCGAGGCGCGGCCGATGCTGGAACGCACGCGCACGCCCCACCATGTGGATGCGCCCGATGAAGCGCCCCAGCCACTCGAGCGTCTCGCGGTCCTCGAGCTCGGGCGCGCGGCCGCCATGCTTCGGAAAGATGGCGAGCCGGAAGCCCTCCGCCTGCAACAGCGTCTGGCCGACGAAATCGAGCGGCGCGACCACGGGGATCTCGGCCTTCGCGAGCTCGATCGCGAAGGCATGCTCCTCGAGGATCTGCCCATCGGTCCAGCGATCCGGCCGGTAGAACTTCGCCACCACCGCGGGCGCGTCCTCGAGCCCGACCTGGTAGACGCGGTTCTCGTAACTGTTGAGCGCGAGGAGCCGGCCGTCGCAGCGCAGGCCGGCGGCCTCGAGCGCGTTCAGCACCACGTCCGGCGTGAGGCGGGAGTACGGGTGTGCGTCCATCGCGGGATTCTACCGGGGGGCGCCGCCCCCGAATGGCGTTGACGCGCCGCAGCAACGCACCCATCGAGTGCATGGGGCGCCGATAACACGCGTTGAAGGGGCCAATTTGCCGTGGCATGCAACGTGCTGGATGCCGCGCCATGGAATTCACAAACGATCTGCGGCGCCTGTTGAACCGGGCGCCGGGCCACGGCGCCACGCTCGATGGCGAGTGCGCCGCACGGCTCTGGGGTGCGCTCCTCGACGGCGCGCTCGACGACATCGAGGTGGGCGCGATGATCGCGGCGCTCGCGGTGGGTGGCGAGGACGCCGACGCGCTGCTCGGACTGCACCGCGCCCTGCACGAACGTATCGCCCGCGTGAACCTCGCGGATAGCGGCGTCGTCGCGATCCCCGCGTACGGGCTCTTCGAGGGCGAAGCGCACCTGGTGGCGCTCGCGGCGATGCTGCTGCGACGCTTCGACCTGCGCGTGATCGTGCATGGCGTGCTCGATGCGCCGTGCGGCACTTCCTGCACGCGCATCCTGCGCGAGCTCGACGTGCTGCCGAGCCCCACGCTGCCGCATGCGGAGCGCCACCTCGCCGACGACGGCATCGCCTTCGTCCCGGTGAGCCTGCTTTCGCCGGCGTTCGCCCGCGTGCTGGCATTACGCTCGCGGCTCGGCATCGAGAACTCCGCGCATGTGGCGGCGCAGCTCCTCGACCCCACGCAGGGCGGGGCGCTGCGCCTCGCGATGAACGTGGGCGGACCGCGCGGCGCACGCCTGGATGCGCTGCTCGGCAGCCTCGATGGCGACGTCCTCGCATTGCACTGGAGCAGCGACCGTGGTGCGCCCAACCTGGCGCTGCGTCCGCGCATCGATCGCGTGCGCGATGGCGTGGCCGAGGTGCTTTTCGAAGCCGACGGGCTCGACCTGCGCACGCCCACCCTCCCGTCCGGCGACGATATCGCCGCCTTCGCCGCCTGGATCCGGGCCGTGTGCCACGGGGGCGCGACGGCGCCGGTGCCGGCGCTGAATCTCGTGGCGGCCTGCCTTTATGCGGTCGGCCGCGCACCGGATTTTGCGCGCGCCAAGGCGATCACGGCGGTGCACGCCGGCCGGCTCGCGGCCTGAGCCCGGAGCGAATTTCCCGAACCGCCGTTTGCGGTTTACGCTGCCGCTGCCCGGTGGGGCGCGTAGAATCCGCGCCGGGGCCGTCGCCCTGCCCGGAGAACGCCGATGAAGAACCCGCTCGATTCGCTGTGGGGCACGTTTGCCGCCGGCTTCGTGCTCACCGCGGTGCTCTACTACCTCGCGCGCGCCTGCATGGGGGCGTGACGTGTGGGACTTCGTGCATTACGGGCTCGGCCGCTGGCTGCACATCCTGTTCGGCATGGTCTGGGTCGGCATGCTGTACTACTTCAACCTGGTCCAGGTCGAGGCGCTGAGGAAGGCCGCCCTCGACAACCCGCCCACGGGCGCCGGCATCATGCGCCACGTGGCGCCGCGCGCGCTGCTGTTCTTCCGCTGGGCGGCCGTGCTCACATGGGTGATGGGCGCCTTCATCCTGGGCGACAGGTTCGACGATGCGTTCCTCTTCAAGGAGGTCGCCTACGTTCCCATCGGCATCGGCGCCTGGCTGGGAACGATCATGCTGTTCAACGTGTGGGTGCTCATCTGGCCGAACCAGAAGAAGATCCTCGGCCTCACCAGCGCGACCGAAGACGAGAAGAGCCGCGCGCGGCGCGTGGCCTTCCTCGCCTCACGCACCAACACCATGCTCTCGGTGCCGATGCTGTTCTTCATGGTCGCCTCGGGCGGCATCTTCCGCACCGCCATGTTCGGGTGACGCGGCCGCCGGGCGGTTCAGTGCGGCGCGGGCGCCTTCGGCAGCCCCGTGACCTTGTCCCCGGCCTTGATCCTGTTCGCGGCGAACCAGCCCTTGTTGGCCTCGATGGCATAGACCGCGGGCCCCGCGGCCATGTGGGCATCGAGCGTCTCGGGCTCCATGTCGAGGATGTTGAGGATCTCGCCCTTCGCGTCGATGAACGCGACCGACAGCGGGATGAGGGTGTTCTTCATCCACATCGCGTGGTAGGCCGGCTCCTCGAAGAGGAACAGCATGCCCTCGTTGCGGCCGAGGCTCTTGCGATACATGAGGCCCTGCTCGCGCTGCGGCTCGCTCTCCGCCACCTCCACCTTGATCTCGTGCCCGGCGACCTTGACGCGGGTCGAGCGGAACGTGGCATCCGCCGTCGCGGCAAAGGCCGCGAGCGCGAGGAAAAGCGCCGTGAGAAACCGCGCGGCGCAACGGGGGTCCAACGGGTTCGTTTTTTCCATGGCGAGGATGTTAACGCATGACCAACGCGTTTCGACGACCGCTCGTGGCGTCCGGGTTGCTGCTCGTGGCAGGCTGCGCCGCCGTGCCGCAAGCCCCGCCGCCCAACCAGCCCGAGACCGCCGCGCAGGCGCAACATCGCCGCGAGCAGGCCGCGCGCCCCACGTACAACCTCGCGGGCTATCCGCCCGCCGTGAAGGAGGGCTACATCGACGGCTGCGAGTCGGCCAAGCACACCTCCTATGCCCGCAAGGACGCGAAGCGGATGGATGAGGATGCGCAGTATGCGATGGGGTGGAATGACGGGTTTTCGATCTGCAAGAAATAGCGCTCACGATCACCCCACCCGCCCCAGGATCCACCTCGCGATCGCATCGAGTATCTCCGGCTCATCCCCGATGGCGTTCTCGAGCACGACCGGAGTGCGCGGATGTCGCGCGCGAACCGCCTCCAGGATGCCCGGCAGGTCGTGCTTGAGGTGCCCGCCCTGCGCCATGAAAAGCGGGAACACGCTGACCGAGGTCGCGCCCGCGGCCGCCAGCGCATCGATCGCCTGCTCGAGCGTGGGCTTCATCATCTCGAGGAAGGCGAGCTCGATGCGGCATTCGGGACGCTGCGCGCGCACCCGTTCGCGGATCGCCTCGAAGGGGCGCGCCCATTCGGGATCGCGCGCGCCGTGGGCGAACAGCACGATGCCGCGCATGCGCTAGTGCTTTCCCGTCGAGCCGAAGCCGCCGGCGCCGCGCTCGCTCTCCTCGAACGACGCGACCACGTTGAGCTCGACCTGCACGACCGGCACCACGACGAGCTGCGCGATGCGCTCCAGCGGATTCACCACGAACGGCTCGCGCCCGCGGTTCCAGCACGACACCAGCACCTGTCCCTGGTAGTCGGAGTCGATGAGGCCCACCAGGTTGCCGAGCACGATGCCGTGCTTGTGACCCAGCCCGGAGCGCGGAATGATCATCGCCGCGAGCCCGGGATCGGCCAGGTGGATGGCGAGCCCGGTCGGGACGAGGCTCGCATCGCCGGGTCTCAGCGTGATCGGCTCGTCGATGCACGCGCGCAGGTCGAGGCCCGCGGAGCCGTTCGTTGCGTAGGCGGGCAGTTGCGCGCGGATGCGCTCGTCGAGCACCTTGACGTCGAGCTTCTTCATGCGTGGAAGCGTTCCTTGGTCGTCATCGTGGAAACAGCCCACCGTGCGGCTACCGGACCGCAGGCGCAGGCGGGCGGAAGCTAAAGGGCCTGCTTGATCGCCGCGAGGCCCGGCGCGTGCGCGCGGGCCTCCGCGAGCGCGATGGCATGCGCGATGATCGCCTGTGCGATGCGCGGCTTGGGCGCGCGCGGCAGGGCATGCACGCCGTCGTCGTCGTAGATCACCACCTCGTTGTCGTCCTGGCCGATGGCGTTCTGCACCAGGTTGGCGACGATCATCGGGATCTTCTTGCGCGCGCGCTTGGCCTGCGCGTACTGGGCGAGGTCCTCGCTCTCGGCGGCGAAGCCGACGCAGAAGGGGCCATGGGGAAGCGCCGCGACGTACCCCAGGATGTCCTCGGTGGGCTTCAGGCGCAGCTCCATCGGCTCCGCGCTCTTCTTGAGCTTGCGCTGCGAGGTGCTCACCGGCGTGTAATCGGCGACCGCGGCGACGCTGAAGAAGTAATCGGCCTGGCCCACGTGCGCCTTCACGGCATTGGCCATCTCGGCCGCGCTCGTCACGTAGACGAAGTGCGCTGCCGCGGGCGGCCGCAACGCCGTCGGACCGCTCACGAGCGTCACTTCCGCGCCCTGCGAGGCGGCGGCCTCGGCGATCGCGTAGCCCATCTTGCCCGAGCTGAGATTGGTGATGCCGCGCACGGTGTCGATCGCCTCGAACGTGGGGCCGGCGGTGACCAGCACGCGGCGTCCGGTGAGGCGCTTGGGCGCGAGGAAGGCGAGCACGGACTCGGCGATCTCCTCCGGCTCGACCATGCGGCCCAGGCCCACCTCGCCGCACGCCTGGTCGCCCCGGTCGGGGCCGATGATCACGACGCCGTCGGCACGCAGCGCCTTCACGTTGCGTTGCGTCGCCGGGTTGTCCCACATCTCGCGATTCATCGCCGGCGCGACCAGCAGCGGGCAGTTGCGGGCGAGGCACGTCGTCGACAGGAGATCGTCGGCGAGTCCGTTGGCGAGCTTGGCGAGGAAGTCCGCCGACGCGGGCGCGATCACGATCGCGTCCACGCCGCGCGAGAGCTCGATGTGCGCCATGTTGTTGTCGAAGCTCGCGTCCCAGAGGTCGGTGGCGACGGGCTGGGAGGTCAGGGCCTGGAAGGTGGCCGGTCCGACGAAGCGCGTGGCCGCCTCGGTCATCGCGACGCGCACCTGCGCGTTGTTCTTCTGCAGGAGCCTCGCGAGCTCGGCCGCCTTGTAGGCGGCTATGCCCCCTGTCACGCCGAGGAGAATTCGAGGATTCAGGCCCTTGTCCATCAAGCAATTCTACCTCGCGAGGTGTGCATGTCGATTTCCCCCTGGGCGCTTCCGGAGCGTCCGCGAGAGCGATTCCTGGCCCATGGCGTGGCATCGCTATCGGATGCGGAGCTCCTGGCGCTCTTCCTCGCCACAGGCACGCGAGGCCAGAGCGCGCTCGAGCTGGCGCGGGAGCTGCTGGGCCGCTTCGGGCGCGTCTCGCGGTTGCTCTGCGCCCCGCATGGCGAGCTTCATGCCGTGCCCGGCATGGGGCCGGCGAAATCTGCGCAGGTTGCTGCGGTGATGGAGCTTGCGCGGCGCGCGCTCGCCGAGGAGATGAAGGCGAGGGATAGCCTCGCTTCCCCCGCCGCGGTGCGTGGGTACCTGCGTCTGCGCATGCAGGATCTCGCGCACGAATGCTTCTACACCGTGTTCCTGGATGCGCAGAATCGCGTCATCGCGGCGGAAGAGCTCTTCCGCGGCACGCTCACCCAGACGAGTGTCTACCCGCGGGAAGTGCTGAAGCGCGCGTTGCACCACAACGCGGCGGCCGTCATCCTCGCCCACAACCATCCCTCCGGTGTCGCGGAGCCGAGCATCCAGGACCAGGCTCTCACCCGCACGCTGGCCGAGGCGCTGTCGCTCGTGGATGTGAAGGTGCTGGACCATTTCATCGTGGCACCCGGGGCGTGCCTCTCGTTCGCGGAGCGCGGGCTCATGTGATTTCGTTCGAAAGGTTGCGCGGCCGGGGACGATAAGCGAGCATGGCGCCTGCCATGCACCCCCGCACCGTCCGCGCGATCCTCGTCGTCCTCGTCCTCGATCGCGGGATGTGCGCGGCCGCGGAGAACCCCGCCGAAGCGCTGGAGCGCGTGACGATCGAGGTCGTCGGTACGACACCCCTGCCCGGGCTCGCGGTGCCGTTGAAGGACGTGCCCGCGAACGTGCAGATCTTCACCAGCCGCGATGTCGACCGGCAGCGTCCCATCAACGTCCAGGACTACCTCGATCGCAACGCGGCCAGCGTGAATCTCAACGCGGCACAGGGCAATCCCTTCCAGCCGGACATCAGCTTCCGGGGCTTCACCGCCTCGCCGCTCCTCGGCCTGCCGCAGGGACTCTCGGTCTTCCAGGACGGCGTGCGCGTGAACGAGCCCTTCGGGGACGTCGTGAACTGGGACCTCATCCCGGGCTCCGCCATCTCGAGCATGCAGCTCCTGCCGGGAGCCACGCCGGCCTTCGGCCTCAACACGCTCGGCGGCGCGCTCTCGATCTACACCAAGAGCGGCAGCGAGTATCCCGGCGGCGCGCTGCAGGCTTATGGCGGCTCCTTCGGACGCAAGGCCGTGGAGGGCGAGTTCGGCGGCAAGCACGAGCGCTGGGACTACTTCGTCACCGGCAACTGGTTCGACGACAACGGCTGGGCCGAGCACAACCCGAGCCGCGTGAAGCAGCTCTTCGGCAAGGTGGGTTGGCAGACCGAGGAGACGGATGCGGACTTGAGCGTGACCCTCGCGCGCAACCGCCTCGAGGGCACGCAAACGCTGCCGGTGTCCTTCATGGATACGCCACGCGAGGCCTACACGTTTCCCGACATCAACAACAACCGCCTCGCCATGGTGGCGCTGAAGGCCAGCCGCTTCATGGGCGAGGGCGTGCTGCTCGGCGGCAATGCCTACTATCGCAAGTATCGCAACGACAACACGAGCAGCAACCTCAACGACAACTTCGGCGAGGTCGATCCCGGAACCGGCGCCGTCGATACCGTGCAGGCACGCAACGATCGCTCGGCCATCGACCAGGAAAGCGCGGGCCTGGGCCTGCAGGTCACGCTCGCCGGGCGGGTGCTCGAGCGCAGGAACCAGTTCATCCTCGGCGCCAGCGGCGACTTCGGCAAGGCGCGCTTCACGCAGGAGTCGCAGGAGGCGTTCTTCGACGCCGACCGCGGTGCGGTACCCGTGGGCGAGTTCGCAGGAGTCACCGATGCGCTCACGCGAAACCGCTACTACGGCATCTGGTTCGCGGATACCCTCAACCTCGATGAGCGCTGGACGCTGTCGCTCTCCGGCCGCTACAACCGCGCATCCGAGAGCATCCGCGACCAGACCGGGCAAGCGCCCGCGCTCGACGGCGACCATGTGTTCGCGCGCTTCAACCCCGCCGTCGGCGTGGCCTTCACGCCGCAGCCCGGCCTCACCACCTTCGCCAACTACACCGAGGGCATGCGCGCGCCCTCGCCGATCGAGCTCACATGCTCGGATCCGGATGCGCCCTGCAAGCTGCCCAACAACTTCCTCGCCGACCCGGAGCTGAAGAAAGTCGTGTCGCACACGGTAGAGGCGGGCGCGCGCGGCAAGGCGGGCGAAGACCGCGCCTGGAGCGCGGCGGCCTATCGCACGGACCTGGTGGACGACATCCAGTTCGTGTCGAGCGGCGCGGGTGCCACCACCGCCGGCTTCTTCCAGAACGTGGGACGCACGCGGCGGCAAGGTTTCGAGCTCTTCGGCAGCGCGCGCTTCGCTTCGGTTTCGCTGAGCGCGCGCTACAGCTATACGGACGCCACCTTCCGTTCGTCGTTCGAGGAATCGAGCCCGAGCAACTCCACCTCGGATGCGGAGGGCAACATTCGCGTCGAGTCCGGCAATCGCATTCCCGGCATACCGCGGCATCTGTTCAAGCTGCGTGCGGAATACGGGGTTGGACAGCCGTTTTCCGTGGGCGCGAGCCTGCTTGCGCAGACCGACACCGTCGCGCGCGGCGATGAGAACAATCGCGACGCGGGGGGCACCGTGCCGGGCTACGCGGTGCTCAACCTGGATGGGCGCCTCGAAATCGCCAAGGGGCTCGAGATCTTCGCGCGGGTGGATAACGTCTTCGACCGGCTCTACTCGAACTTCGCCGTGCTCGGCACCAACTTCTTCGCCGGGCCCGATCGCAGCTTCGATCCGGAGAACACCCGGCGCGAGCAGTTCCGCGGCATCGGTGCGCCGCGGGGCGCGTGGGTGGGTGTGCGGTACGAATGGCACTGATGGCCGGCGGCTTCGCACGAAAGTAGTCCGGCAGGAGGGGGCGGGAGAGTCCCGCGCTGCCCGGGGCTGTCACGTCGGTCGCCGAAGATGGCGGCTCCATAATCCCGAACAACTGTGTCCATGCGGATCGCAGCACTGCTGCTCGCGCTGGCCGTGGGCCTCACGGCGCCGGCCGGCCTCACCTACGCCGGCAAGGCCGGCATCCGGAAAGAAGTGGTGGCGACGGTGCCCGCCGGGACCGATCCGCGCGCCGTCGCGGTGAACGCCACCACCAATCGCGTCTTCGTGGCGAACGAGTCGTCGAACACCGTGACCGTCGTCGATGCCGCAACCAATACCGCGATCGCGACCGTTCCCGTGGGACCGCGGCCGCAGTACATCGCGGTCAGCGCTGCGACCAACCGCGTCTTCGTGAGCAACGCCGGCGATGCCACGCTGTCGGTGATCGACGGCGCGACGCTCGCCGTGACCAACCTCGCCATCGGCGGGGCGGGCCCGATCGCGGTGAACGAGCGCCGCAACATGATCTACGTGGTGCGCATGGGCAAGGCGGACGAGGTGACCTTCGTCGACGGCGCGGCGCTCACCTGGTACACCGCCGCCACCGATTCCTTCTCGCCCATGGACCTCGCGCTGAACGAGGCCGCGGACCGGCTCTACGTCGTGAACTACGCCAGCGGCGACGTGCGCGCGATCGACCTCACCTCGACCTCCGATTTTCCGCCGACGAAGAGCATCGGTGTCTGGTCGCACCCGACGAAGCTCGCGCTGAACGCCGCGAACGGCAAGCTGTACGTGATCGGCGAGGATAGCCGCGGTCCGATCTCGATCATCGACACCGCCTCCGCGACCAGTACCTCCCTGGCGCCGCCGGGACACGCGCAGGGTCCGCGCGCCGTGGTGGTGAATGCGGTCACCGGCCAGGCGTACGCGGCCTTCACCAACGAAGTCGTCGCCATCGACGGCGCGAGCAACGCGCTCTCCTTCATCGCCGTGCCCACGCCGGTCGCGCTCGCCGTGGATACGGCAATGAATCGCATCTACGCGCCCAGCGCCGGCGGCACGCTCTCGATCATCGACGGCGCGACCGGCAAGGCTTCGGCGATGACCATCCCGCCAGGTGCGACCTCGGTTGCGGTAAATGCGTCCACGCATCGGGTCTTCGTCGCGACTTCCGCGGGCGTGGCCGTGATCGACGGCACCGCGCCTTTGTCGGGCGTGCCGGCGGTGATCGCGCCCATGAACGCGCAGGGCCTGTGGTGGGCATCGCCGCCCGGATCCGAATCCGGCTGGGGCGTGAACCTCACGCAGCAGGGCGACGTCCTCTTCGGCACGTGGTTCACGTACGACGATGCGGGCGACGGCATGTGGCTCGTCATGTCGAACGGCGTGCGCTCCGGCACCAACTCGTTCTCGGGGCCGCTCTATCGCACCACCGGGCCCGCGTTCAACGCGCCGTTCGATCCGGCGAAGGTCTCGCGAACGCAGGTGGGCACCGCCACCTTCACCTTCTCCGATGCGAACAACGGCGTGATGAGCGCGATCGTGAACGGCGCGAGCGTGACCAAGCAGATCACGCGCCAGGCCTTCGCGCTACCCGTGCCCACGTGCGAGGCGGCCGGGCCGCAGGGCGCGCTGCCCGTGTTCCAGGACCTGTGGTGGAAGTCGCCCGCGGGCAGCGAATCCGGATGGGGCGTGAACATCGCGCACCAGGGGGACATCCTCTTCGTCACCTGGTTTACGTACGGCGCCGATGGGCGCGGCATGTGGCTGGTCGGCTCGAACATCGCCAGGACCGGCAACGCGACCTATTCGGGCACGCTCTTCCGTTCGATCGGGCCATCGTTCGAAGCGGTCCCCTGGGACCCCGCGAAGGTGAAGCTCGCGGCGGCAGGGCAGGTGAGCTTCACGTTCAGCGATGCCGGCAACGGCACGATGACGTACACCGTGGACGGCATCAGCGGCTCGAAGGCGATCACACGCCAGGTTTTCGCCGTGCCGCCGACGGTTTGCCGGTGAGCACGAGCGG
>DATMJE010000311.1:0-18793 GCA_035553995.1 Usitatibacter sp. | reverse complement strand
GCCGCCCGACGAGGACCTGCCCGGCCACGACCTCACGTACCTCGCCATGTGCGGGCTGGTGCGCCCGCCGCGCATGCCGCCCACGCTCTTCGCCGACATGGCGGGCGCGGAGCGCGTCGCCTCCGCGGCGCTCGCCCTCGTCTACGAACGCCTGCAATCCGGCCGCGGCGGCCATGCCATCGTGGCGCTCGCGGATGTCGCGCACGACCTCGCGTCCCCGTTGCGCGAAGGCCTCACCGCGCCCACCGGGCTCCTCGGCGGCGGCCTCGCCGGCTACAACCTGTATGCCACGGCCGAAGGCTGGATCGCGCTCGCCGCGCTCGAGCCGCGCTTCTTCCAGCACCTGGCGGAGCTGCTGGGACTCACGCCGGCAACCCAGGACAAGCTCGCCGCGAAGTTCGCCGAGCGCACCGCGCGCGAATGGGAGCAGTGGGCGCGCGCCAACGACCTCCCCCTCGTCGCGGTCCATTCTCCCCTCCACGAAAAGGCCTCTCCATGAAGATCCAGGACAACGCGTTCATCGTCGCGGGCGGCGGCTCGGGACTGGGTGCCGCCACCGCCCGCATGCTGGTCGCCGCCGGCGGAAAGGTGGTCGTCGCCGACGTGAATCCCGCGGGGGAAGCCGTCGCGAAGGAGCTCGGCGCCAACGCGCGCTTCGTCCGCACCGACGTGACCGACGAGGCGTCCACGCAGGCCGCGGTGGACCTTTGCGTGAGCGCGTTCGGCGCGATCCACGGTGCCGTCAATTGCGCGGGCGTCGCCCCCGGCGAGCGCGTGGTCGGCAAGACCGGGCCGCATTCCCTCGCGAATTTCGAGCGCGCGGTGCGCATCAACCTCGTCGGCACGTTCAACGTGATCCGGCTCGCCGCCGCGAAGATGAGCGTGCAGCCGGCACTGGCGAGCGGCGAGCGCGGCGTGCTGGTGAATACGTCGTCGGTCGCCTCGATGGACGGCCAGATCGGCCAGGCCGCCTATGCGGCCTCGAAGGCCGGCGTGAACGGCATGACGCTGCCCATCGCGCGCGAGCTGGCGAGGTTCGGCATCCGCGTCGTCACCATCGCGCCCGGCATCTTCGACACGCCGATGCTGCAGGGCATGAGCGAGGAGGTGCGCGCTTCCCTCGGCCAGCAGATCCCGTTTCCCTCGCGGCTGGGCCGGCCCGACGAGTATGCGGCGCTGGTGCGCCACGTGATCGAGAACGAGGTGCTCAACGGAGAAGTAATCCGCCTCGACGGCGCGATCCGCATGGCGCCGAAATGACGTCACGTCGGAGCCGCGCAGCGGCGATAGCGACGTCATCCCCGAGCCGTCGGGGATCCAATCTCGATTGGGCGCCCGCCCTGACGAATGCAGCTTAGCGATTTTCCCCACGTCGCCGGCATCCACTGCTCGTCCTCCTCGATCGCCGACATCCTTCGCTACGATGGCCAGGCGCTCCCGGAAGCGATGGTGTTCGGGCTGGGCAGCGGGCTGGGATTCGTGCAGTCGAGCGATGCGCGTTTCTCGCCGCAGTATCGCTTCAACGGCCGCGCGCTCGACCTCGAGGGCAAGTTCTTCGCGCTCTTCGGTGCGCCTCTCGCATGGGCACGCCGGTGGGCGCCGGAAGCCATCGAGGCGGCATTGCGCCAGCGGCGCCCGGTGCTCGCCCAGACGGACATCGCCTACCTGCCCTACTACGACCGGGTGCATTTCCCGCTCCATGGCATCGTCGTCACGGGCTGGGATGGCGAGCACGCGACCGTCGCCGATACGTTCTCGAACGAGCTCCAGCCGGTGACGGCGGCCGAGCTGCATGACGCGATGCGCGGCGAGGGTTCCCCCTTCATGGAGGAGCCCTTCCGCTTCGCGCCCGCGCCGCGCATCGAAGCGCGGGTCGATGCGCAGGCCATCGCACGCTCGATCGAGGTCACCACGCGCGAGATGCTGGAACCGGCAATGTCCGGCACCGGCCTGCCGGCGATGCGCGCGCTCGCCGCGAGCCGAAAAGCGTGGCGCGATTCACCCGACTGGCAATGGAGCGCCCGCTTCGGCTACCAGGCGATCGAGAAGCGCGGCACGGGGGGCGGCGGCTTTCGCGCGCTCTATGCCGCGTTCCTCGAGGAAGCGCGGCCGCTCGTGCCCTCGCTCGCGCGCGTCCGGGCCGTCGAGCGCATGCGGCAGTCGGCCACGCGCTGGAGCCTCATGGCGCAGGCGCTCAAGCGCGCCTTCGTGATGGACCAGCCCGGTGCGATCGAGGAGGCCGCCGCGCACCTCGACGACATCGCGGCCTTCGAGGGCGCGCTGCTGGCCGACCTTCGCGAGTGCGTGAGCGCGCTGGCTTAGCCGTGGCTCACGAGCCGGTCGCGCCTGGCGAGCGGCGGAAAAAGCCGCGCCCACGCGACCACCACGAGGAGGGTGCCGATGCCGCCCACGAGGACCGACCCTACGGGGCCGAGGAGCGCCGCGGTGGCACCCGCGCGGAACTCGCCGAGCTGGTTGCTGGTGCTGATGAAGACCGCGTTCACCGCGCTCACGCGGCCACGCATCTCGTCGGGCGTCTCGATCTGCACCAGCGTCTGGCGCACCACGACGCTCACCATGTCCGCGGCACCGCTCACGCCGAGCATCACCAGCGACAGGACGAAGTTGCCGGAAAACGCGAACACCACGATCGACAATCCGTAGATCGCGACCGCCACCAGCAGGCGCCTGCCCACCCTGCGTTCGATCGGATGGCGCGCGATCCACGCGGCGAGCATGAGCGCGCCCACGGCCGGGGCGGCGCGCAGCAGTCCCAGGCCCCAGGGCCCGGTGTGCAGGATGTCCTTCGCGTAGATCGGCAGCAGTGCCGTGACGCCGCCCAGCACGACGGCGAAGAGGTCGAGCGAGATGGCGCCCAGCACCACCGGCTTGTGGAAGATGAAGCCGAAGCCCGCGAACATCGAGCGCAGCGTCGCCGGCTCCTTGCTGCGGATGATCGGCACGTGCGGAATCGACATCACGCAGAAGAGCGCCGCCGCGAGGACCACGATGCAGATGCCATAAGCCCATGCGGGCCCCAGCGCATAGATGAAGCCGCCGATCGCGGGGCCGGCCACGACGGCGATCTTCATCACCCCGGAAGACAGCGCCATCGCTCGCGGCAACTGCGCTTCATGCACGAGGCGCGGCACGATCGCCTGCTGCGCCGGCGTCTGCACGGCACGGACCACCCCCAGCAGCACGCACGCGGCAAGGATCGGCACGCGCCCGATCCAGCCGCCGACGCTGGCCCAGGCCAGCGCCAGCGCCACCGCCGCCTGCAGCACGCAGGCCGCCGCCATCATGCGGCGGCGATCGACATGGTCGGCAAGATGGCCGGAGGGGATGGTAAGGGTGAAGGTGGAGGCGAATTGGAGCAGCCCGACCAGGCCCAGGTCCCACGCGCTGCCGGTGAGGTCGTACATCTGCCAGCCGAGCGCGACGAGAAGGATCTGGTTCGCCGCGGTGGCGAGCAACCGCGTCCAGAGGAAAAACAGGAAGCCGCGGGAGAGCCGCGCGGCGCCGGAGCCGCTGCCGGCAATGCTTGTCATTCGCAGATTCTAGCCGACCGGTGACGTTTCACCTGCTGCAAGAAACGCCGATTCGAGCGATAATCGCGCTCTCGTGCGGCGACTTTGCAGATGGTGCCGAACGGCACCGGCAGGCCCGCCGCCGCGAGGCCACCCCAGGGAGCGTCACCATGCAGTTCGACACCCACCTCACCGAGGAATTCGACGCCCTCCGGGACACCGTCAAGCGCATGTGCGATGCGGAGGTGGCGCCGCGCGCCGCCGCCATCGATGCCGCGAACGAATTCCCGGCGGACATGTGGCGGAAGCTGGGTGGGCTGGGCCTGCTCGGCATGACCCTCCCCGAGGAATACGGCGGCACGGGCCTTGGTTACCTCGCGCACGTCGTCGCCATGGAAGAAGTTTCCCGCGCCTCGGCTTCGGTGGGCCTCTCCTACGGTGCGCACTCCAACCTTTGCGTGAACAACCTGTACCTCAACGGCAGCGAGGCGCAGCGCAGGAAATACCTGCCGAAGCTCGCGAGCGGCGAGCACGTCGGGGCGCTCGCGATGAGCGAGCCCGGCGCGGGCTCCGACGTGGTCGGCTCCATGTCCTGCCGCGCGGAGAAGAAGGGCGATCGCTGGATCGCCAACGGCTCGAAGATGTGGATCACCAACGGCCCCGATGCGGACGTGCTCATCGTCTACATGCGCACGGCACCCCGCGAGCAGGGCTCGAAGGCGATGACCGCGTTCATCGTCGAGAAGGGCTTCAAGGGATTCTCCACCGCGCAGAAGCTGGACAAGCTCGGCATGCGCGGCTCCAACACGTGCGAGCTCGTGTTCCGCGATTGCGAGATCCCCGCCGATAACGTGCTGGGCGAGGTGAACGGGGGCGCCAAGGTGCTCATGCGCGGCCTCGATACCGAGCGCTGCGTGCTCTCGGGCGGCCCCATCGGCATCATGCAGGCGGCGATGGACCTGGTCCTGCCGTACATGCACGAGCGCAAGCAATTCGGCCAGGCCATCGGCACCTTCGAGCTCATGCAGGGCAAGCTCGCCGACATGTACACGAAGCTGCAGGCCTCGCGCGCCTTCAGCTATCGCGTGGCCGGTGCGCTCGATGCCGGGCGTGGGCGTGCCGCTCGCAAGGATGCGGCCGCGTGCCTGCTGTTCTCCTCCGAGAACGCGGTGCAGGTCGCCCTCGAGGCGATCCAGTGCCTGGGCGGCAATGGCTACATCAACGAGTTCCCGGCGGGACGCCTGCTGCGCGATGCCAAGCTGTACGACATCGGCGCCGGAACCAACGAGATCCGCCGCATGCTCATCGGGCGGGAGCTGTTCGAGGAGAGCGCTTGACGCTCGCGGTCACCGAGGAAGCGCCGGTCGGGCGCTTCCAGTTCTGACTCATCAGGAGAAGCAAAATGGCTGAAAGCATCGTCATCGTCGGCGCGAAACGCACCCCCATCGGCGCCATGCAGGGCAAGTTCAATTCGGTGTCCGCGTCGGAGCTCGGGGCTACCGCGATCAAGGCCGCGGTGGAGCAGGCCGGCGTGAAGCCGGAGGAAGTCGACGACCTGATCTTCGGCTGCGTGCTGCAGGCGGGCCAGGGCCAGGCGCCCGCGCGCCAGGCCGCCCTCAAGGCGGGCCTCGACAAGAGCACGCCCGCCACCACGGTGAACAAGATGTGCGGCTCGGGGATGAAGGCCGCGATGATGGCGTTCGACGAGCTCTCCACCGGCAATGCGACGATCGTCGTGGCGGGCGGCATGGAGTCCATGACCAACGCGCCGCACCTGCTGCCGAAATCGCGCGCCGGCTACCGCTACGGGCACACGCAGATCCTCGACAGCATGGCGTTCGACGGCCTCGAGGACGCGTACTGCGGCAAGCCCATGGGCCACTTCGCCGACGCGACCGCGAAGAAGTACGGCTTCACGCGCGAGCAGATGGACGCCTACGCGAAGACCTCCACCGAGCGCGCCGTGAACGCGTCGCGGTCCGGCGCCTTCACCGAGGAGATCGCTCCCGTCACGGTGAAGAGCCGCTCGGGCGAGGAAATCGTCAAGGACGACGAGACGCCCTTCACGGTGAAGCTGGACAAGATCCCGACGCTGCGCCCCGCCTTCAACAAGGACGGCACGGTCACCGCCGCCACCTCGTCTTCCATCTCCGACGGCGCCGCGGCGCTGGTGATGATGACCGAGGACGAGGCGAAGAAGCGCGGTGCCAAGCCGCTCGCACGCGTGCTCGCCTACGCCAGCAACGCGCACGAGCCGGAGTGGTTCACGACGGCGCCGGTGGGCGCCATCGAGAAAGTGCTCAAGAAGGCCGGGTGGAAGGCCTCGGATGTCGACCTCTACGAGGTCAACGAAGCGTTCGCGGTCGTGACGATGGCCGCGATGAAGGATGTGGGCATCGACCCGGCGAAGGTCAACGTGAACGGCGGCGCCGTGGCCCTGGGCCATCCGATCGGCGCCACGGGCGCGCGAATCATCACGACGCTCATATATGCACTCAGGAAACGTGGCTTGAAAAAGGGCGTCGCTGCCCTCTGCATCGGCGGCGGCGAAGGGACGGCAATCGCACTGGAGGTGCTGTGAAGACGATCGACATCACTCCGATCGAGAGGACGCCCAACATCGGGCCGACTCTCGCGCAGGAGCTCAGGAACGTGGGAATTGATTCACTCGAGGCGTTGATGCGCGTGGGATTCTGGGACGCGTGGCTGCAGTTGCGCCGCGCCCACCCGGAACGAAACAGCCTCCCCGCCTGCCTCGCACTGGCAGGCGCCGTGGCGGGCGTGCGCTGGAACCACCTGCCCCCGAAGGTCCGCGCCGACATCCGCCAGCGCGTGAAAGCGGTGCGCGTGTGAGGCTCGCCGTGGCCGCAGTCGTCGCGATGGCGCTCCTCGCGGGCTGCAGCAAGCCGAAGGAGCCGAAGGTCGACGCGGCCACGGAGCGGGAGCAGGCCACCGAGCGCGCGAAGCAGGGCCCGTACGGCACGCAGATGCAGGCGCTCGACAAGGCGAAGGGAATGGAAGCGGACTTGAACAGGAAGGCGGAATCCAACCTCGACACCGTGGACAAGATGTCGAAGTAGCGATGCTCACGCGCGCGCACACGGATTTCCTCACCGACGAGCAGCGCATGATCCGCGACACGGCGCGGGATTTCGCCCGTGCGGAGCTGGCACCGTTCGCCGGGAAGTGGGACGAGCAGGCGGCACTCCCGCCGGAAGTCGTCGCGAAGCTCGGCGAGCTGGGCTTCCTCGGCATGGTGGTGCCCGAGGAATGGGGCGGCAGCTTCACGGACTACGTCGCCTACGCCCTCGCCATGGAAGAGATCGCCGCCGGGTGCGCCGCCACGGCCACGCTCATGAGCGTGCACAACTCGGTCGGATGCGGTCCGATCCTCGCATGGGGAAGCGAAGGCCAGAAGCGCGAATGGCTGCCGCGGATGGCAACGGGCGAAGCGATCGGCTGCTTCTGCCTCACGGAGCCGCAGGCGGGCAGCGAAGCGAACAACCTGCGCACGCGGGCGGTGCTGCGCGATGGCCAGTGGGTGCTGAACGGCGCCAAGCAGTTCGTCACCAACGGCCAGCGCGCGAAGGTCGCCATCGTCTTCGCGGTCACGGATCCCGAGCTGGGCAAGAAGGGCCTGTCGGCCTTCATCGTACCGACGCAGACGCCGGGGTTCGTGCGGCAGAAGACCGAGAAGAAGATGGGCATCCGCGCTTCGGATACCTGCGCCATCGCGCTCGAGGACTGCGCGATCCCGGAAGCCAACCTGCTGGGCCCGCGCGGCAAGGGCCTCGCGATCGCGCTCTCCAACCTCGAGGGCGGACGCATCGGCATCGCCGCGCAGGCTCTCGGCATCGCGCGCGCGGCCTTCGAGGCGGCGCTCGCCTACTCGCAGGAGCGCGTGCAGTTCGGCCGCAAGCTCGCCGAGCACCAGTCGATCGCCAACTACCTGGCGGACATGCACACGCGCATCAACGCCGCGCGGCTGCTGATCCTGCACGCGGCGCGCATGCGCAGCGAGGGCATGCCGTGCCTGTCGGAAGCGTCGCAGGCGAAGCTCTACGCCTCCGAGCTCGCCGAATGGGTGTGCTCGAAGGCGATCCAGGTCCACGGCGGCTACGGCTACCTCGAGGATTATCCGGTCGAGCGCCACTACCGCGACGCCCGCATCACCCAGATCTACGAGGGCACGAGCGAGATCCAGCGCATGCTCATCGCCCGCGAGCTGTCGCAATAGCGCGCTCGCGGATGATCGCCGGCGGCCCCGGCACCCTCGCCGTCCGGCTATCCTATCGGCCGTCCATGAAGCCGCGCCACTGATCGATGCCCGCCATCAAGTCCCGCCTCGACCCGAGCTCTCCCGCCTTCCGCGAGAATGCCGCACACCATCGCGCGCTCGCCGCGGACCTGCGCAGCCGCGTCTCCGCCGTCGGCGAAGGCGGTGGACCCGAGGCGCAGAAGAAGCACACCGCACGCGGCAAGCTGCTGCCGCGCGACCGCGTGGCCGCCCTGCTCGATCCGGGCGCGCCGTTCCTCGAGCTCTCGCAGCTCGCGGCCTTCGGCATGTACGGCGACGACGCGCCGAGCGCGGGACTCATCACCGGCATCGGGCGCATCGAGGGCCGCGAGGTGGTGATCGTGGCCAACGATGCGACGGTCAAGGGCGGCACGTACTACCCGATGACGGTGAAGAAGCACCTTCGCGCCCAGGAGATAGCGGCGCAGAACCGGCTGCCGTGCATCTACCTGGTCGATTCCGGGGGCGCCTTCCTGCCGCTGCAGGACGAGGTCTTCCCCGACCGCGACCATTTCGGCCGCATCTTCTACAACCAGGCGAACCTCTCCGCGCTGGGGGTGCCGCAGATCGCCGTGGTGATGGGCTCCTGCACCGCGGGCGGCGCGTACGTTCCGGCGATGTGCGACGAGTCGATCATCGTGCGCGGCCAGGGCACGATCTTCCTCGGCGGGCCGCCGCTGGTGAAGGCGGCGACCGGCGAAGTCGTCACGGCCGAAGAGCTGGGCGGCGGCGAGGTGCATTCGAAGATCTCCGGCGTGACGGACCATCTCGCCGAGGACGACCGCCACGCGCTCGCGATCGCACGGGAAATCCTCCGCCACGCCGAAGGCGCAAGGCACAAGGCCCAGGAAGGATCCCTTGCGCCTTGCGCCCCGAGCCCTGCGCCCCTGTATCCGGCCGAAGACCTCTACGGCATCATCCCGAAGGATCCGCGCCATCCCTTCGACATCCGCGAGATCATCGCGCGCATCGTCGACGGCTCCGACTTCCACGAGTTCAAGGCGCTTTACGGCGCGACATTGGTCACCGGTTTCGCCAGCATCCACGGGCAGCCCGTCGGCATCCTCGCCAACAACGGCATCCTCTTCTCCGAATCGGCGCTCAAGGGCACGCACTTCATCGAGCTCTGCACGCAGCGCGGCATTCCCCTGCTCTTCCTGCAGAACATCACCGGCTTCATGGTCGGGAAGAAATACGAGAACCAGGGCATCGCGAAGGACGGCGCGAAGATGGTGACCGCGGTGTCGTGCGCGAAGGTGCCGAAGCTCACCGTGATCCTCGGCGGCTCGTTCGGCGCCGGCAACTACGGCATGTGCGGCCGCGCGTTCAACCCGCGCTTCCTCTGGACGTGGCCCAACGCGCGCATCTCCGTCATGGGCGGCGAGCAGGCGGCGAGCGTGCTCGCCACCGTGAAGCGCGACGGCATCGAGGCGCGCGGCGGCTCGTGGTCGGCGGCGGAGGAAAACGAGTTCAAGGCGCCGATCCGCGATCAATACGAGCGCCAGGGCCACCCGTATTACGCCACCGCGCGGCTGTGGGACGACGGCGTGATCGATCCCGCCGATACGCGCCGCGTGCTGGGGCTGGCGCTCGCCGTCGCCCGCAACGCACCGGCCGAAGAGACGCGCTTCGGCGTCTTCCGCATGTAGCACGCCGCCAGGGAGGCTCATGTCCGCTCTCGCCATCGAACGCCAGGGGCCGCTCGGGCTCGTCACGCTCAATCGCGCCGATCGCCACAACGCCTTCGACGACACGCTCATCGCCGAGCTCACCGAAGCGCTGCGGGCGCTGGAGGCCGAGGACGGCATCCGCATCGTGATCCTCGCCGCCGCGGGGCGCTCGTTCTCCGCGGGTGCGGACCTCAACTGGATGAAGCGCATGGCGGCCTACTCGATGGACGACAACCGCCGCGATGCGCTCGCCCTGGGCGAGCTCATGCGCACGCTTGCCCACCTCGCCAAGCCCACGATCGCCCGCGTGCAGGGCGCGGCCTACGGCGGCGGCGTGGGCCTCGTCGCCTGCTGCGACATCGCCGTCGCAACCCAGGACGCGACGTTCTCGTTCTCGGAGGTGAAGCTCGGGCTCATTCCCGCCGTGATCTCGCCTTACGCCATCGCGGCCATCGGCGAGCGCGCGGCACGGCGCTACTTCCTCACCGGCGAGCGCTTCGAGGCCGCGGAGGCGTGGCGGCTGGGGTTGGTGCACGAGCTCTGCCGGGATGCGGACGACATGGACGAGAAGATCGGCACGATCGTGGATGGGCTGCTCGCCTGCGGCCCGGTGGCGCAGCGCGAAGCGAAGGAGCTCGTCCGCGCGGTGGCCGGCCGCCCGGTCACGAGCGCGCTCATCCAGGACACGGCCGAGCGCATCGCGAGAATGCGCTCGTCGCCCGAGGGCCGCGAAGGCGTGGGGGCCTTCCTGGAAAAGCGGCGCGCGGCGTGGATCGCGCCCGAGCCCGAGCCCACGATCCCGCCCGAGGCCCCGCCAGGCATTTAGGGAGCGGTGGGCGCTCCGGCGCTTCCCTCCCCGGGATAAATGCGGGCCGGCAGCCGGTCCCCCCATGCGCCCCCCGGCGCCTGCGGTAACGGGGTACCAGCCCGCATTTATTCAGAGGATCGTGAGGGAGAGGATGAGCCTCACGAGGTGCGTCTGCCCCGAAGCGCCGGTCTTGCGGTAGACCGCGTTCAGCTGGCTGCGGATGGTGCTGATCTTCACGTCCAGCTCGCGCGCGCAATCCGTGGGCGTGGCCCCGAGCGCGATCTTCACGGCGAGCCGCGCCTCGGCCTGCGTGAGGCCGAACGTTTCCTCGATCAGCGTCACGTCGTACATGGGCTCGTCCATCACCAGCATCGACAGCAAGGCGCGATGGCGCCCCTCGCCCGGAGTCCGGGCGCTGCGCCGCACCAGCAGCACCACGATCGGCACGCGGGTGCCGTCGGCGCGCGTGATCGGCATCACGAAGCGGCCGCGCGGGCGCTCGGCAGGCGCCAGCAGCTCCGATTCCACGAACAGGCGCTCCAGCGCGGTGCACAGGTCCGCGTGGTCTTCGGCGCGCGGACATCGGAGGCGGCCATCCGGGGCCTCGATCGGGTCGCGGCTGGACAGCAGTCGCATGGCGGCGGGGTTCGCATGCAGGACCTTGCGATGGCGGTCCAGCAGCAGCATCGGCAGCCGGAAGGAGTCGAGCACGTCGCGGCTGGTGGAGGGTCGCGTCGAGGGCCACGCCAGCGCGCGGGACCGGACGGAGGTATCGGTCATGTTCGCGCATTGTTCTCGGCGCGGCCGCCGCGCGCATCCATCAAATGATGGAGGGAACGTATTCCCAAAATGACGGCAGTCAAATCGCGGTGGCGGAAAGGATCAGCCCCACCAGCTCGGCGCGTCCCGCGGTGCCGGTCTTGCCGTAGACGGACACGAGGTGGCTGCGCACGGTGCTGATCTTCACGCCGAGCGCCACGGCGCACTGCTCGGGCGTGCGGCCGTTCACGATCATCGCCGCGAGCCGTGCCTCCGCGGGGGTGAGGTCAAATGTCGCAGACAGCACGAAAGGGTCGATGTCGGCGCCTGCGCCGGGCTCGAACAGCGTGAAGAGGGCGAGCGGATGCGTGCCGAAAGTGCCCAGCGTGCCTTCGGGGCGAAGTGCCAGCAGCGTGCCGGCGACATGCTTGCCATCGCGCCCGCGCAGCCGCACGGTGCGGCGCTCGTCGCGGCGCGCGGCGTCGCCATTGCCCTTCGACGGGACCAGCGCCAGGCTGTGCAGCGCCAGCGTGAACTCGTGGTCGGACTGCGAGTCGCGGCAGCCCAGCATGCCGTCCACTTCGTGCACGAGGTGGCCGCGCTCGAAGAGCTGCTCGGCGCCGCGGTTGCGATACACGAGGCGGCGGTGGCTATCCAGCAGCATCATCGGCTGGCGCATCTTCTCCAGCAGCTCGGCCCCTACGGAATGCTGCGAGGGCCGCGCCGCCAGCGTCTGCTCGATGTCGAGTGCGCGCCCGCAGTGCTCGCCCAGGCGGCGGAACATCGCCTTCTCCGCGGGCGACATCGGCGGGCGGCCCACCGGCGTGAGGTGCCCGAGCAGGATCGTGGACTTGCCGTCGTCCTGCAGCTTCACCCCGTACAGGTAGCGGCCCCCGTACGGGATCAGGTATTCCTGGTAGAAGCGGCTCTTCTCCACGTAAGACTCGTCGAAGTGCTCCTCGCACGCGAGGGATGAGCCGACCGGGGCCCGCAGCGATTTCGCCAGCCGCGGGTCGATGCGGTGATAGTAGCGCAGGTACTCGACGGGGGCGTCGGGCGGGGCGCTGCCGGTCTCGTACGAGAAGGCGAGGATGCCCGTCTCCTTGTTCACGCCGAGAAGCTGCACCGTCCAGGCGTTGAAGGCCTCCGCCATCTGCGCGAGGGGCTCCAGCCACGGCGTGAGCCCGCTGCCCGCGCGGTAGATCGCCTCCACGATCGCGTCGTACTGCGGCGCGAGTTGCTGCAGGATCGTCGATTCCACGTGCGCTAGTCCCCCTTGACGGTCCGGGTCGCCCTTGGACGCCCGGTTCGAATTTTCGTAACAGACTATCCAAGGAGCGAAACAAATCAAACCCGGATTAACTTCCCGCGGGCTGTTAATTTGTTCCAGCTGTAGCCGGGAATAACGGCAGCAGTACATGTTCGGAGCCTGCCGATTCCGCCGCGCCGGGCGGCGCCACCGCCCGTGCGAAGCGCCAGGCGGAAGAAAAATCATGAAGATCGTCACGGGGTTAGCCGTGAAGGGCGCCCCTGGGCGGGGTGGTTCGCGCCCGCGGTGCGCAGGCACGGCGCGCCGCCGCGCGCGCCATGCGCGCGGAAGCGATCCGTTTGTACGAAAGTTCCCTGGAGGGCGCTCCAGCCCCCCGGGGGCACTCCTTATTGCAGGTTCGAGGAGTTCGGGATCAACAGGAAGGCGTGCTCGCCCCCGGAAGGCGCCAGGCCCGTTCCAACGATCCAGCGATGATCGTTGATCGCGTTGGGCGTGAGGCCGCTGAACCGCGATGCCCGCACGGCCGGAAGCACATCGAGCGACACCAGCTCGCCATCGGCCGCGAGGAACGCCGTGTTCCTGCTCTCGATGCGGCCGACGATGTCGGTGTGCTGGTTGATGGCGGTCGGGAAGACCCCCGTGAACGCCGGCAGGAGCCGGAACATGCGGCCGTACCAGAGGAAGCCCGTCACCGGCGATCGATCGTCGTCGCTCGCGACGCCGACGACCACGTCGCGATTGTTGATCGCGGTGGCGACCGAGCTGCGCCGCCCGAGCGTGCCCAGGTCGCGCATGTCGCCGTTGGCCCAGAGGAACGCGTGCGCGATGTCCTGCGAGACCGAGGCGCGGCCCACCACGTGCGCGGCATCGTTCATGGCGGTGGCGCGGCTGGCGATGCCGCCGTCGAGCGCGCCCAGCTCCGTGAGCACGCCATCGCGCAGGACGAAGCCGCGCTCGACGCCACCGTTGAAGGTGGTCCCCGCGATGTCGCCGTGGCGGTTGATGGCGGCCACGTCGGCGCGCAGTCCCAGGAAGGTCCAGATGCCGTCCTTCCACGTGACGGCGTTGCCGTCGATGGTCTCGCCGAGGATGCGTCCGTCCGCGTTCATGTCCGTCACGAACACTTCCGCCGCGCCGGGCGGCACGCCCAGGTCGCGCAGCACGCCGTCCTGCCACAGGATGCCGTGCATGGCGCCCGAGGGCGCACCGGCATAACCCGCCACCATGCCGCGGTTGTTCACCGCGATGCCGAAGCTCTGGCCGCCTGCACGCAGCTCGCCCAGGTCGACGAACGTCCAGTCCACGAGATGATGCGCATGCGCGCTTGCGGCGAGGACGCACGCGGCGAACAGCAGGATCCTGGAAAATGCTCGCATCGTTGCACCTCCTTCAGTGTGTATCAGGCGGCGGCCGCACTTCCGCGTGGCCGCCGAATTCCCGGCGCATCGCGGAGAGCAGGCGGTTGGCGAAATCGTCCTCGCCGCGCGAGCTGAAGCGCGCGAAGAGCGCCGCGCTCAGCACCGGCACGGGCACGGACGCCTCGACCGCCGCGTTCACGGTCCAGCGCCCTTCTCCCGAGTCGGAGACGAGGCCTTCGAAGCCGTCGAGGTGCGGATCCTTCGCGAGCGCCTCGGCGATGAGGTCGAGCAGCCACGAACGCACGACGCTTCCCCGGCGCCACACCTCGGCGACCTCGGCCACGTCGAGGTCGAAGAGGAAATGGCCCGGATGCGCGAGCGGCGCGGTCTCCGCATTCCTGCCGCGCGCGCCGGCGCCGGCATTGGCGTGCCGCATCAGGTTGAAGCCCTCGGCGAACGCGGCCATGACGCCGTACTCGATGCCGTTGTGCACCATCTTCACGAAGTGTCCGGCGCCGGCCGTGCCGCAGTGCAGCCAGCCGCGCTGCGCCGTGCCTGCGCGGCCGCGCGAGGCGGTGGGCACGGCGGCCTGCTCGCCGGGCGCGAGCGCCTCGAAGATCGGCGCCACATGGCGCACACTCGCCTCCTCGCCGCCGACCATGAGGCAATAACCCTGCTCGAGTCCCCAGACGCCGCCGCTCGTTCCCACGTCCAGGTACGCGATGCCGTGTGCGGCGAGCTCGCGCGCACGCCGGATGTCTTCCACGTAATGCGAGTTGCCGCCGTCGATCACGATGTCGCCGCGTGCGAGGAGCGGCACGAGCGTTCCGAGCGTCTCCTCCACGGCCGCGGCGGGCACCATGATCCACACCACGCGCGGGGTGGCGAGCGAGGCCACGAACGCCGCGAGCGAAGCGCTTCCGGTCGCGCCTTCGTTCGCGAGCAGGTGCACGTTGGCCGCATTCACGTCGTGCACCACGCACGCGTGACCCGCGCGCATCAGGCGGCGCACGATGTTGGCGCCCATCCGTCCCAGGCCGATCATGCCGAGCTGCATCGCGCTCCCTCTGGAATAATCGATCGATGATCCCGGCCGTCATTGTAGTCATGGGCGTCTCCGGCAGCGGCAAGACGACCGTGGCGGAGGCGCTCGCCCGCCGCCTTCGCTACGACTTCGCCGAGGGCGACGCCTTCCATCCCGAAGGCAACGTGGCGAAGATGCGCGCCGGCATCCCGCTCGACGACCTGGACCGCGAGCCGTGGCTCGACGCGATCGCGGCCTGGATCGCACAGGTGCGCGATTCGGGCAGGCGCTGCGTCGTGGCCTGCTCCGCCCTCAAGCGCGCGTACCGCAGGCGGCTCGCGGCGGGGCACGACGACGTGCGCTTCGTCTACCTGCAGGGCGACTACGACCTCATCGCGGCGCGCCTCGCACGGCGGCGCGGGCACTACATGCCGCTCGCCCTGCTGCGCAGCCAGTTCGACGCGCTCGAGGAGCCGGGGCGCGAGGAGAATCCGCTCGTCGTGCCGATCGATGCGCCGCCGGACAAGATCGTGGCGACGATCACGACGATGCTCGACACGGTCAGCGGTTGAGCGCCTTCATGGCGGCCTCCGGATAGCGCGTTCCCGCGGCCGAGCCCACCGGCAGCGCACGATCGATTCGCATGAGGTCCTGCGCGCTCAGCACGATGCGCAGGGCCGCCACGTTCTCCTCCAGGTACTTGCGATGCTTGGTGCCGGGGATCGGCACGATGTCCTCGCCCTGCGCGAGCACCCATGCCAGCGCGAGCTGTGAAGGCGTGCAGCCCTTCTCGCGCGCGAGTGCGGCGATCTCCTCCACGAGCTCGAGGTTCTTCGCGAAGTTCTCGCCCTGGAAGCGCGGCGAGTTGCGGCGATAGTCGTCGGGCTCGAGGTCGTCGATGGAGCGGATGCTCCCGGTGAGGAAGCCGCGGCCGAGCGGGCTGTACGGCACGAAGCCGATGCCGAGCTCGCGCACGGTCGGGAGGATCTCGTCCTCGGGATCGCGGCTCCAGAGCGAGTACTCGGTCTGCAGCGCCGCGATGGGATGGACCCGGTGCGCACGGCGGAGGGTCGCGGGCGCCGCCTCCGAAAGCCCGAGGAAGCGCACCTTGCCCGCGCGCACCAGCTCGGCCATCGCGCCCACCGTGTCCTCGATGGGCGTCTGCGGATCGACGCGATGCTGGTAGTAGAGGTCGATCACATCCACGCCGAGCCGCCTGAGGCTCGCCTCGCAGGCCTCGCGCACGTACTCGGGCCGGCCGTTCACGCCGCGGAAGCTGCCGTCGGCGCCGCGCATGTTGCCGAACTTGGTCGCGAGGACCACGCCGTCGCGCCGTCCGCGCAGCGCACGGCCCACGAGCTCCTCGTTGCGTCCGACCCCATACATGTCGGCCGTATCGAGAAAGGTGACGCCAAGGTCGAGCCCTCGATGAATCGTCGCGACGGACTCCGCCTCGTCGCGCCCTCCGTAGAACTCCGACATGCCCATGCATCCCAGGCCCACGGCGGAGACCCGCAGCGAGCCGCCGAGTGTGCGTGTTTCCATGAATACCTCCGAATGGCCCATCGGCCGGCGAGAGGACATACGACTAGCGCCAGCGCCGCCGGTTCTGCTGGAGCAGCAGCGGAATTGTGGCAGGCCGGGCCCGGTCATAGCTCGGTCCCCTGAAACGGCAACCCCATGAGCACCTGGCAGAAGGCAGCGCTCCGGATCGCGGCGGCGCTCGGAGTGCTCGGCGTTGTCGCCGCGATCGCGATCCACGTCCTGGTCGATCCGGACAAACTCAAGGCGCTGGCCCACGAGAAGGCCCGGGCCAACTGGTCGCGCGACCTCACCATCGGCAGCCTCGATCTCGGCTTCTTCCCCGTGCCCTGGCTCGAGGCGCACGACGTGCGTTTCTCGAATCCGCCGTGGGCGGGCGAGCGGCACCTCTTCCAGGCGCAGCGCATGAAGGCGCACCTGGCGCTGTGGCCGCTCATCACCGGCAACGTGGCGCTGCGCAGCCTCGTGGTCGAGGGCGGCAAGGCGGTGCTCGAAGTCTCCTCCGACGGCGATGGCAACTGGAAGTTGCCCAGGGCGCAGGACCAGCCCGACGCGAAGGCGCCCGGCGGCAGGGATTCGCTCTTCGACCTGCGGCGCATCGAGTTCGAGAACTTCGACATCGACGACCGCCGCAAGCCGCAAGCGCCGCACGCGTGGCACGTGAACAAGGCGAGCCTCGAGATGGTGCCCGTGTTGCGCGACGTGCACCTCGCGGCCGATGTCACGCGCAACGGCAAGCCGCTCAAGCTGGAAGCGAAGCTCGACGACTTCGCGCATTTCGGCGAGGCCGGTGCCACCACGCAGGGAAGCATCGCCTTCGACTGGGGCGGCGCGCAGCTCACGCTCGCGGGCCACCTGCCGCTTTCCCCGTCGCTCGACGGCCAGCGGCTCCATGGCGAGCTGCACGCGAAGGCGCTGGGCGACATGCTCGCGTTCTTCGACTTCAAGCGCCAGCCGCGCGCGCCGTTCGAGGCCTCCTTCGAGGCCACCGGAGCCAAGGGCGACATCCACCTCGACAACGTCGCCATGAAGCTGGGCGAGCTGCAGGTGCGCGGCGACGCCGACGTGCGCCTGGGCAGCGACAAGCCTGCCTTCGAGCTGCGCCTCACCGCAGCCGACGTCGATTGGTCGCGTGCGCTGCAGGATGCGGGTGGCAAGGTGGCGCAAGGCGTGCCCGAAGGGGAGATCCTGCCCGCCACACCGCTGGGCTGGGGCTTGCTGAAAGGACTGAGGAACAAGAAGGGCTTCCTCGAAGCGAGCATCGGGCGCGTGAAGCTCGGCAACGGCCTGCATCTCGCCGACGTGAAGGCGCACCTCGACTTCGACGACGGCCGTCTCGACGTTCCCCGCTTCACCGCGAGCATGCTGGGCGGAACCGCGAGCGTGCGGCTGCGCATGGAGAGCGCGAACCAGCGCATGCACCTCGATTTCGACGGCAAGGGCCTGCTGCTGGAACGCTGGTTCCACGAGCGCGGGCGCAAGATCCCGTTCGAGGGCGGGCCGATGCAGATCGAGGCGCGGCTCGATTCGCACGGCGAGTCGATGAAACAGCTCGCGGCGAACATGGATGGCCCGGTGCAGATCCGCATGGGCCGCGGCACCTACGTCTCGCAGCGCGCCGAAGCCGCCGAGCAGAAGATCGTGGCGTCGTTCTCCTCGGAACAGGCGTCCGGCATCCGCTTCGAGTGCGTGGGCGCGATGCTGCCGTTCCATTCCGGGCGCGCGCAGGGCGCCCTCCTCGCCGGCGCCGCGAGCGATCTCAGCCGCCTCGTGACGTCGGGCGAAATCGATTTCCGCCGCCAGCAGTTCGAGCTGCACGGGCGGCTCAAGCCGCGCAGCGGCAGCTCCATCTCGGCGGTCGTGGGCGACGTGAAGCTCTTCGGCCCGATGGCCAAGCCGCAGGTTTCGCTGGACCACCCGACGGTCCTCGCACGCATCGGCGCGGCGATCGCGACCGCGGGGCTCAGCGCCGCGGCAACCGCGGTGGCGGATGCGGCGACGGCGAAGGATGCGGACCCGTGCGAGGCGGTGTTCGCCAACCAGCGTTATGCGGCGCGCCGGGAGGAGGCGCATCGCGGCGGCTAGCGGCCGGCTTCAGGACGTTTCAGCGACTGTTTCAGGACGGTCAAGGACGGCAAGGCGTGCGCGGGCGGAGAGTGGACCCCGTAGCGCCCCTTCAACTGTCCGGAGAACACCATGAACAACGAACGTCCGCACGAATGGGATGGCCCGAGCCACAAGGACAACGTCCTCAACGGCGCGCTCGTCGTCGCCCTCAAGGTCGGCCTGCTGTTCGCGTTGCTGCAAGGCACGGTGCCGTTCCAGGTCCCGGCCGTGGTCTCGGCGGATCTCGCGGTTTCCGCCGATGCGTGAGCGGCGCCTACTTCGGCCGCGGCCTCTCGAGCTTCGCGTCGGGATGCGCAAGCTTCCCGGCGCGAAGGTCGGCCACTGCCGTGGCCACCGCACGCGCGACATTGCGCACTTCCTCCTGCACCGCGGTATCGCGATCGAGCTCCTCGTGGCTCGTCGCATACG
>DATMJE010000310.1:0-12006 GCA_035553995.1 Usitatibacter sp. | reverse complement strand
GCGGCCACCGAGGTGGCGATCCTCAACGCGAACTATGTCGCGAAGCGCCTGGCCCCGCACTATCCCGTGCTCTACAGCGGTCCGCGCGGGCTGGTGGCGCACGAGTGCGTCGTGGACCTGCGCCACTTCAAGGACACTTCAGGCGTCACCAACGAGGACGTGGCCAAGCGGCTCATCGACTACGGCTTCCATGCGCCGACCATGTCGTTCCCGGTGCCCGGGACGCTCATGATCGAGCCCACCGAGAGCGAGTCGAAGGAGGAGCTGGACCGCTTCTGCGACGCGATGATCGCGATCCGCGAGGAGATCCGCGCCGTGGAGGAGGGACTCTCGGATCGCGAGGACAACGCGCTACGCAACGCGCCGCACACCGCGGCGGTGGTTGCCGCGGACACGTGGAAACATGCCTATTCGCGCGAGCTCGCGGCGTATCCGGTCGCCACGCTGCGGCAGGACAAGTACTGGCCTCCCGTGGGCCGCGCCGACAACGTCCATGGCGACCGCAACCTCGTGTGCTCCTGCCCGCCGACGAGCGATTACGAGTAGGCGCTCGTCGCCCCGGCCGCGGCATCTGCCGCGATGGGCCGGGGCCCCATTCGATCAGCCGCCGTGTCCGTTGTCGGGCGTGCCGCCGCCGCGCGAGCCGCCGTCGTGCCCGCCGCCCCCATGCCAGTTGTGGCCGCCGTCGCCACGCCACTCGTGGCCTTCGCGATGTCCGTGCCAATCGTGGTCGTGGTGGTGGTGCCCGTCGCCGTCGAAGGTGCCTCCGAACGCGAAGCCCAGTCCCACGGACGGACCGTAATAGCCGGGCCCGTAGAACGGGTCGTCGTCATAGGGGCTCACCGGCGCATAGCCGGGCGCGTAGCCGGGGTAGTCGTAGCCATTGCCATAGCCATACCCGTAGCCGTTGTCGTATGGCGCAGTGGCGCATCCGCCGACGAGCGCTGCGCCGGCGACGATGGCCAGGAGAGATCCGATCTTTGCCATGTTCCTGCCTCGCAAGGTGTATGCAAGTTCGGCCGCGGCAAAGCCGTGGGGTTCCGCAGGATGGTCCCGCGGCAGGAAGACTGCAGCGATGCGCGCGTCCGGCTGCCGATCCCTAAGCCTTGACGTCCGACCACTCCGCGCCGGTAATGCGGCGCAGCTCTTCCGGCGCCAGGGGAAACACGGAGTAGGGCGTGCCGGCCGCGGCCCACACGGTGGCGAAACGCCGGATGTCCTCGTCGAGCAGCATCTTCACCGGCGTGGCATGGCCGATCGGGGCCACCCCGCCGATCGCATAGCCGGTGGCGGTGCGCACGAATTCCGCGTCGGCGCGCGCGAGCGGCTCGCCCAACTGCGCCGCGACCTTGGCCTCGCTCACGCGATTCGCTCCGCTCGCCACGACGATCACCGCCTGGCCGCTCTGCGCGCCGCGCAGCACGATCGACTTGGCGATCTCCGCGACCTGGCAGCCGAGCGCCGCCGCGGCCTCGGCGCTGGTGCGCGTCGGCTGGTCGAACTCGACGACCTGCGCCTGGATGCCCGCCTCGCGCAGCAACTGCGCGACCCGTAGCGCCGTGGGATGCTGCGCTGGCTTCATCTTTTCGCGGTGGGTTCATGCGGCTCGAGGCGCGATGGTAGCGCAGTCCCACACGATCCCCGGACGATTCCTACAGGATCGCGTTACCCGTCGTGCCTATAATGAAATTGCCTGACGCGGATCTCCCGGCACCATGGAGATGCCGGCGCCAGACGCTCCGGCCGATCCATCGCCGGAGAACAGGGGCACGGCGGCATCGTGCCCCTTCCATTTCCGGGGGGCGCGAGCGATCGCGCCCCTTATTGCTGCCGTCATCCCGGACGCCGTCAGGCCCAGCGCCAGAAGTCGCCGCGCTCCTCGAGGAAGAGGCGCGCCAGCACCTGCTGGTGGACCTCGGTCGCGCCGTCCACGAGCCGCGCCTGGCGCGCATAGCGGTAGATCCATTCGAGCGGCGTGTCCTTCGAGTAGCCGCGCGCGCCGCAGAGCTGGATCGCGGTGTCGGCGCAGAGGTGCAGCGTATCCGCCACGTGCACCTTCGCCATCGAGATCTCCTTGCGTGCGAAGTCGCCCTTGTCGATCAGCGTCGCGGCCTTCATCACCAGCAGCCTGCCGATCTCCACCTGCATGGCGCAGTGGCCGAGCTTCATCTGCACGCTCTCGCGCTCGGCGAGGCGCTTGCCGCCGCTCATGCGTTCGCCCACGTAGTCGGCCGCGATGTCGAGGCAGCGGCGCGCGAGCCCGAGCCAGCGCATGCAGTGCGTGAGGCGCGCGGTGCCGAGGCGGATCTGCGTGACCTTGAGCCCGTCGCCCACGTTCATCAGCCGGTTCCCGTCGGGGATCTCGAGGTTGTCGAAGACGAGCTCGCAATGTCCGCCGTGCTCCTCGGGGCCCATGATCGGGATGCGCCGCTCGATGCGCAGGCCCGGATCGCCGGCATGGAAGAGGAACGCCGTGAGGCCCTTGCGCGGATCGGCGGAAGTCTTCGCGACCAGGATGAAATGCTGCGCGATGCCGGCGCCGGTGATGAACCACTTGCGGCCGTTCACGACCCAGGTATCGCCGCGGCGCTCGGCCGTCGTGAGCATCATCGACGGATCCGAGCCGCCGCCGGGGTGCGGCTCGGTCATCGCGAAGGCGGAGCGCACGCGGCCATCCACGACCGGCTGCAGCCACTGCTCCTTCTGCGCCTCGGTCGCGATCTTCTGCAGCACGATCATGTTGCCGTCGTCGGGGGCCGCGCAGTTGCACGCCACGGGACCGAAGAGCGAGTAGTTGAGCTCCTCGTAGCACACGGCCATCTGCGCCACGGTGAGCCCCTGCCCGCCGCGCGCGGCCGGCATCTGCGGCGCCCACACGCCCTCGGCCTTCGCCTTCGCGCGCAGCTCCTGCAGGCGGTCCTCGCGGATGTTCTCGTGCTCGTCGCGCGCGGCGGGATCGGTGTCGTGCGGCAGCACGTGGGTACGCACGAACGCACGGTAGCGGTCGCGGTGGCGTTGCGTGTCCGGCGAAAGGGCGAGGTCCATCAGCGTTTGTCCACGGGGGCGAGGAGGCGAGGATTGCTCACGGCGAGGCGCGCACGGGTGATCTCGCGCAACAAGCCGGCGATCTCGCCCGCGTCGTGCCGCCCCTCGCGGATCTCGCGCGCGAGCCGGGCCGCATCGACGGCGCCTGCCGTGGACGGCTGCTCCAGCTCCCGCGCCGCGATCGCGATGGCATTCGCCACCATGCGCGCCGTGTAGTGGCTTTCCGCCGGAAGCAGCGGCAGCAGCGATTCGAGCAGGCTCGCGCGCGCGACGCGCAGCAGCTCCGCACCGGCGGGCTCGACCTTCATGCGGGTTGCGTCAATTCGAGGATCTCCCATTCGAGCTCGGGCACGATGTGCGCGGTGAGCGCGAGCTCGAGCGAGGACTCGGCGCCGGAGCGGTGACGTTCGGCCTGCTGCAGCGCGATCACCGCCCAGCGGATGTGCGCCATGACCTGCCAGTAGCGCGTCGCGGCCGCGTCGATCATGTGCCCCGAAACGCGAGCATATCCGTCGAGGAAGTCGCGGGCCGTGCCCACGCCGCCCGCCACCCGCTCGCCGCGGCCGAAGCGCCAGCAGCGCGCGAACATCCAGCCGATGTCCTCGCGCGGATCGCCCCAGCCGGCGAATTCCCAGTCGAGCACCGCGGCGACGCGCCCCTCGTGGACGAGGTAGTTGCCGGTGCGGTAGTCGCGATGCAGCAGCACCGCGGGCCAGGCTGCGGGCGCGTGCAGCTCGCACCAGCGCAGGCCCCATTCGAGCACCGGATTCACGCCGGCGGCGCCGAGGGCATCGAGGTTGGCGCGATAGGCCGCCACGCGCTCGCGTGCGGGATCGTCCGGTACGTTGCCGAGGAAAGCCAGGTCGTCGCGGGGCGGGGCGATGGCATGCACGCGCGCGAGGTTCTCGCCCAGCTCGCGCGCGAGTAGCGCGCGGTCGGGCACGAGCGCATCGTCCTTCACCAGGCGGTGGCCCGCCGTCATACCCGGCACCCGCGCCATCACGAAGAACGCCGGGCCCGCGCCGTCGTCGCACAGCCAGAGCGGCCGCGGCACCTTCACGCCGGCCGCATGCGCCGCCGCGAGCAGCGCGAACTCCTCGGGGCGCGAATGGCTCACGCTCACCGCGGAGGACGCATCGGTGCGCACCACCCAGCGATGCTCGCCCGCGAATGCACCGCCCTCGACGCGCACGTCGAGCGCGATGTTCTCCTGGATCGCGCCGCCCGAGAGCCGTTCCCAGCGCAGCACTTCCACGTGCGACGCTTGTGCCGCCTGCGCGAGAAAGCGGATCACGCGCTCGCGTCGATCCACGCCGGGCCTGTCCGTGGCAACGGCGGCAGCGGCCGTGGTCATGCGCGGGCGACCCTCACCAGATGTCCGCGGGTTGCGCGGCGAGCGTCTTCGCCGGCTCGCACGAGAAAGCGCTCGCGAACTCGGGCATGTGGGCCAGCGCGCCGCGGACCCGGAAGTGTGCCGGTGAATGCTGGTCGGTCTGCAGGAGCAGCCGCTCGTACGCCGGGCGGTAGGCGGTGCGCCACTCGCGGGCGAAGGCGACGAAGAAGCGCTGCTCGGGCGTGAGGCCGTCGATCTCCTTGCGTTCGGTGCCCTCGAGCGCGTGCTGCAGCGCGAGGTACGCGATCTTGAGCCCGCCCACGTCGGCGATGTTCTCGCCCAGCGTGAGCTTGCCGTTCACGTGGATGCCGTCCACGCCCTCGAAGCCGGCGTACTGGTCCTCGAGGCGCTTGGCGCGCATGAGGTAGCCGTTCGTGTCCGCCTCGGTCCACCAGTCGCGCAGGTTGCCGTGGGCATCGAAGCGGCGGCCGCGGTCGTCGAAGCCATGGGTGATCTCGTGCCCGATGACCGAGCCGATGGCGCCGTAGTTGAGCGCGTCGTCGGCCGCCGCGTCGAAGAACGGCGGCTGCAGGATGCCCGCGGGGAACACGATCTCGTTCAGCTCCGAGCTGTAGTAGGCGTTCACGATGTGCGGGGCCATCCACCACTCGTCGCGGTCGACGGGCCGTGCAAGGTGCCCGATGAGGCGGCGCATCTCGAACTCGTTGGCGCGCAGCCAGTTGGTGGCGAACGGCTGGCTGCCGACCTTCGCGTCGCCGTAATCGCGCCAATGGTCCGGATAGCCGATCTTGGTGCGCATGGCGGCGAGCTTCTCGAGGGCCCGCGTGCGCGTCGCGTCGCTCATCCAGTCGATGCTGCGAAGCCGCGTGG
Organism: Usitatibacter sp.; assembly: GCA_035553995.1. Lineage (GTDB taxonomy): Bacteria > Pseudomonadota > Gammaproteobacteria > Burkholderiales > Usitatibacteraceae > Usitatibacter. The sequence continues at coordinate 6,737 of DATMJE010000310.1, read as the reverse complement.
CGAGCGCCGCCTTCACGTTGCGCACCAGCTCCTCGGCACGCTGCTTCGCGGCGGGCGGGAAGGCCCGCGCCACGAAGAGCTGCGCCACGGCCTGCGCCATGGGCTCCTCGCCGTAGTGGCCGCCGATCACCTCCAGCACGTGGCCATTGCGCTCCGGGTACGCACGCCGGCCGCGCAGCTCGCGCTGGTAGAAATCGAAATCCGCATCCACGAAGGCGCGCGGCAGGACGGGTGCCGTGGCATGCAGCACCTGCCAGCGCAGGTAGGTGCGCCAGTCCGGGGCATCGCGCTCGCGGGCGAGCTTCGCAAAGGCCTGGAAGAACGCCGGCTGCGCGACGTTGACCTCCTCCACCTTCGCGGCGCCGAGGGCGGCGAGGTAGGGACGCCACGGGAACCCGGGCGCGAGCGCCTCCAGCTTCGCGATCGACATCGGGTTGTAGGTGCGCTCGGGATCGCGGCGCTCCACGTTGGTCATCGAGGCACCCGCGAGCTTGGTCTCCAGCGCGAGCACCACCTGCGCGTGGGCCTGCGCGTCATTCGCGTCGTCACCCGCGAGCTGGAAGAGGCGGGCGACATGCTGCACGTAAGCGCTGCGCTGCTCCTTGCTCTTCGCGTCGTCGCGGAAGTAATAGTCGCGGTCCGGGAGACCGAGCCCGCCCTGCACGAGCTGGGCAAGGTAGCGGTTCGAATCCTTCGCATCGGCGCGCACGGTGAACTGGAATCCCGCCCGGATGTGCCGCGCATGGAATGCGCCCAGCGCCCCGGCGAGCGATTCCGCGCCGTCCACCGCGTTCGCGCGCGCGAGCAGCGGACGCACGGGCTCCAGCCCCGCGGCCTCGATCGCCTCGACGTCCATGCCGCTCGCGAAGTAGTCCACGGCCTTGCGCGCATCGCTGCCGGTGGGCGGCGGCGACTTCATCGCGTCCGCGAGCGCCTGCAGCAGGATGGCCTCGTTGTTCTTGTCCACGATCGAGAACGTGCCCCAGGAGGAGCGGTCATTCGGGATGAGCGCCGTCTCCTGCCAGCGTCCGTTCACGTAGCCGTAGAAATCGGAGCAGGGGCTCGTGCGGGTGTCCAGCTCCGCCGCGTCGAGGGCGGCTCTTGCGGCGAGGGATAGCGATGCCGCGAGGGCGGCGGCGAGCAGGGCGGATCGGTTCATGGAGCGTGGTGCGGTGGGCGGAACGGCGATTCTAGACCGGTTCCCCGGTATAATTTTTCGCTGAATGCGAATCCTTCTTTCGAACGACGACGGCTATTTCGCCCCCGGACTGGCCGCGCTCGCCGAAGGGCTCGCATCGTGCGGCGAGATCACGGTGGTGGCACCCGAGCGCGACCGCAGCGGCGCCTCCAACTCCCTCACGCTGGACCGCCCGCTGCAGCTCGCGCGCGCGCACAACGGCTTCCTCTACGTGAACGGCACGCCCACCGATTGCGTCCACATGGCGGTGACCGGCCTGCTCGATTTCGAGCCGGACATCGTGGTCTCCGGCATCAACAACGGCTCCAACATGGGCGACGACACGCTCTACTCGGGCACCGTGGCCGCCGCCACCGAGGGCTACCTGCTCGGCATTCCGGCGATCGCGATCTCGCTCGTGAGCCGCGAGTTCGTGCACTACGAGACCGCCGCACGCGTGGCCCGGGAGCTGGTGGAGCGCGTGTCCCGCTCGCCCTTCGGCGATCCGGTCCTCCTCAACGTGAACGTCCCCGACGTGCCGTACGAGGCGATCGGCGGCTTCGAGGTGACGCGCCTGGGCCGGCGCCACAAGGCGCAGCCGGTGGTGCCCGGCAAGAACCCGCGCGGCGAGACCGTCTACTGGGTGGGCCCCGCGGGTGGCGCGCGCGAGGCCGGCCCGGGCACCGATTTCCATGCGCTCGAGCGCGGCGTCGTCTCGATCACGCCGCTGCAGGTGGACCTCACCCACGCCGGACAGATTCCGCTGGTGACGCGATGGATGGCCTCGTGAGCGCCGGCATGGGGATGACCTCGGAGCGCACGCGGCTCAGGATGGTCGACTACCTGCGCCGCGAGGGCATCAGCGACGAGCGCGTGCTGCTCGCCATGGGCGAGATCCCGCGTCACCGCTTCGTGGACGAGGGAATCGCGTCGCGCGCGTACGAGGACGTGGCGCTGCCCATCGGCCACGGCCAGACCATCTCGAGCCCCATGATCGTCGCGCTCATGACGCAGCTCCTCCTCGAGGTGAAGCCGATGCACAAGGTGCTCGAGGTCGGCACCGGCTGCGGCTACCAGACCGCGGTGCTCGGCAAGCTCGTGCGGGAGGTCTACACGCTCGAGCGCATCGCGCCGCTCATGGACAAGGCGCGCCGCAACCTGCGCGACCTGCGCTTCTACAACATCCGCTACAAGCACGCCGACGGCCATGCCGGCTATCCCGAGGGCGCGCCGTACGACGGCGTCCTGATGGCGGCCTCCGCGACGCACGTGCCCGAGGCGCTCAAGCAACAGCTCGCCGTCGGCGGCCGCATGGTGCTGCCCGTGGGCGTCGAGGACCAGTGGCTGTACGTGGTCGACCGCAACGAGAACGGCTTCGTCGAGCAGCGCCGCGAGCCGGTGCGCTTCGTGCCGCTGTTGCCGGGGCTCGCATGAAGAATCGCATCGCGCTCGTCATGCTCGCACTGCTCGCCGCTGCGTGCGCGGCGAACCGGCCCGCGCCGGTGGTCGATCGCGGCGCGGCCCCGCCTGCGCCCGCCGTCGCCGAGGCGCCGAAGCCGCCGCCCGAGGCGCCACCGGTCAAGCCGCTGCCCACGCACACGGTCAAGCGCGGCGAGACGCTCGTCGGCATCGCGCTGCAGTATGGCCTCGACTATCGCGAGCTGGCGGCGTGGAACAACGTCACCAACCCGAACATGATCGCGGTGGGGCAGGTGCTGGTGCTCGCCGCGCCGGGCAGCAACCAGCCCGCGGCGGCACCGCCCGACGCACAGGCCGCGGCCGCGCAGCCGCAGCCCGTGCCCGGTTCGCCGGTGACCACGCCGCTCGCGACGACGACGCCCATCGAGGCTCGCCCCCTCGCCAACACGCCGACCGTGAAGGTCGAGCCGCGCGCGCAGAAAGTGCCGTTCTCCGAGCGCGCGCTGGCACAGCTCGGCGGCGAGGCCGCGAGCGCCCCTGCGCCCGCCGCGGCACCGCCCGCGCCCGCCGCACAACCCCCGTCTCGTGCCGCGCCCGAGCCCGAGAAGGCCGCCGGCACCGACCGCGAGGACGTCGACTGGATGTGGCCCGTGAAGGGCAAGGTGATCGCACCGTTCACCGAGACCACCAAGGGCATGGACATCGGCGGCCGCAAGGGCACGCCCGTGGTCGCCGCGGCGAGCGGGCGCGTGGTGTATGCGGGCGAGGGCCTGCGCGGCTACGGCAAGCTCGTCATCATCAAGCACAACGAGACGTGGCTCTCCGCGTACGCGCACAACGACAAGCTGCTGGTGAAGGAGCAGGAGGACGTCCGCAAGGGGCAGAAGATCGCCGAGATGGGCTCCACGCACGCCGACGAGGTGAAGCTGCACTTCGAGGTGCGCCGCCAGGGCAAGCCGGTCGATCCGGCCAAGGTGCTCCCGGCGATGTAATCGGGGGGCGTCCCGCGAGCTAAAGACGCGTGATCCGCGCGCCCGGAAACCACGGCGAGCGCTCGCCCGAGCGCATCCAGCGCCATTCGGGCGGGAAGGGGACCAACACATGCATCGGCTTGCCGAGCCCGGCTCGCAGGTGTGTGTTGGCGTTGCTCACGCCCACGTAATCGTCCACCACCGCCAGCAGCGCGAGGATCTCGTCCAGGTCGTCGTTGGCCGCGCTCGCGTCATGTACGGGCGCGCCCAGCGCCTGCTCCAGCGCCTCCCGCTCGCCGTCGCCGGGCAAGCGTTGCACGGAGACGAATGTCGCGCGCGGATTGCGCACGGCATCGGCGAGCACCGCGGGTGCGACGGCCTTGAGCTGCACCTGCGCAGGACCGCGGGCGGCGAGCCCCGCACGCCACGTGAGCGCGACGTGAGGGGGAGGGCCCCATGCGGCGAGCGTCTCGCGCCAGCGCAGCACGCGCGGCGCGTCGGCCGTGAGCGCCAGGGGCGGCGGAAGGGCGCTCGCATCGTTGGCGCCGAGAAGCCAGGGGAGGTCGCCGATCGGGATGCGCTCCATGTCCGCGGTGGACGCATGCTCGGGCAGCACGGCAAGCTCGAAGAGCCCGGTGCGTGCGAGCAGCGGCGCCAGCCGCATGTCGCCGTGGAAGGCGAGCCGCGCGCCGCGCCGCACCAGCCCGGGTGCGAAGCGCAGGAAGAACAGCACGTCGCCGATACCCTGCTCGGTGATGAGCGCGAAGCGCCGTCCCGCGAGGTTTCCCGGCAGGGGACGGGCGGCCGCATCGGGCGCGGTGCGCGCGAGGCCCTGTGCCGCGAGCCGCCAGCGATAGTGCTCCCAGCCGGCGCGGAAATCGCCGAGCGTGAGGAGCACCCGCGCGAGGTTCTGGTGGACGACGGCGAATTGCGGCACGGCCGCGAGCGCGCGGCGATATTCCGCCACCGCGTCGTCGAACCGGCCCAGCGATTCGAGCGCGAGCCCGCGGTTGCTGTAGGCCTCGATCCACGCCGGGTCGGTCGCGAGCGTCCGCGCGAAGCAGTCGAGCGCTTCGGCGGCGCGTCCCGTGTCGCGCAGCAGGAGGCCCAGGTTGTTGTGGAAATCGGCGATCGAGGCATCGGCCGCGATCGACTCGCGCATCAGCCGCTCGCCGCCGGCGACATCGCCGCGGTGCCACGCCGCCATGCCGAGGTAATGCGAGGCGATGGCATGGCCGGGGATCGCCGCGAGCACATCGCGATAGATGCGCTCGGCCTCCTCCACGCGGCCGGCCTGGTGGAGCTGCAGCGCGCGCGGGATCTGCGCATCCGGTGCGGGCGGGGCCTGCGTCGCACCGAGCTTGCCGTGGCATTCCTTGTAGCGCAGGCCGCTGCCGCAGGGGCAGGGATCGTTGCGCCGGACGGGCGTGGACACGGTCAGGCGCGCGCGGGATCGAAGGCGCGCGCGAGGCGTGCGAGCTGCCGCAGCTCTTCTTTCGTGGCGCCGCTGCCGTAGCGCGCGGCGATGTAGCGCCGCGTGATGTCGGAGGCTTCCGCTGCGAGCGCGGGGCGCTCCGCGCTCACGCGGGCGAGATAGTCGAGCGGCCCCTCCTGTGCGCGCCGTTCGAGCCCCGCGCGCGCGAGCTTGCGGCAGAAGCGGTTCCAGGCGGCGAGCGAGGGATCGGTACGCGGCGGGCGATCGCGCACCAGCAGGCCCAGCGTCACCGCGCCGCCCACGGCCGCCGTGGCGATGAGGAGCCAGAAGCCGAGCGTGCGCCAGTCCACGTCCGGCATGCCCAGCCGCGAGAAGAACTGCCGCTGGCGCTGCATGTTGTACCCGACCACCCACGATTCCCACTGCCCATTGGCCGCCTGCCACAGGAAGCGGATGTTCGCGAGCACGCCGAGGCGGTCCACCGCGACGAGCGTCGGGATCACGCCGATGGGCCCGAGCGCCGCGTTCACGCCGCTCTCCACGCGCAGCGGCGACACCGCGGAGGTGGGATCGACGCGCACCCAGCCCTCCTTCGCGAGCCAGACCTCGACCCACGCGTGGGCATCGGCCTGGCGCACCACCAGCTCCCGGGTGATCGGGTTCACCTCGCCGCCCTGGTAGCCGGTGACGATGCGCGCCGGGATTCCCGCCGCGCGCATGAGCAGCGCGAAGCTGCCCGAGAAATGCTCGCAGAAGCCCTGCTTCGAGTTGAAGAGGAAGTCGTCGTACGGACTCTCGGGATCGAGCAGCGGCGGCTCGAGCGTGTAGGTGAACTCGCGGTTGTACAGGCGCATCGCGCGCAGCACGATCTCGCGCGGGTCGTGGATCTCGGCGGCCCACTGCCGCCCGAGCGCCACCGCGCGCGGGTTGCGATCGGGCGGGAAGTCGAGCGCCATGGCGAGGCGCGAAGCGGGCACGTTCTCGCCGTAGCGGTAATCCAGCCACGAGCTCATCTCGTAGCGGTAGCGTTCGTTCACGATGCTCGTCGAGCGCATCTGCAGGTCGGTGCGCAGGAGCGTGTTCTCCGGCAGGCTGCCCGGCACGTCGAGTGCGAAGAGCCAGTTCTTGTTGCTGGGCTCCAGGTCGACGATGTACTGCACCGGGCGGCCGCGGCGCGAGTACTCGGGGCGGCGCGGATACGCCAGCTCTTCGTTCATGCGCCATGTCGAGCCGTCGAAGCGCACCAGCACCGGGCCGCGCCAGTAGAGCGCCTGGTAGGGCGGCATCTCGATGGGGAAGGTCACGCGGAAAGCGACGCGGTCCGACTTGATGAGGTCGGCGACGTTGCCGGGCGCCATCGTGTCCGAGAGGCCGGTGCCGGCGGCCTTCGCGTCCTGCGGCAGCGCCCACAGCGGGCCGTGCGTCCGCGGGAAGAGCAGGAAGAAGGCGAGCATGAGCGGCAGGGCCTGCAACACGAGGGCGCCCGCGGGACGCAGCCGCTGCATCACCGTGGGCGAGCGGCCCACGTGGTTGAAGCCGATCAGCGTCGCCATGAAGATCCACACGCACACGAGCATGTAGGCGCCCATGGGGATGGTCTGCGCGTAGAGGAAGTTCGTCATCACCAGGAAGAAGCCGAGGTAGATGGCGAGGGTCACCTCGCGCTGCGTGCGCATCTCCAGCAGCTTCAGCACCGCCATCACGATGAGGAGCGTCACTCCGGGCTCGCGTCCCG
>DATMJE010000309.1:0-13838 GCA_035553995.1 Usitatibacter sp. | reverse complement strand
GATCAAGGGCGTGGGCGAAAGCGTCTGGCTGGGCTTCTTCCTCTGCACGGTGCTCAGCGACTTCGCCGCGGTCGCGCGCATGCAGGGCGATACCGCGTTTGTCGAGCGGTGCGAAGCGGAGGGCGTCCGGCTTCGCCACAGTATCGAGCTGCACGGCTGGGACGGCGAGTGGTATCGGCGCGCCTATTTCGACGACGGCACGCCGCTCGGCTCGGCGAGCAATGTCGAGTGCCGCATCGACTCCATCTCGCAGAGCTGGGCGGTGCTCTCCGGCGCGGCCGACGAGGGCCGCGCGCGCCAGGCGATGCGCGCGCTCGACAGGCACCTCGTGCGCCGCGACTACCGGCTGGTGCAGCTCCTCGACCCGCCCTTCGACAGGACGACCGCCAACCCCGGCTACATCAAGGGATACGTGCCGGGCGTGCGCGAGAACGGCGGGCAGTACACGCATGCCGCCATCTGGGCCGTCATGGCCTTCGCGCGCATCGGCGATGCGGAGCGTGCGTGGGAATTGCTCTCGATGATCAATCCCGCGAGCCATGGCAGCTCGGCCGCGGCCGCCGCCAGGTACAAGGTCGAGCCTTACGTCGTCGCGGCCGACGTCTATGCAGTGGCCCCGCACATCGGCCGCGGCGGCTGGACCTGGTACACCGGTGCCGCGGGCTGGATGTATCGCCTCATCGTCGAGTCGCTCCTCGGCGTGCAGCGCGAAGGTGACCGGCTGCGGATCTCGCCTTGCCTTCCTGCGGGCCATCCGGGATTCACCGTGAGCTACCGGCATGGTCGTTCGACGTACCGCATCGCGGTGACCCGCGGCAGTGTCGAGGGCGCCGGCACCGAGCTCACCATCGACGGCGTCGCCCGGGACGATGCGACCATCCCGCTCGTCGATGACGGGCGTCCACACGCGGTCCTGTTGAGGCTCGCCTCATGACGAATGTGTGCTTGCGTACAGACCGGCCGGCTTCGAAGGCGCTAATTTCGTACGATATGACTCGCCCCATCTCCAACGCGCTCCTTGCCGCCCTGCCCCGCGCCGAATACCGCCGCGTGCTGGCGCTGCTCGAGCCCGTCACGCTCACGTTCGGCGAGATCCTCCACGAGCAGGGCGAAGCCATCACGCACGTGTATTTCCCCAACGATTCGCTGGTCTCGCTGCTGACACTGGTGGACCGCCACCTGGCGCTCGAAGTCGGGCTCGTAGGCCGCGAGGGCATGGTGGGCGTGGCGTACGCCATGGGCATCGGGGCCACGCCTTTTCGCGCCCTCGTGCAGGGCACGGGCACGGCGATGCGGATGAGCGCGCCCGCCTTCCGCAAGGAGCTCAACTCGAGCGTCGCCCTGCAACGCGAGGTGCACCTCTACGCACACGCGCTCATGGCGCAGGTGGCCACCACCGCCGCCTGCAATCGCTTCCACGTGGTGCAGGAGCGGCTGGCACGCTGGCTCCTCATGACGCGCGACCGCATGCGCTCCGACCACTTCCGGCTGACCCACGAGTTCCTCGCGAACATGCTGGGCGTACGGCGGGTGGGAGTGACCAAGGCGGCCCATGCGCTGCGGCAGCGCAAGCTGATCGCGTACAGCCGCGGCAACATCGACATCGTCGACGGCCACGGGCTCGAGGCGGCGGCATGCTCGTGCTACGAGAAGACGGTGACTGCCTAGACCTGCAGCAGCCGCGCCCAGGCCTGCGCCACCCACTCCTTCACGTGCAGGACGAAAGCGCGGCGCTGCCAGCTCGCGAGATCGATCTCTTCCGACGCGGCGAGGTCCAGCGCGAAGGCGGCCTCCATCCGGGTGGCGAATCCGGGCCCCAGCACGACCGCGTTCACCTCGTCGTTGTCGAGGGCGCTGCGCCAGTCGAGGTTGCTCGAGCCCACGCAGGACCAGTTGCCGTCGACGCTCGCGCTCTTCGCGTGCAGCAGGGCGCCCTGCCGCTCGTAGATCCGCACACCACCTTCGAGCAGCTCGGAAAAGTGCGAGCGCCCCGCATGGAACGCCACCCCGGAATCGGAATGGGCAGGCAGGATGATGCGCACATCCACACCGCGCGCCGCCGCTTCGAGGAGCGCGCGCACGAGCTGCGGATCCGGGACGAAGTACGCGTTGACGATCTGCACGCGTTTTTCGGCGCTCGTGATCGCCGCGATGAGCGTGAGGTAGATGAGGCTGTACTCGTCGTCGGGCGTGCTGCCGATGGCGCGCACGATGTCGCTTCCGGCGTGCGGGAGCGCGGGAAAGTAATCCCTCGGCATCAATGCGGGACCGCCCTGCTTCTCCCACGTCGCCATGAACAGGCGCTGGTAGTCGGCGACCACGGGGCCGTCGATGCGCACGTCCGTGTCGCGCCACCCGCCCGCGCCATCCGCCTCGCGGTCGCGCTTGCGCATGCCCGAGCCTTCCGAGTACACGCTGCTGATGTTGATGCCCCCCAGGAACGCCGTGCGGCCGTCCACGACCAGGAGCTTGCGGTGGTCGCGATTGTTGGGGGTCCACGCCTTCTCGCCGGCGAGCGGATTCACCGGATTGAACTCCAGCACCTGGATCCCGGCCTGCCGGAGGCGCTCGAAGAAGGCCGGGGACGTCCCGAAGGCGCCCACGCTGTCGTAGATGATGTTGACCTGCACGCCATGCGCCTGGCGCTCGATGAGCAGATCGGCAAAGCGCTGCCCGACCTCTCCGTCCTCGAAGATGTACGACTCGAGGTTCACGTGGTTCGTCGCGGCGCCGATGGCGGCCAGCATGGCGCGATAGGTCTCGGGGCCATCCTGCAATAACGTGACCCTGTTGCCGGGAACGAGGGAGCTGCCGCCGATCTGCTGCTGGAGGCCGGCCTCGCGCTCGCGCATGCCCTGCAGGCGCGCCGCCTGCGCCGTGTAGCGCTCCGTGAGGAACTCGGTGTCGGGCAGCGTGGCACAGCCTGCCGCGGCGAAAGCGAGGCATGCGGCGGCGGTCCGGATAGCCGCCGCATTGCGGCTCACTTGATGCGCATGTCGTTCTTGACCGACTCCACGCCCTTCACGTTCTGGGCAACGACGACCGCCTTGTCTGCGGCGTCGCGCGAGCTCACGAAGCCGCTCAGCTGCACCTTGCCCTTGAACGTCTCGACGTTGATCTCGCTCGACTTGAGCGTCGGCTCCTCGAAGATCGCGGTCTTCACCTTCGCGGTGAGCGTGGTGTCGTCCACGTATTGGCCGGTGCTCTCGTGGGTGGCAGTGGAGGCGCAGCCCGCGGCGAAGGTAAGGGCGGCGGCGGCGGCGAGTGCGGAGAAGCGAAGTCCCGATTTCATGTGTTTTCCTTGTCGATTCCCACGCGGGGAAAATGCCCGCGTGCAATCCGACCGAGAATAGGCTGCGCTCCGGGCGACGTCTGTGCGCCAGCGTACCAAGCGTCTTTGTGCGCCAGCGTACCGACGCACGACGCGGCCCGGCGCACGCTCGCTGTCCCACACGATTCGAAGGACGAGCATGAGCACGAGCACGAGCATGAGCAGGAGCACCCAGGCGATCGCGAAGGATTTCGACACTGTCGTGGCCGACGCGCACAAGCTGCTGGAAACGATCGGCAACGAGGGCGATGCGCGCCTCGTCGACGCGAAGAAGCGCATGCAGGCCTCGCTCGCGATCGCGACGGATCGGCTCGCGGCGCTGCAGGCCACGGTCACCGACGGCGCGCTCTCCGCAGCGAAGACGACCGACGATTATGTCCACGCGAATGCGTGGGCCGTGGTCGGCGCCGGTGCGGCGTTCGGGCTCGCCGTGGGCTACCTGCTCGGGCAGCGCCAGGATCGCGCCGAGCCCGGGCAACCCTGAGCTCGGGCAGCGCCAACCCCGCGCCAGGGCCTGCGGCTCGGGCAGCGCCAGGCCCGGGGAGCGCCAAGGGCGGCGGCGGCGTTGGCCGTCGCACCCCCCGGTGCATTCAATCCTCAAGCAGTGAGCAGCGCCGCGCAGGCCCTCGCCACCGCCGAGACCTGCTCCGGATTGCCGGGCCCGGGCACTGTCGCCCAGCCGCCCTTCTCGACGAATTCCGCCTGGGACCAGGAGTCCGTCTTCTTGAGCGCGGCCGTGTTGGCCACCGCATCCCCGGCGTGCTGGAACTTGTCCACGCAGATAGGCGCGAGCGCCACGACGACCGCATCCTTCGCGCGTTGGGCGGCGACCGACTCCGCCTTGCCGCTCGTGACCCATCCGCCCCAGTTGAACCCCACGAACGCCACCGCGATCGCGCCCCCTGCAATGCCCCAGATGGCGGGCTTCGTCTCGACTGGAATGTTCATGGCAATGCCTTTCCGTGAAGCCGGCCCGGCACCCGCCGCGTGAGCGGCTAGGGGCGGCGCCGGCGAATCGCGGCGAATGCGGTCGCCGTGAGACCGAGGGCCATCACGATCATGGCCCACTCCGAGAGCGTGGGAATGCCGTTCGCGGGCCCGTTCGGCGGCACCGCGACCGCTGGAGTGATCGTGAGCGTGGCCTGGGTCCCCACCGCGTTGTTGCCATTGCTGGTCTGCAGCGCGTTGGCGGCGATGACATCGAGGAACGATCCGGCCGTGCTACCCGTCACGTCGACGCTCATGGTGCACAGGCCCGCGGCCCCGCCGGCACCGGCCGGAATGGAGCGCGTCACCGGCAAGGTGATCGTGGTACCCCCCGCGGTAGCACCGACCGCGCCGGATCCCGTGCAAGTCGTGCTCGCATTGGGGACCGGGGCGACGACCAGGCCGGCCGGAAGCGGATCGACAAGCGGTGCCGTGAGGGTGGCGGCCGTGGCATTCGGGTTGACCAGCGTGATCGTGACGGTCGACGTACCGCCCGCGAGGATCGCGGCCGGGTTGAAGAGCTTGGTGATGGTGGGCGGTTGCACGCCGCCAGCCAGCGTGCTGCATCCGCCGACGGTGTTGCCGCCGGAGAGCGTCACGGGGCCCGCGGTGGCGAGCGCCCTGCCGGTGAGGCTCGCGCCCACGCCGACGGTGACGCCGGCCTGTGCCACGACGTTGCCCGGAAAGCTCACGCCGTTGAGCGTCGCGGCGGACCCGACCTGCCAGAACACGCTGCAAGGATCGGCGCCGGCCAGCACCACGGTCGAGCCCACGTTGGCGGTGAGGCCGGTCGGCACGCGAAAAATGTACGTTCCCGCGCCGCTGAGCGTCATCGTTCCCAGCGCCGCGAGGTCCGCCGTGCTCGAGAAGCAGTGGATGCCGGGACCGATATTGGCGCCATTCATCTGCGCGCCGAGATTATCCGTGCAGGCACCGTTGCCGAGGGTGGTGAAGAGAGCCACATCGGCCGCCTGCGCGGCGATCGCCGCGGCGTCGTTCGGATGCAGCCCGAAGGGCGGCGCGACCAGCGCCGGCGGGAAGCCGGTGATGGAGGCGCTCGGCGACGAGCCCACGTCGCCCGTGACCACGGTGCCCGCGGCCCCGGCGGCGGTCACCCCGGCAAAGCCTTCGACCGCGAAGCTGGACGCGGCACCCAGCGACTGGGCAAGAAGCGGCGCCGATGCGCAACCCAGCAGGGCCAACACGACACAGGCAAGATTCTTCACGCGGCGTGCATTCATTCACGTCCCCTCGAAATCGGATCGTCCATGGAATCACGTGACCGTCCCCGGCTTCTGTGCGATACCGTACACAAGCCCCTGACGGGCAGGGCGCCCTGGCTGTCGCGCTCGTGCTGCAGGCTGCCGAATTCCAGCGCGTAGTGCCGGGTCAGCTCCGCGCCGAAGAAGAAGATCTGTGCGGAATAATAGACCCAAAGCAGCAGCGCGATGAGCGAGCCCGCCGCACCGAAGGTCGAGGCCACGGCGCCGGTGCCGAGATACATCCCGATGGCGTGCTTGCCGAGCGTGAAGAGGCCCGCGGTGAAGGCGGCGCCGATCCATACGTCGCGCCACGAGAGCGGGGATGCGGGCAATACCTTGTAGGTGACCGAGAAGAGGCAGGTGATCGCCGCGAACGAGATCGTCGACGACAGCAGCGACAGGAGCTCATAGGAGGTTGCCGCGCCGGCCATGCGCTCCACCACGGCAAGCGCCGCGCTCAGCACGAGCGAGACCAGCAGGAGGAAGGCGAGCACCAGCACCAGGCCGAACGCATAGAGGCGCGTGCGCAGGAACGCGATGACCGCCCGCCCCTTCGGCGGCTCGATGCCCCAGATCTCGTCGAGGCTCGCCTTCAGCTCGACGAAGACGCTCGTGGCACCCACGAGCAGCAGGACGCCCGCGACGGCCGTCGCCGCGAGTCCCGTGGCGGGATCGCGCGCGTCGGCGAGCAGCGCCTGGAGGGCCTGCGCGCCGTCGCGGCCCATGAGCCCCTGGAGCTGCGCGATGATCTCGCCCTGCGCCGCCTGCGTGCCGAAGAAATAGCCCGCGGCCGCGATCGCGAGGATCAGGATGGGTGCCATGGAGAAGAGCGTGTAGAAGGCGAGCGCCGCGCCCTTGCTGCCCGCGCGATGGCCGATCCACGACATCGCCGAGCGCCCGAGGACCGCACCCGCGCGCCCGGTCCCGGAGGCGATCCGGTCGATCCGCATGCGGTTCATGTTTTCTTGCCGGGAAAGCCGGAAGATATCGCCGCGCTCCGCCCGCGTCTGTGCGCCTGCGTACATATCGATGGCGTGCGTACGAGAGCGCACAGACACGCGGACCAGGCGCCGCTAATGTCGCCGCATGCTATCCCTCCCGTACTATCCGAGCTGCCGCGTACCCCTCGCCGCGACGATCGCCGTGCCGCTCGTGGCGGCCCTGCTCGCCGGCGCGATCTATCTCGCCGCCTCCGCGACGGCGTCCCGCGTCATCTCGACCTTGAGCACGGCGGAAACGCTGCGGCACGCGCGCGCGGTGGAATTCGACACCACGGCGATACGGGCGACGGCCGAGAATCGCGCGGCGCATGGACGCTGCGCATTACTGCAAGCCGATGATCGCACCGAGTGCGGCACCGCCGCCGACCGCCGGCAGCGCATCGCGATCAGGGGCCTGTAGCGGCGATTCCGGCGCCCGGCCCAATGTGTCGCACCGTACAGACGCACCGGGCCATGCGGGCCATCATTCGGGCCTTCCGCAAGGCTTCCTACACGAGACACCATGAACCGCACATTGAAGACCGCCCTGGGCGCCGGCACCCTCCTCCTCGCGACGCAGGCCTTCGCGCAAATCACTTTCTACGAGAACGCCGGCTTCCGCGGCCGCGCATTCACCGCGAGCGAGCGCGTCGAGGACTTCTCGCGCGTCGGATTCAACGATCGCGCCTCGTCGGTCGTGGTCGATGAAGGCCGGTGGGAAGCCTGCGAGGACGCGCGCTTCGGCGGGCACTGCGTGGTGCTGAAGCAGGGCAGCTACGAGTCCCTCGGCGGGATCGGGCTCGAGAACCGCATCTCCTCGGTACGCCCGGTGGGCGCCCGCGCGCAATACATGAACGAAGCGCCGGAGCCGCTCGCCGCGCCGACCTACGAATACCGCCGCCGCCCCCACGAGCACTTGTATGAAGCGCGCGTCGATTACGCACGCGAGGTGCGCGGCACCACGCCGGAGGAACGCTGCTGGGTCGAGCACCAGCCGGGAACCGAAACGCACCGCGGCGACCTGAACATGGGTGGCGCCGTGGTCGGAGCGCTGCTGGGCGGCGTGCTCGGGCACCAGGTGGGCAGCGGACGCGGCAATGATGTCGCCACCGTGGGCGGAGCGCTCGCGGGCGGTGCGATCGGCGCGAATGTCGGGCGCGATGGCCCGGCCAGCAACGGCCACGACGTGCGGCACTGCGAAAACACCTCGAGCGGCACCCCCGCGTACTGGGATGTGGGGTATGACTTCCACGGAACCGCGCATCGCGTGCAGATGAGCGCGCCCCCCGGTCGGACCATCACCGTGAACGGATCGGGCGAGCCGCGTGGTTGAAGGCACGGCCGCGCGGAGACCGGCGCGATGAGCCTCGCGGGATTCATCACCGCGAACATCGACACCATCCTCGCCGAGTGGGAGCGGTTCGCGCGCACGCTCCTGCCCTCGGCGGCGACGATGGATACGCTCGCGCTGCGGGATCACGCACGGCAGATCCTCGAGGCCATCGCGAAGGACATCGTGCTGCCGCAGACGCCCGCGGAAAGCGGCGACAAGTCCAAGGGCACCGAGGATAACGACGCCGGGGTCGACACCGCGGCGGCCGTCCATGGGACGCTCCGGCATACCGCGGGATTCGACCTGCGGCAGCTCTTCGCCGAATTCCGCGCCCTGCGCGCGAGCGTGCTGCGGCTGTGGTCGGAACGCGCGGGCGACGCGAGCCCGGACGCGCTCTACCAGATGACGCGTTTCAACGAGGCCATCGACCAGGCGCTCGCCGAATCGGTGGCGCGTTTCTCCGACGACGTGGACCGGTCCCGCACGACGTTCATCGCGGTGCTCGGCGACGACCTGCGCGCGCCGCTGCAGGTGCTCAGCGCGAGCGCGGACGCGCTCTCCCAGGCGGGAGCATCGGCCGCAGCGCAGGCCGAAGCCCACCTGCGCATCCGCGCGAGCGTGCTCGCCATGAGCCGGACGATTCGCGACCTCCTCGAATACACGCGCACGCGCCTGGGCCGGGCAATCCCGATCAAGGCGGAGCCTGCGAGCGTGGAGGGCATCGTCCGCGATTCGCTCCGGGAAGTCGGTGCGGGCTACCCGCAGCGCAGCTTCCGCGTCGAGACCGACAAGGACCTGGTCGCGTTCGTCGATTCGGCACGGCTGCAACAGGCCATCACGAACCTGCTCAGCAACGCCGTGGAGCATGGACGGCAGGGAAGCGTCGTCGACGTCATCGCGCGCAAGGATGCGGCGAGCGTCGCGATCGAGGTGACCAACGACGGTCCCACCATCGCGCCCGATGTGCTGCAAGTGATCTTCGATCCCCTGCTGCAACCCGAAACCGGCCAGGCGCCGGCGCGCTCCTCGAAGCAGCTTGGACTGGGCCTCTTCATCGCACGCGAGATCGCCCTCGGCCACGGCGGGACGATCGAGGCGCGGTCCGCGCAGAAGCGCACCACGTTCACGATCCGCATCCCGCTCGAAGCGCACCGCTCGGCGCCAGACATGGTCGACGCCGCGTAGGTTGCGTTAAAACGGGTGCGGCACCCCGTGGCCCACTCGGCCTATGGCGTCGCCCACGCCCAAAAGCGGGTGGTACCCTGACGCCATGCATCCCAGCTCATCGTTGGCACAAGCCTTCTCGGCAAAATGCGCCGTTGCACGCGCACACCTGCGTCGCGAGATGGAAGCGCGTGGTCTTCATCAATCCGACGGCTGGAAAATCATGGAAACCGTGCGCGATTGCGCGGGCGGATCCGAGCTCGTGATGCGGCCCCTGCACATGCACCTGCAGGCGCCGGACGACCTCGAATGCGTCGTGCGCATCGAGGAGGACAGCTCCATCGATTCCAACTGCGATTCGCCGCTGTCGACCGACACGATGCGGTGATGGGCGCCGGCGTCGGCGCCGGCCTATGTGCGTAAGCGTACAGACGCGGATTCGGGGGGGGGGATATTGTGGGGAATGCTGTACGACTTCCTCATCACCAATCGAACCGAGTTGATCGACCGTTGCAAGGCGAAGGCCCTGCTGCGGCCCGGTCCTTTCGGGAGCAAATCCGAGCCCCTGCACGGAATCCCGCGCTTCATCGACCAGCTGATCGCGACGCTTCGCACCGAAGCCGTTGACGACACCGGCGGCAGCGAGCGGCTTTCCGGCCCTTCCGGGGCCTCCCGGCCGATGCGCTCGGATTTGGGCGAGGCCGCCGGATTGCACGGGCGAGAGCTTTTCTCGCACGGCTTCACCATCGACCAGGTGGTGCACGACTACGGCGACCTCTGCCAGGCCGTGACCGAGCTCGCGACCGAGCATGCGGAACCGATCGCGGTCGCGGAGTTCCACACCCTCAACCGCTGCCTCGACAATGCCATCGCGGACGCGGTGAAGGAATACGCGTACGGACGCAAGCTCATGGTCGACGACGAGACGTTCGCCATGAACGAGCGCCACGGCTCCTTCGTTCACGAGCTTCGCAACCACCTGGGCAGCGCCACGCTTGCCTTCGCGCTGGTGCGCAATGGGCAGGTCGCGCCCTCGGGCGCCACGAGCGACGTGGTCTCGCGAGCCCTGGAGGCGCTAGCGGCCCTCATGGAGCGCGCGATCAGCGAGACGCGGACCGGAATCGCCGGACCCGTCCGCAACAAGCTGGTGCCGCTCGCGGACTTCATCGGCGACACGTACCGTGCCGCGTCGCTCGAGGCACTGGCCCAGGAACGCTCGCTCGTGGCCTCCGAGGTCGACCCGACCCTGGCTGTCGACGTCGATCCGGTGCTTCTTTCCAGCGCGCTGCTCAACCTGATCAACAACGCGATCAAATTCACGTTTCACGGGACCACGGTGCGCCTGGACGCCTATGCGACCGCCGAACGTATCCTCATCTCCGTGACGGACGAGTGCGGCGGCATCGACGTGCATACGCAGGCGACGATGTTCCAGCCGTTCGTCCAGGGCAGCGCCAACCGCACGGGCCTGGGCCTGGGGTTGCCGATCAGCCGCAAGTACGTGGAGGCGTGCCAGGGCACGCTCACGTGCCGCAACGTCCCGGGCGAAGGATGCGTCTTCACCATCGACCTGCCGCGGCATCGGCTGCCGCTTTCGCCTGCCCGTGGACTCGTCGCCGGGCGTGGCCGACAGTCCTGACGACCAGGCTGCCGCTGGCGCGAGCCCCGCGCCGGTCGTAATCCCGCGCCTGCAGCTCAACGCCTGGCGTGACGCGCTCGCAAGGGCCGCGACAATCCCCGCCGTGATCGAAGTCGTGCAAAAGATCCTGGGCGCGCGGTGGGCGGATTCGGCGGAGCTCCCGTCCGCGTGGCAGCCCCGCGACATCCGCAGCCGCGAGGACATCGAGCACTGGGCCCGGCGCATCCCATCGCGCCCTTCGGGGGGGCGCCCGGACATGCACGGCCTCGCGCCGTTGTGCGACCTGATGCGCTTCGCGCTCGACCGGATGAACGAGCTGGGGCCGAAGCGCCGGTGACTTTCCGTGGGGTCGTGAAATAATGACGCACCCATGGACGAGCCGCAGGCAACCACCCCAACTCCCGAGGAGCGCGCCGCCGCCCTCCTCGCCGCCGAGAAGCCGCGCATCGACGCCCTCGTGCGCCAGGCGGCCGCCCTCGTCCAATCCAATGCGCCCATGGGCCACAAGGCGGCGCGCATGGTGCAGATCGCCGATGGGCTTTCACGCGCGATCACGCCGCACGTCGAGTGCCGCAACGGCTGCTCCTTTTGCTGCAGCCAGCCGGTCGGCGTGAGCGGCTACGAGGTGCGCGCGATCGAGCGCTTCACGGGGCGCAAGGCGATCATGCAGGGCCGGGGCGGCATCCCGCATCCGGAGCTTCCGGAGCAGATGCGCAAGCGCTTCACGGGGAAGCCGTGCACGTTCCTCGCGGCAGGCCGCTGCACGATCTACTCGGTGCGGCCGATCGCCTGCCGCCTGCACCATTCGCTCATGCCCTCCGCGGAGCCTTGCGACACCACGCGACATCCGGATATGAACGTCAAATCGCTCAACCTGCCGCTCGATCCCGTGCTCGTGCACATTTTCCGCGCGGACGACCGGGGGGACATACGCGAGTTCTTCCCGCCAACCTGAAAGGACCCACATGCGCCCTGTCCGCCACACATGCTCGCTGCTCGGTGCTGCCGCAGTGCTCGGGAGTTGCGCGGTCACGGCGCCCAATGAGGCAGGCCCGGCAGGCATGACGTTCTTCGTGACCAGTGCCGGCTCCGGCAACGGCGCGAACCTCGGCGGTCTAGAAGGCGCCGACCAGCATTGCCAGAAGCTCGCGGCCGCCGCAGGCGCGGGCGCCCACACGTGGAAAGCTTATCTCAGCACGCAGGCGCCGAAGTTCAGCGAGCCCGGCTTCGTCAACGCGCGCGATCGCATCGGAACCGGCCCGTGGCAGAACGCGAAGGGCGTGGTCGTCGCGAAAAACGTGGAAGAGCTGCATTCGGACCACAACAACATCAACAAGGAAACCGCGCTCGACGAGCACGGCCAGCCAGTGAAAGGCCGCGCGGACAAGCCCAACCAGCACGACATGCTCACCGGATCGCGGCCCGACGGCACCGGTTTCCCGGGAGCGCCGTTTCCGGACATGACCTGCGGCAACTGGACTCGCGGCGGCAAGGAAGGCTCGGCGATGCTGGGGCACCACGACCGTTCGGGGCCCGTCGACAACGCGTGGGCGACCTCGTGGAACTCCTCGCATGTTTCGACCGGGTGCGATACCGAGTCGCTGCGAAGCACCGGGGGCGACGCGCGGTTCTATTGCTTCGCGGCGAAGTAGCGCCGCGAGTCTCAAATGCGCCGGCCAGGGGTCTTGCGGCTTTTGCGCGTTTTCGCAGGGGAGCGTGTGGCACGTGCGGATCTTTTCGACGCCGCCGCCTTCGCCAAAGGCGCCTTGGAATGGAAGCCCAACTCCAGATCGAGAGCGCGGGCGACTTTCCAGATCGTCGCGAAGCTGGGGTTGCCTTCCGGCGAAAGCGCCTTGTAAATTCCCTCGCGCGTGAGCCCCGTATCCCGGGCGATCTTGCTGACATTGCGCGCACGAACAATGTCGCCGATCGCAGCGGCTACCAGCTGTGGATCGCCCTCTTCGCTGGCCGCGACGAGATATGCGGCGATGTCTTCTCCCGTCTCGAGGTAATCCGCCGCATCGAATCTGCGGAATGTTTCCTTCTTCATGTCTCGCTCCACTGATCCGCGATGGACTTCGCTTGTGCGATATCCGCTGCCTGTGACGATTTGTCGCCACCACAAAGCAGGATCGCTATCCGATCGCCTCTTTGCTTGAAATACACCCTGTAACCGGGGCCATAGTTGATCCGTATTTCCGAGATGCCCTGCCCGACCGGTTTCACGTCGCCAGCATTGCCTTGGGCAAGGCGAGTGATGCGAACGAGGATGCGCGCTCTGGCGGAAGCGTCCTTCAGGTGCTTCAGCCATCGGTCGAACGTGGCGGATCTGACGATGTGGAGCACGATTGTCAACCATAGCTGACATATAGCCCACTTGTCAACCGCGGTTAACGGCTTGCCGGCCGCTGCATCACGCGGCCCGTGGCCGGTATTGCGGTAGGAACCGACCCTGGCGCTATGTTCACTCGCGGCAGGACGTGACGTCCGCCACCTTGCCTTCGGGCCCGACCGTTATATCCCACTCCCACTGCGAACCCCGCGCGTTCGCATGCCGCGGGATCCACCAGCGCTCGCCGTGGCGTCCGGCGCCGGCGACCGTGTTCGGCGCGCCCACGAGCTGGCCCACCTCGTCCTGTGAGAGCCCCGCGTGCAGCTTCTCGAAACCGTCCGGCTGCGAGCGGCCAACCCGGGAGCGGTAAGTGAAGCGCAGGCCGTGAGTGCAATGGCTGCGACAGGCAAGGCAAGGAAAGAGATCTTCTTCGGTTTTTTCCGATAAAGGTTCGATAGGCCGCGCGCACTCGAGACATGCATGCCCGACTGCGCGCGGCTCCGTGGTACCGGATATCAGCGAACCTCCGCGGAGCTCGCCGCGGCGACGGTCACCGGATGCTCGAGCGAGCGCTGCGCCTGCGCGAGCGAGACCGGCTTGTCGTCGATGCTGGCGGCAGCGCGCTCCAGCTCGAACTCGCGGTTCTGCAGCTGTGCCCACGCAGTCGCCGGCTTCGTCGCGCGCGGATGCACCGTGTATTGCGGGTAGTACCCGTCGGAGATCTGGAGCTGCTGCTCGAACGACGCGGCGGTTTCGTCGGCATGCGCGCTCAGCATCGAGAAGGCGGTGCCGATGAGCGCGGCGGCCATG
>DATMJE010000308.1:0-19504 GCA_035553995.1 Usitatibacter sp. | reverse complement strand
ATCTCGTGCTCCTGCGCAACGGCCAGTCGACTCACGGCATCACGGCACTCGGCCTCGCATGGCTGCGCGACCAGCTCGTGGCCGCGGGCGATTTGCGCAAGGTCTCGCTGCCCGGGTTGCGCGAGGATCGCGTCCCGGTGCTGGCGGGCGGTGTCGCGATCATGTCGGGCATCTTCGCGGAGCTCGACGTGCGCGAGATGACGGTCGCCGAGGGCGCGCTGCGCCAGGGCGTGCTGTGGGACCTCCTCGGCCGCGTGCACCATCGCGACATCCGCGACGTGACGGTGGAGCAGTTCGCCAAGCGCTACCACGTCGATGCGGTGCAGGCGCAACGCGTGTGTTCGCTCTCGCAGTCGCTGCTGCGGGACCTCGCCCGCGAAGACCGGGACCTCGAAGCGCTCGCACCGTTCCTGGACTGGGCGTGCCGGCTGCACGAGGTCGGCATCTCGATCGCGCAGGGGGCGTACCACAAGCACTCCGCGTACATCCTCGCCAATGCGGACATGCCCGGCTTCTCGCGTCAGGAACAGGCGCGCCTGTCCACCCTCGTGCTCGCCCAACGCGGCGGGCTTGCCAAGATGCGCGGCGAGTTCGAGGCGGATCCGCTGATGGCGGAGCTGGCGCTCTGCCTGCGCCTCGCGGTGATCTTCTACCGCGCGCGGCGCACCCTGCGCCTTCCCGCCGTGCGCGCCTCCCGCCGCGGCCGCATCTTCCGCATCGAGATCGACGCCGCCTGGCTCGCCGAGCGCTCGCTGATCGCGCTGGCCCTCGACGCCGAGCGCGCGCAGTGGTCGTCCGTCGGCCTCGCCCTCGAGCTCGCCTGACCGCCGAAAATCGGGACGTACCCCATTTCCCGGATAGCGGAACGGCGGTCCTGCATGCGGGAAATCGGGACGCACCCCATTTCCCGGATAGAGGAACGGCAGTCCTGCATGCGGGAAATGGGGTACGTCCCGATTTTCGGTTAGCGGGCCGGAGGGTGGCGTGCGATGTAGCGGCTGATGCGAGGCGGCGTGTCGCCGAGGTGGAAGGCGAGGCGCATCTCGCGCAGGCGCTCGTCCATGGCGGTGAAGCGCTGGAAGCGGCGCAGGTAGTCCGCCCAGGTGTCGCAGGCGAAGTATTCGACGAAGCGGCCGGGCTGCTCGATGTCCTCGAAGAGCCCCCAGAGCACGGCGCCCTCGCGCATGCGGGCGCTGCGAGTCTCGGCCATGATCGATTCGAATTCGCCGCGCCGCGCCGTGTCGACCAGGTATTCGAGCGTCACCATCACCGGCCCGTCGTCGAGCTGCAGCGGATGCGCCGGCACCGGCTCGTCCCACGGATGCGTCGGCGTGTGATCCTCCTCCTGCGCGCCTTCCAGCACGCGGTTGCGCGTGGCCACCACGGTGACGAGCAGGCTGCACGCCGCGCACGCGAGGCTCGTCGGCACGTTGCTCCACTCCGCGATGCGCCCCCAGATGAAGGCGCCCAGCGCCGACCCGCCCATGATCGACATTTGATAGATCGCCATCCCGCGCGCGCGCACCCAGTCCGGCAACGCGAGCTGCGCCGCGATGGTCACGGAGTTCGCCACGGTGATCCATGCCGCGCCCGCCACGAACATGGCCGGTGCCGTGAGCCACGCCGAAGGCGAGAATGCGACGCCCGCCGTCATGACCGCGAGGATCACGGAGCCTCCGCCCGCGAGCTGGTCGCGATTCCAGCGGCGCCGCAGCCGCGTGAGATTCGTCGCCGCGAGCACCGCACCCACGCCCAGCGAGGCGAGCAGCAGCGTGTAAGTGTTCGCGCCACCGCTGCCGACGCGGCGCGCCACGAGCGGCATCAGCGCGATCAATGCCGCCGCGTGCACGAAGAAGGAAGCCGTCACCACGAGCGCATCCTTCATGCGCCGCGATTCCCGCACGTACTGCCAGCCCAGGCGCATCGCGCCCAGGAAGCGCTCCCCCGGCAGCACCGACGGCGGCTTCGCCTCGCGCTTCCACTTGAGCAGCACGAAGCCCGAGCCGAGCGACATGAAGAAGTTGAGCGCGAACACGTACGGGCTGCCGAACGACGCGATGATCGCCCCGGCCACGAGCGGCCCCACCACGCGCGAGAGGTTCACGGCGACGCCGTTCAACGCGAGCGCTGCCGGCAGGTGCGTGCGCGAGACGAGCTCGGGCACCAGCGCCGAGAAAACCGGCCAGCGCATCGCGAAGCCGATGCCGTTGGTGAAGACGAGCAGCAGCAGCACCTTGGACGTAAGCCCGCCCGCCACCGACACGAGGTACAGCACCGCCGCGTTGGCCGCGAGCCAGAGCTGCGTGAACATGAGGTAGCGGCGGCGGTCGATGATGTCGGCGAGCGCGCCGCTCGGCAGGCCGAGCAGGAACACGGGCAGCGACGATGCGGTCTGCACCATCGCGATCAACGTGGCCGAGCTGGTGAGCGTGGTCATGACCCACGCCGCGGCCACGTCGTTCATCCACATCGCGATGTTGGTCGCGACCCACACCAGCCACAACATGCGGAAGACGGGCTGGCGCAGCGGCGCCCACGCGGTGGGTTTTTCCGGTTGGGGATCTTGCGGAGTGCCGAGGTCCTGTACCGTCATCCATGCGCTCCCGGGGAGATGTGAGAGTATCACCCGATGGCGGCGCGCACCTCGCACTGGCACGCATCCCCTTATCTCCTGCTAAGCCTCACGGCATTCTTCTGGTCGCTCAACTGGGTGATCGGCCGCGGCATCGTGGGGCATGTCTCGCCCTTCGCGCTCGCGTTCGTGCGCTGGGTGGTGGCGGTGATGGTGATGCTGCCGTTCGCCTGGCCGCAGATCCGCGCCCACCGCGCCACGATCCGCCGCAACTGGAAGACCATCGCGTGGCTGGGCGCGTGGGGCACGGGCCTGCACAACGTGTTCGCATACCTCGGCCTGCACTACACCACCGCCACGAACGGCGTGATCCTGAATAGCGCGGTGCCGGTGATGATCATCGTGCTGGGCTGGGCGATCTATCGCGACACCATCACGCGCGTGCAGGCGCTCGGCGTCGCCATCTCGCTCGCGGGCATCCTCGCCATCATCAGCCGCGGCGACATCGCGACACTCGCGCAGCTCGAGTTCAACAAGGGCGACATCATCGTGCTCACGGGCATGTCGCTGTGGGCCGCGTACACCGTGTTCCTGCGCATGAAGCCCGCGGACCTCCCCGGGCTGGTGCTCCTGGCGTGCTGCGGCGTGATGAGCGTGGTGCTGCTGCTGCCGCTCTTCGTATTCGAGATGCTGTTCCTCGATGGCGTCATGGAGCTCTCGCCGGGCACGATCGCGGCGATGCTCTACGTGGGCATCTTTCCCTCCTTCGTGGGATACGTGTTCTGGAACCGCGGCGTGGCGGAGGTCGGCTCGAACGTCGCCGGCATCTTCATGCACCTCATGCCGGTGTTCGGCGCGCTGCTGGCGTGGCTCTTCCTCGGCGAGCGGATCCACGCATTCCACATCGCCGGCATCGCGCTCATACTGGCCGGCATCACCCTCACCACGCGCGGGCACCGAGCGCTGCCCGAGCCGGGACCGGACTGAATGGAACTGATCCTGTGGCGACATGCGGATGCGGAGGACGGCGGCCCCGCCGGCGACCTCGCGCGCCGCCTCACGAAGCGCGGCCGCAAGCAGGCCGAGCGGATGGGCGAGTGGTTGCGTCCGCTCGTCTCCGGGTGGCTCGTGCTCTCCAGCCCTGCCGAGCGCGCGAAGGAGACCGCCGAGGCACTCGGCATCGGCTATGAGGTGCGTCCCGGGCTGGCTCCGGGGCTCTCCCCCGCGGCCGTGATCCGCGAGGCGCAGTGGCCCGCCGGCGATCGCGATATCGTCGTGGTGGGCCACCAGCCGACGCTGGGCGAGGTCGTGGCACAGCTCCTCGGCGGCTCCGGCGAGGTGCCCTTCCGCAAGGCCGGGATCTGGTGGTTCGCCACGCGCGAGCGCGACGGCATGCAGACCATGCTTCGCGTCGTGCTCGATCCGGAGACGCTCGAAGCCCGGGAAACGTGACCTGAATTCCGGAGACGCTCGAAGCCCGGGAAACGTGACCTGAATGGAGAAGACATGAAGCTGGACGCCGAGCAGCTCGCGCGCTTCGATCGCGAGGGCTACCTTTTCTTCCCGAGCCTCTTCACGCCCGGGGAGATTCGCCTGCTGACCGATGAGGTCCCCAAGCTCTACGCCCAGCAGCGGCGGGAAAATGTGCGCGAGAAAGGCAGCGATGCCGTCCGCACCAACTTCGCCGCGCACCTGTACAGCGAGCCGTTCGCGCGCCTGGCGCGGCATCCGCGGATGGTCGAGCCCGTCATGCAGATCTTCGGCGAGGCGGTGTACATGCACCAGTTCAAGATCAACGGGAAGGCGGCGTTCGACGGCGACGTCTGGCAATGGCACCAGGACTACGGCACGTGGAGGAACGACGACGACATGCCCGAGGCGCGCGCGATGAACGTCGCGATCTTCCTCGACGAGGTGAACGAGTTCAACGGCCCGCTCATGTTCATCCCGGGCAGCCACGAGCTGGGCGTGCTGGACGCCGAGCACGACACGAGCACCACCAGCTACCCGCTATGGACGATCAACCACGAGACCATCCGCAAGCTGGTGGAGCGCGGCGGCATCGTGGCGCCGAAGGGACCCGCGGGCTCGATGATCCTGTTCCACGGCTGCCTCGTGCACGCTTCCACCTCGAACCTCTCGCCGTGGAATCGCGTCTCGGTGTACCTGAGCCTCTGCGCCATCTCGAACCACATCCGCCGCTTCAAGCGGCCCGAGTACATCGCGCACCGCGATTTCACGCCGATTGCCTGCCTGCCCGACGATTGCCTGCTGAAGCCCTATCCCGTCGAGCTTCCGTGGAAGGACGGCGTGCCGGCTTGAGCTCGCCGAAAATCGGGTCCGTCCCGATTTCCCGGATAGCGGAACGTCGTCCCTGTATGCGGGAAATGGGGACGTACCCGATTTCCCGGATAGCGGAACGGATCTAACGGCCACGCTTCGGCCGGCCCACAGGGCGATGCACCCACCGCTCACCCCATTGCGCTGCCAGTCGCGGCAACGCGTCAGGGTCGGCGATCATCCGGCAGCCGTCCGTGGCACTCCGTATCTGGCAGATTTCCGATTCCGGCGGAACGATGGCGGCGAACTGGCGATAGGCTCGCGTGCGCGACTCGGGCGTCGCGCCCAGCGTCAGGTACAACGAATGGGGCGAGATCAGCTCGCTGTCCTCGCCCCATGCGTTGGCGCGATGGCTCGACCAGGGGTACTCCCCCGGATGTCTCACCATGCCCGCCCTCACCGGATTCAGCTCGACGTACCGGTAGCAGCAGAGCAGGTGCGACTCCGAGTCGATGAGGCCTGCCTTGAAGCGTCCCTCCCAGATGCCGCCCGTCAACCCGTACTTGCGGTTGAAGTGCATCGCGTAACGTTCGCCCACGAACTTCAGTGCACGCGAAAGCATCTCCATGCGCGCCGGGGTTGCGACGATATGCACATGGTTCGTCATGAGGACATAGGCGTGCACGTCCGTGGGATGCAGCCTGATCGCTTCCTTCAGGAGCGAGACGTACAGCAAGTAGTCATTGGTTTCCCTGAAGCAGGCGCGCTTGTTGTGGCCGCGCTGCAGCACATGCACGGGCCAGCCTTCCACCCTGGGTCGAGAGCCACGCGGCATTGCGCACCTCCGGCGATATCGATCCCTACCTAACGCCTCCAGTGGCGGATTCGCAGACGGCCAAAATCGGGACGTACCCCATTTCCCGGATAGCGGAACGACGTCCTTCCATGCAGAAAATCGGGTCCGTCCCGATTTTCTGTATAGAGGAACGTTGTCCCGGCCCGCGGGAAATGGGGTACGTCCCGATTTTCGGGGTCAGGTGACGGCGCGGATGGTCTGGAGCGGCGGGGAGGAGACGGCGCGGCGTGTGCCGATCATGCCGGCGATCGCCACGCCCAGGCCGCCGGCGACGATGCCGGCGAGCGGCAGCAGCGCGTGCACGTGGTAGGGGACGCCGAGCACGCGATCGGCGAGCACCACGGCGAGGCTCACGGCGCCGCCTGCAGCGACACACCCGGCGAGCAGGCCGATCGCCAGGAACTCGGCGAGCTGCAGCGTGGCGAGCTGGCGTGTGCTCGCGCCGAGTGTCCGCAGGATGGCGCCTTCGAACACGCGCTCCTCCTGCGTGGACGTGATCGCCGCGAAGAGCACGACGAGCCCCGCCGCGATCGCGAACAGGAACACGAATTCCACAGCCCGCGAAACCTCGTCCGTGATGCGCTGGAACTGCGCCATCAGCGCCGACATGTCGATCACGCTCACGTTCGGAAAGCGCTGCACCAGCCGCGTCACGACCTCCTCGCGCCCGGCGGGCAGGTGGAAGCTCGTGATCCAGTTCGCGGGATAGCCCTGCAGCACCGGCGGCGTCGCGATCACGTAGAAGTTCGGCTTGAAGGAATCCCAGTCCACCTTGCGCAGGCTCGTCACCTTCGCGGTGAAGCGCGAGCCGGCCACGTCGAACGCGAGCACGTCGCCCACCTTGATGCCGAGCGTCTTCGCGAGCCCCTCCTCCACGGAGAATTGCGCCGCGCGCTCGCCGGGCTTCCAGAAATCGCCCGACACCACGCGGTTGTCCGGCCGCAGCTTGTCCGCCCAGGAAAGGTTGAACTCCCGCTCGACCAGGCGGCGCGCGCGCTCGTCGGTGAACGCCGCGGCAGAGACCTCGCGATCGCCGATCGCCATCAGCCGCCCGCGGACCATCGGGTATAGGTCCGGCGTCGTGAGCCCTTCGTCGGCGAAGAGGCGCTGCACCTGCGCGAGCTGGTCGCCCTGGATGTTGATCGCGAAGCGGTTCGGCATGTCCGGGGGCATCGATTGCTGCCACGTGGTCACGAGCTCGGTGCGCACGATGGTGAGCAGCAGCATGGCCATGATCCCGAGGCCCAGCGCCACGACCTGCACGATGCTCGCCCCGGTGCGCCGCCGCAGGTTCGCGAGCCCGTAGCGCCACGGCCCCTTCGCCGCGCCGCGCAGGTGCGCCACCGCGCGAATCAGCGCATAGCCGGCAATGGCCGCGACCGCGAGTGCCGCCGCGAAACCGCCGAGGGCGATGGCGCCGAGCTTCAGGTCTCCCGCCTGCCAGATGACCAGCGCGCCGAGTGCCACGAGGCCGAGCGCGAAGGCGGCGGCGCTCACGGGCTCGGTTGCCGCGAGCTCGTGGCGCAGCACCCGCAACGTCGATGCATTGCGCAGGCGCAGCAGCGGCGGCAGCGTGAAGCCCAGCAGCAGCACGAGCCCGATTCCGACGCCGCGGATACCGGGCAGCGGGCCCGGCAATGGCAGCTGCACCGTGAAGAACGCCGACAGCCAGTGCGCGAGGATGGCCTGTGCGGCGTAGCCGATCGCGCCGCCCGCGATGCAGGCCACGACGCCCAGCACGATGAACTGCGCCGCGTGCAGCCAGAAGATCTGCGACTGGGTGGCTCCCAGGCAGCGCATCATCGCGGCCGCGTCGATCTCGCGCTGCGAGAAACGCCGCGCGGCAAGTCCCACCGCCACTGCGGCGAGCACGACCGACAGCAGCGACGCGAGCCCGAGGAAGTGCTGCGAGCGCTCGAGCGCGATGCGCACCTCGCTCCTCGCATCGCGTACACCTTCCACCCGTTCACCGCGGCCGAGCGCGGGCTTCGCCTGCTCGCGAAAGCGCTCCACCGCCTTCATGTCGCCGCGCACGAGCAGCCGGTGCGTGACACGGCTTCCCACCTGGATGAGTCCGGTGGATTCGAGGTCCGCCTCGTTCATGAGCACGCGCGGCGCGATGCCGAAATAATCGAGCACGCTGTCGGGCTCGCGCGCGATGATCTCCGCGATCGCAAGCTGCGCGCGGCCCACCTTGAGCCTGTCGCCCACCTTCAGGCCGAGGCGCCCCGCCAGCGGCGAGCCGATCCAGACGGTTCCCGGCGCGGGCCCGCCCTCCACCTCGCGCTCGGCGCCGCCTACCGCCTCGGTCACGCGAATGCGGCCGCGCAGCGGAAATGCCGTCGAGACCGCCTTGATCTCCGCGAGATTCACGCCCTCCCCCGCGCTCACCATGCTGGGGAACGTGCGCGTCTGCGCGACCGTGAGTCCGTCCGCCGCCGCCATGTCGCGAAACTTCGCCGGCACCGGATGATCGGCGATCAGCACGAGGTCGCCACCCAGCAGCTCGTTCGCCTGCTGGTCGAGTGCCGCCTGCACGCGATCGGCGAAGAAGCCCACGGTGGTGACGCTCGCGATCGCGATCACCAGCGCGATGAAGAGCACGCGCAGCTCGGCGGCCGCGGCATTGCGGCGCAGCATCCGCATGGCGAGCGGCATCGTCATCGTGGGTTCAGTCCTCGGCCACGATCTCGCCCGCGGCGATATGGATGCGCCGGTCGCAGCGCCGCGCGAGATCCGCATCGTGCGTGACCAGCACGAGTGTTGCGCCGCGCTCGCGATTCATCTCGAAGAGCAGGTCGATCACGTGCTCGCCGGTGACCGAATCGAGGTTGCCCGTGGGCTCGTCGGCGAAGAGCAGCCGTGGCTGCGTCACGAAGGCTCGCGCGACCGCAACCCGCTGCTGCTCGCCGCCCGAGAGCTGCCGCGGATAGTGCGACAGCCGCTCGCCGAGCCCGACCCGCTCGAGCATCGAGCGCGCGCGCGCCGCCGCATCGCGCCCACCCGCGAGCTCCAGCGGCAGCATCGCGTTCTCCAGCGCGGTGAGCGCCGGCAGGAGCTGGAACGACTGGAACACGAAACCCACGTGCTGGCCGCGGAGGCGCGCGCGCCCGTCCTCCGACAGCGCGAAGAGGTCCTCCTCGCCGATCCACACGCGGCCCGCGGTCGGAACATCGAGACCCGCCAGCAATCCCAGCAACGTGGACTTGCCCGAGCCCGAGGCGCCGAGGATCGCCACCGCTTCGCCGGTGCGGATGACGAAGCTCGCGCCCTTCACGATCGTGAGCTCGTGATCGGGCGTGGTAACTTGCTTGGTGAGGCCTTCGGCGCGCACGATCGGCGCCGCGAGGCGCTGCTCCGCAACCTTTCGCCGATCCATCTCTTCCCTTGAGACCATCCTTCCGCCTTCTCCTTCGCGCGTTCGCGCTTGCCGCACTGCTCGCCTTCGGCCCTGCCGCGCTCGCCGCGCGCACCCTGCTGGTGTTCGGGGACAGCCTGTCCGCGGCCTACGGCCTCGCGACGAACCAGGGCTGGGTGTACTTGCTCGAGCAGCGCATCGCGCAGGCCGGGCTGGATTGGCACGTCGTGAACGCAAGCGTCTCCGGCGAGACCACTGCCGGGGGGCTGCGGCGCCTGCCCGAGGATCTCAGGCGGCACAAGCCTTCGCTGGTGGTGATCGAGCTGGGAGCGAACGACGCGTTGCGCGGGCAGCCCATCGCCGCGATGCGCTCGAACCTGGAGCAGATGATCCGGCTCGCGCGAGCCGCGCATGCGGACGTGGTGCTGGTGGGCATCATGATCCCGCCGAATTATGGCATCGATTATGCGACCGAGTTCCGCGACCTCTACGCCACGCTCGCGAAGAAAGCGAACGTGGCGCTGGTGCCGTTCCTGCTGCGCGGCCTGGACCGGCCCGAGCTCTTCCAGGCCGACCAGCTCCATCCCACCGCGGCCGCGCAACCCATCGTGCTCGATAACGTCTGGCCGGTGGTCCAGCCGTTGCTGCGGCGCAAATGACCGAGCTGCCGTTCCATCGCGAGCGGCCCGATGCGCAGGTGGCGACGCCGCTCACGCTCGCGGACCTGCGCGCGTTCGATGCGGTGCTGGATGCACGCAGCCCAGCGGAGTTCGCCGAGGACCACCTGCCCGGCGCGATCAACGTCCCCGTGCTCGACGATAGCGAGCGCGCGCTGGTGGGCACGATCTACAAGCAGGAGTCGGCCTTCGAGGCGAAGCGCATCGGCGCGCCGCTGGTCGCCCGCAACATCGCGCGCCACATCGAGGCGCTTTTCGCGCAGAAGCCGCGCACGTGGCGCCCGCTGGTGTACTGCTGGCGCGGCGGCGGGCGTTCGGGGTCGCTTGCCCATGTGCTGCGGCAGGTCGGCTGGGACGCGCAGAAGCTCGAGGGCGGCTACAAGGCTTTCCGCCGCCAGGTGGTCGCGGATCTCGAGACGCTTCCCGGGTGCTTCACGTTCCACGTGATCTGCGGCGCGACCGGATCGGGCAAGAGCCGGCTCCTCGAGGCGCTCGGCGTCGAGGGTGCGCAGGTGCTCGACCTCGAGGTGCTCGCGGCACACCGCGGCTCGGTGCTGGGCGAGCTGCCCGATGCGCCGCAGCCCACGCAGAAGTGGTTCGAGACCGCGATCTGGTCCGCCCTCTCCTCGTTCGATGCCGCGCGGCCGGTATTCGTCGAGAGCGAGAGCAAGAAGGTGGGCAACCTGCGCGTGCCCGAGGCGCTCATCGAGCGCATGCGCGGCTCGCGCTGCTTCCGCCTCGAGGCGAGCGAGGAGGCGCGCGTGGCGCTGCTGATGGAGGAATACGCGCACTTCGTGGCGAACCCGGAAGCCCTGCGCGAGAAGCTCGAATGCCTCACGCCGCTGCATGGCGCCGAACGCATCGGCGCGTGGACCGCGCAGCTTCGCGCCGGCGAGTGGCACCCGCTGGTGCGCGACCTGCTGCACGACCACTACGATCCGGCGTATCGGCGCTCGCTGTTTCGCAACTATCGCGACGCCGAGGGCGCGCAGGCGATCACCGTCGGTGCCATCGACGCGGCCAGCTTTCGCGCGCTTGCGCGGGAATTGATCCTTGTCGCGCCCGCTGAGACAGGAACCCCGATTGGGTGATTGGATTCCGGCCTGCGCCGGAATGACGGGCGCGTCGCCGGAATGACGGGCGTGTCGCGGGAAAGAGGAGGGCAGCGCTGCAAACCGGGTTACACTCGCGGCTTCCGGCAAGCCTCGAACCACGGCGCCAGACCGTGCCCGACCGTCCCCACAAGATCGGCAAGTACGACATCCTCTCCGAGCTGGGACAGGGCGCCTCGGCGGTCGTCTACCTCGCCATCGATCCCTTCAACGACCGGCGCGTCGCCGTGAAGGTCGCGAAGAAGGACACCGGCATGGGCGAGGAGGAAGCCAAGCGCTTCGAGAAGCTCTTCCTCAACGAGGCCTCGCTCGCCGGAAAGCTCAACCATCCGAACATCGTCGCGGTGTACGACGCCGTGGTCGAGGGCGACCAGCGCTACATCGTCATGGAATACGTCTCGGGCGGCTCCCTCAAGAAGTTCTGCACCGAGACCAACCTGCTGCCCGTGCGCCAGGCGGTGCTCGCCACCTTCAAGATGTGCCGCGCGCTCGACTACGCCTTCCAGAACGGCGTGATCCACCGCGACATCAAGCCGGCGAACGTGCTCCTCGCCGAGCGCGACGACATCAAGATCACCGATTTCGGCACCGCCAAGATCTCGCATGCCACGCACACGCAGATCGACGGCTTCCTCGGCTCGCCGGCGTACATGTCGCCCGAGCAGATCAACGAGGAAAACCCGAGCGTGCAGTCGGACATCTACTCGATGGGCGTCGTGATGTACGAGCTGCTCACCGGCAAGCTCCCCTTCCGCGCGGAAACCTCGGTCTCGATGATCAACAAGATCCTCAACGAGGACCCGATTCCCATCGAGACGCTGCGCCCCGACCTTCCCGGCCGGCTGGTGGAGATCGTGCGCAAGGCGATGCACAAGGATCCGAAGGTGCGCTATGCCTCGTGGTTCCAGATGGCGAGCGAGCTCGCGAACACCTTCCCGCAGCTCGAGCGCTACTCGACCGAGATCAGCTCCACGGAAAAATTCAACAAGCTGCGCTCGCTGCCCTTCTTCCGCGAGTTCCGCGACGCGGAGCTGTGGGAGGTGCTGCGTGCGGCGGTATGGGAGCACCACGCACGCGACGAGAACCTGCTCCTCGAGGGCGAGATCGGCCAGGCATTCTTCGTCATCGTGAGCGGCCAGGTGAAGGTGGTGAAGGACGCGAAGCTCCTCAACGTGCTGAAGGAAGGCGACTGCTTCGGCGAGATGGCCTACCTTTCCGGCGACACGGCGCGGCGCTCGGCCTCGATCGTCTCGGTCTCCGAGGTGCAGCTCCTCAAGATCGCCTCGACACAGCTCGAGGCGCTCTCCGAAGGCTGCCAGCTGCGCTTCAATCGCGAATTCCTCCGCACCCTCATCGAACGCCTCACATGGACCTCCTCCGTTCTCGCGCAATTCCGGCGCTGATCGCGTTCCTCGCCACGCCCCTCGCACAGGCCGCCTGCGAGGGCCTCGACGGCACCTACCGTTACCAGGGCGCCAACCCCGTCGACGGCAGGACGCCCTACCTGAGCGACCTCACCCTGGGGCCCGAACGGCGCAAGCTCATGCGCTCCGCGGCGCCGGCGAAGAAACAGGGGCTCACCTCCGAGGAGCCGCGCAGCCACCAGAAGGTCACGCATCTCGCGGAAACGGCGCGGCTCACCACCGTGGCGCGCGGTGCCACGCTCGAGTTCCACGATGCGAACGACAAGGTGCTCGCCACCATCGGCATCGGCGAGGGCTGGAGCTGCCACGAGGGCCGCCTCGAGCGCAGCGAGGAGCGCACCGCGGGCCTGGGCGAGAACATTCGCACCGAGCGCGTGGAGCAGCGGCTGTCGAAGTCCGGCGGCGACCTCCTCTACAACGAGACCGTCACCATCATCGAGCCCGCGGGCGGGAAGCCCCGGCACGTCGAGGTTCGCTACGCCGCGGTGAGATAAGCCGCGCGATGACCGCGGACGCCTGGCCAGGCTTTCGCCGCAGTCATTCGACCAGGCAAATGGCGGAAGCCGCGATGCCTTCCCCGCGGCCGGTGAACCCGAGCTCTTCCGTCGTCGTCGCTTTCACGTTCACCGCAGCGGGGTCGAGCCCCAGGTCCGCAGCGATGTTCGCGACCATGGCGGCGATGTGCGGCGCCATGCGCGGCGCCTGCGCGATGATGGTCGCGTCCACGTTCACGACCTCGAAGCCCTTGTCGCGCAGCAGGGACGCAACGTGCCGCAGCAGCTCGCGGCTGTCGATGCCCTTGTAGCGCGCGTCGCTGTCGGGGAAGTGACGGCCGATGTCGCCGAGCGCCGCGGCTCCCAGCAGCGCATCGCAGATCGCGTGCAGCAGCACGTCCGCATCGCTGTGGCCGAGGAGCCCCTTCCCGTACGGGATGGTCACGCCGCCGATCACGAGCGCGCGCCCGGTGACGAGCGGGTGGACGTCGAAGCC
Source organism: Usitatibacter sp. (assembly GCA_035553995.1). Classification (GTDB taxonomy): domain Bacteria; phylum Pseudomonadota; class Gammaproteobacteria; order Burkholderiales; family Usitatibacteraceae; genus Usitatibacter. Next base: position 6,235 of record DATMJE010000308.1, on the reverse strand, counting down.
CTGCCCGATGCGCACCGTCAGGCCGCGCGGCTGCGCCGCTGCAGGATCATCTCGGCGAGCTGCAGGTCTTCGGCGAAAGTGACCTTGATGTTGAGGTTCTCGCCCTCGACCAGGCGCGGCGCGTGGCCCAGCGACTCGATCGCCTGCGACTCGTCCGTGGCATCGGGCCGGCGCTCGAGGCCGCGGCGCAGCATGTCGAAGCGGAACATCTGCGGCGTCTGCGCGCGCCACAGGCCCACGCGCGAGAGGGTGTCGATGACGCGCTGGCCCTCTTCCGCGCGCTTGAGCGTGTCTGCCACCGGCATGGCGAGGAGCCCCCCGATCGGATCGTCGCCCATCTCGTCGAGGAACTGCTCCACCAGCTCCGTCTCGATGCAGGGGCGCGCGGCGTCGTGGACCAGCACCCAGTCGTCCTTCGCGATGCGGCCCGTGAGCGCGTGCAGCGCATTCAGCACCGTTTCCGGACGGTGCGCGCCTCCCGCCGCGATGGTCTCGATCTTCGCCGCGGCGGGGCCCCAGTCGTGCTCCTGCCAATGGCGGTCCTCCGGCGACAGCACGACGAAGATGCGCTCGATCCGGCTCACCGGCGCGAGAGCCGCGAAGGAGTAGTACATCAGCGGCTTGCCGGCGATGGCGAGGTACTGCTTGGGTACGGGATCGCCGATGCGCGTGCCTTGGCCGGCAGCGGGAACGAGGGCGAAGACTTTCGGCATTACGGGGAAGCTTCCAGGCAGGGGGTTCGAGCGAAGGGGCGAATTATCGCCCATTTCGGTGCCTCAAGTAGAATGCAGGCATGACGGCGCGATGGATACTCGCGTTCCTCGCCTGTCTCGCCGCGGGCTGCGAAGAAGCACCGAAACCGATCGCGCCCATCGCACAATCCGGCGAGCTGGTGGTCCTGACCGTCAACGGTCCCGCCACCTACTACGAGGACGCGCAGGGACACCCGTCCGGGTTGGAGTACGACCTGGTGACGCTCTTCGCGAAGGAGCTGGGCGTGCCGGCGCGCTTCGTCGTCACGGACAATCCCGCGAAGATCGACCTCCTGCTTCGCCAGGGCCAGGCGCACCTCGCTGCAGCCGCCCTCACGCGCCATTTCGACTTCCCCGGCGGCCTCACGTGGGGACCTTCGTACTTCACGACGCAGCACCAGGTGGTGGGCCGTACCGGCGAGGCGAAGCCGAAATCGCTGCAGGACATCGCGGACCAGCGCATCGGCGTGATCGACGAATCGGTTGCCGAGTACATGCTGGCGACACCTTCCACGCTGGCGTACCACATCCAGCGCCTGCCGCCGGCCGCATCCACCGCGGACCTGCTGGAGCAGGTGAACGACGGCCTCCTCGACTACGCACTGGTGGAATCGAACCGCTTCACGCTCGCGCGGCGATTCTTCCCGCAGCTCGACATCGCGTTCAACGTCGGCAAGCCGGTCGAATACGCGTGGCTCATCTCCACCGTGGACAAGCGCCGCATCGTGCAGGCGGCCCAACCCTTCTTCGAGCGCATCCGCAAGGACGGCACGCTCAAGCGCCTCGTGGACCGCCATTACGGCCACGCGGCACGCTTCACCGCGATCGACTCGGAAACGATGCTGGAGAAGATCGCGACGACGCTGCCGAAGCTGAAGCCCTATTTCACCGAGGCCGAGCTGGTCTCCGGCGTCGATTGGCGCCTGCTGGCGGCACTCGGCTACCAGGAGTCGCACTGGGATGCGACGGCCACCTCGCCCACCGGCGTGCGCGGGGTCATGATGCTCACGGAGGAAACGGCGGATCGCCTGCAGGTGACCAATCGCCTCGACCCGCGCGAGAGCATCCTGGGCGGCGCGCGTTATCTCGCGCTGCTCAAGGAAGGGCTGCCGAATCGCATCCGCGAGCCCGACCGCACCTACATCGCGCTCGCCGCATACAACATCGGGCTGGGCCACCTCGAGGACGCACGCGTCCTCACGCAATCCGGCAAGCTCGATCCCGACCAGTGGCAGGACGTGCGCCAGGTGTTGAACCGCCTCTCGGAGCCGGAAACGTACATGGAGGCCAAGCACGGCTACGCGCGCGGCTTCGAGACGCTGCAGTTCGTCGACAACGTCCGCAACTTCTACGACATCCTCGCGCGGATGGAGCCGCGCGGCGGCGAGCAGCCCGAAGGCAGCGTCGCTCAGCTCTCGACGAAGGGTGCCGCGCCCGGCAAGTGACTCACGTCGTCCCACGTCTCGACGGACCAGGCGTCCGCCGCGAAGGCGATGGCGTTGTACGACGCGTTGGAGATGGCGATCTTGTGCGGGCGGCCGACCGGGATGGAGTGGACCATGCGATAGAGGGCTGCCAGCACGCCGCCGTGCGTGACGACCGCCACGCGCTTGCCGGCGTATTCGCGCACCAGCGCTTCGAAGGCGCGATGCACGCGCTCGTGGAACTGGCGGCGTGTCTCACCGCCGGGGATCACCGCATCGGGATCGGTCTCGCGGATGCGCGAGAAGGCATCCGGCCAGCGGCGATCGATCTCGTCGTAGAACATGCCTTCGCCCTCGCCGAAATGCCGCTCGCGCAGGCGCGCGTCGGGCACGATCGCAAGGCCGCACAAGCGCGCGATGGGCTCGGCCGTCTGCAGCGCGCGGCCCAGGTCGCTCGAGACCAGCACGTCGAAATGCTCCCGCGCGAGGCGCTCCGCGACCGCCTCCGCCTGGCGCAGGCCTTCCTCGGTGAGGGGACTATCCTCCTGGCCCTGCACGCGCTTCTCGACGTTCCAGCGCGTCTGGCCGTGGCGCACGACGATGAAGCGGGTCACGACTCACCCCACCGGGGCTTCAGGGCTCCAGCATGGCGGCAGCCTGCCCCATCTCGGGCAGGCGGTGCGCGATTCCCTTGTGGCAGTCGATGCAGGTCTTTTCCTTGCGCGCGAGCGCGGTCGAATGCTGGTTGGCCGCACGCTGGCTCTGCCGCGTGAAGTCCATCGATTCGAAATTATGGCAGTTGCGGCATTCGAGCGAATCGTTCGCCTTGAGCCGCGCCCACTCGTGGCGGGCGAGTTCGAGGCGCTTGTCCACGAACTTGTCGCGCGTGTTGATCGTGCCGAAGATCTTGCCCCAGACCTCCTTGGAGGCCTGCATCTTGCGCGCGATCTTGTTGGTCCAGTTGTGCGGGACGTGGCAATCGGGGCACGTGGCGCGCACGCCCGAGCGATTGGCGTAGTGGATCGTGGGCTTGAGCTCCTGGAAAACGTTGTCGCGCATCTCGTGGCAGCTCACGCAGAAGGGCTCCCCGTTCAGGAGCTCCATGCCGGTATTGAAGGCGCCCCAGAAGACGATGCCGGCGATGAAGCCGCCGAGGGTGAGGAAGCCGAGGCTGTAGTGCACGGCAGGCCGCGACGCCACGCCCCACCAGCGCCGCAGCCACGCGGCGCCCCCGCGGATCATTTCTTCGCTCCCTTCTTCGGCGGCGGCGTGTCGGCACGCACGTCGTAGAAGTCCTGGAACGTGTTCTTCACGGGCGGGCGCACGTCGGCCTGCGGCACGTGGCAACCGGTGCAGAAGTAGCGCCGCGGCGAGATCTCCTGCCGCAGCTGCCCGTCGCGATCCTGGTAGTGCGTGACGCTCACCATCGGCGCCTGGCTCTCGCCGGTGCGCGAACGCCCATGGCAATCCATGCACTTGTTGAAGCGCAGGTCGACCTGGTAGTTGTCCACCTGGTGCGGGATGACCGGGGGCTGCGCGGGATAGCTGCGCGCGCGGCGCTGGTCGTCGTTGACGGGCTTGGGCAGCGGCGCCGGTTTCGCTTCCTCGCCCAGCGGCGTGGGCCCGCGCAGGTTGTTCACGATGCCGGCCTGCTGCGCGAGCGCGGCGCCTGCGACGGCGAGGAACATCGCGATGGCGAGGCGCCTCATGTTTCGCTTCCGCTGTCGGAGGCGCCGCCGACGGCCACGATCTTCACCGCGCACTTCTTGAAATCCGTCTGCTTGGAGATCGGGTCCGTCGCATCGAGCGTCACCTTGTTGATGAGCTGCGAAGCGTCGAACCAGGGCACGTAGACCAGTCCCTTGGGCGGCTTCACGCGGCCGCGCGTCTCGATGCGGCTGCGGCACTCGCCGCGCCGGGACACGACCTTGACGTCGCTTCCGCGCCGCAGCTTGAGTGCCGCTGCATCGTCCGGATGCATGAAGACGACGGCGTTCGGGAAGGCGCGGTAGAGCTCCGGCACGCGCCCTGTCATCGATCCGGAATGCCAGTGCTCCAGCACGCGCCCGGTGCACAACCAGTACGGATATTCCGCATCCGGCTCCTCGGCCGCGGGCTCGTAGGGCGCGGCGATGATGTTGGCCTTGTGGTCCGGATTGCCATAGAAGTCGTAACCGGAGCCTGCCTTCACGTAGGGATCGCTGCCTTCCTTGAAACGCCAGCGCGTTTCCTTGCCGTTCACGACCGGCCAGCGCAGGCCGCGAACCTTGTGGTACTCGTCGAAGGGCGCGAGGTCGTGGCCGTGGCCGCGCCCGAACTCGGCGTATTCCTCGAAGATGCCTTTCTGGAGGTAGAAGCCGAAAGCCTTGGCCTCGTCGTTGTCGTAGCCGGCTTCGACCTGCGAGGCCGGGAATTTATCGACGGCGCCGTTCCTGAAGAGGACGTCGTAGAGAGTCTTGCCGCGATACTGCGGCGCCTTCGCCAGCAGCTCCGCCGGCCACACTTCGTCGACCTTGAAGCGCTTCGAGAACTCGACCACCTGCCACAGGTCCGAGCGCGACTCGCCCGGCGCCTTCACGAGCTGGTGCCAGAAGTGGGTGCGCCGCTCCGCGTTGCCGTACGCGCCCTCCTTCTCCACCCACATCGCGGTGGGCAGCACCAGGTCCGCGGCCTGCGCGGTGACCGTGGGATAGGCATCCGACACGACGATGAAGTTGTCCGGATGCCGGTACCCCGGGAGCGTCTCCTGCATCATGTTGGGCGCGGCCTGCATGTTGTTGTTGACCTGCACCCAGTAGAAGTTGAGCTTGCCGTCGCGCAGCATGCGGTTCTGCAGCACGGCGTGATAGCCCGGCTTCTCGTCGATGGTGCCGGGGGGCAGCTTCCAGATGCGCTCGGCCACCTCGCGATGCTTCGGGTTGTTCACGACCATGTCGGCCGGCAGCCGGTGCGAGAACGTGCCGACCTCGCGCGCCGTGCCGCACGCGGAAGGCTGTCCGGTGAGGGAGAAGGGCGAATTGCCGGGTGTCGCGATCTTGCCGGTGAGCAGGTGGATGTTGTAGACGAGGTTGTTCGCCCAGACGCCGCGCGTGTGCTGGTTGAAGCCCATGGTCCAGAAGGACATCACCTTGATCTTCGGATCCGCGTACAGCTCCGCCAATGCCTTCAGCTTGTCGGCCGGAACGCCGGAGAGCTTGGCGACGTACTCGGCGGTGTACGGCTTCACGTAGGCCTTGAACTCGTCGAACGTCATCGGCGCCATGTCGCCCGCCCTGGCGGCGTTCTTCGCCTTCTTCTCGAGCGGGTGCTCGGGACGCAGTCCGTAGCCGATGTCCTCCGTCGCGCGCTTGAAGTTGCAGTGCTTCGTCACGAACGCCGTATTCACGCGGTTGTTCGCGACGATGTAGTTGGCGATGTAGTTGAGGATCGCGAGGTCGGTCTGCGGGCGGAAGATGATGGGGATATCGGCGAGGTCGAAGCAGCGATGCTCGTAGACGGAGAGCACCGCGACCTTTGCATCCCTGTTCGACAGCCGCCGGTCGGTCACCCGGGTCCAGAGGATGGGATGCATCTCCGCCATGTTCGAGCCCCACAGCACGAAGGCATCCGCGGCTTCGATGTCGTCGTAGCAGCCCATCGGCTCGTCGATGCCGAACGCGCGCATGAAGCCCACGGCGGCCGAGGCCATGCAGTGGCGCGCGTTGGGATCGATGTTGTTCGAGCGGAAGCCGGCCTTCATCAGCTTGTTGGCCGCGTAGCCCTCCCAGATCGTCCACTGGCCGGAGCCGAAGAACCCGATCCCCGCCGGGCCGCGCGCCTTGAGGGCCGCCTTGCACTTCTGCTCCATGATGTCGAAGGCCTGGTCCCACGACACGGGGGCGAACTCGCCGTTCTTGTCGAACTTGCCGTCCTTCATGCGCAGCATCGGGCGCATGAGGCGGTCCTCGCCGTACATGATCTTGGAGAGGAAATAGCCCTTCACGCAGTTGAGCCCGCGGTTCACCTCGGCCTGCGGATCGCCCAGCGTGGCGATGACCCGGTTGTTCTTCACCGCGACCG